>CACYDT010000019.1 GCA_902773295.1 uncultured Veillonellaceae bacterium | reverse complement strand
GCGTTGCACCAAACGCAAGTAGCTTCGTGCTTGCACGAGCGAAAGCGGACGCAATGAATGAGGAATGAAACGTAAAAGTTAACTTTCCAACAGAAGTTTATAACTTTTTATAAGTTTTCAGTAACGGACATCTATGAAATTGCACTCCATGCGCACCGTCAAGCTGATTGCAGGCATCCTGATCCTGCTTCTCTTTCTTGCCATTCATGTTCTGAATCCCGAATTTTTTCCTTGCCTTTGGCGCATGCTTTCCCATGGGGATATCCTGGAAACTGCAGAATATATTGAATCCTTCGGCACTTGGGCTATTTTTTTCAGCTTCTGGCTCACGTTGTTCGTGAATGCGCTCGGCTTCCCTCCTGCCATCATCTTCTCCACGGCCAATACCCTCATCTTCGGCATTGTCCCCGGCATTGTCCTCTCCTGCGTCGCTGAGACCGTCGGTGTCACCATCAGTTTCCTCCTTCTGCGCTTCCTCTTTCGGGAAACAGCAGAAAAAATCATCTCCAAGAACAAAACCCTTTCCAATATCGACAAATACAGCGGCAAAAACGGCTTCACCGTCATGCTCATCGCACGCATGGTTCCATACATCCCCTCGGTGCTCCTCAATGCCGTAGGTGCATTGAGCTCCATGAGCCTTCGGGACTACGTGATTTCCTCCTTCATCGGAAAATTCCCCTCCACGGGCATCGAGGCCATCATCGGGCATGATGCCATCACACGGGAGGAAGACCCCACCCGCCTCATCATCGTCATCATCTTCGCCGTCCTGCTCATCGGCGGAGCATGGTGGTACCAAAAAAAACATCTGGAAGAACCAGAGAGATAAGCCGAAACCTGCACAAAGACAAGATTCCTTCGCCCCAATGGCACGGCGTTTCCTGCTAAACTTCGTGCGAAACAGTGTTTCGCACTGCGCCCTTGCACGAAATCTAACCGATTCCGCGCCCTTCGGTCTTGACTCGCCAAAATCTCATAGTAAATAATTCGCCGCAGGACAAAATGTCCCTTGATTCGGCCATAAGGCATTTCGTCATAGCCAGCAGGCTATATGTGTTCCTCCATCGGCGTATTGCGTATTATCAAGTATGGGTGTTTTCTACGGTACTGGTTCACTTCGTTCATGCGCAACCTTGTCGTTCTCGAATGATGGTGGATAATCCTCCACTGAACCGCATATTCTTCCAGTATGGGCTTCAAATGCCTATCGGTTACCTCTAGCTGCTCAAAGGCATCTTTGATATGACTGCCCTTCAATTCGATAAAGTAAGCGATCTTTTTCGTTTCATTCAGCAGAAGAAAATCAATGCGCTTCGTGTCTCTGCAAGCCTTGAGTATGACCTTGCCGTCTATCTTGATGTGATTCACATAGTCTCTACTATCATTGATGGCTCTGTGTTCACAATGATTTTCCTCGGAAATGTAGATGGAATTGGTATGCTTGTCTTCGGCATAGCTAACCAATTTCTCGTAGCTTTTCGGCCATATCTCACTCATCGTTCCCACACTCCAAAGCGAATATTTCATCAGCAAGACGATTGATTTGATCAGAAGCACCGTCAATCATTTCATTGCGAATCAAACCAGATTCTGAGTCCATAGCATCTGTTATGGTTCCTTTATCGACGAAATAGGCGGCAAATTCTTTGCGGTGGAGCAACTGCAAGCCAATGAGTCCGTTTTCCTCCAAAAGACGAGAGACCCTCACGCCCTTATCTTCCAAACGTTTGATATCCAATAGGTTATTCATTGCTCCAAGGATATACGGGCTATGCGTCGTGACTATGCACTCGTTTTTCCCATGCAAGGCCAGAGCGATATACTCCGCGATTTCCTTTTGGGAATCCGGATATAAATGAGCCTCTGGCTCTTCAATGATGAACATAGTTGGCTGCTTTTCTCTCAAATAATAATATATTAAATTGAGAATCCACAATACTTCCTGCTGCCCAGAGGAAGCAAAATCAAGGGGTATGGGCTTGTCGGTATCGGAATCAAATAGCCTTATCCCTTCTTCGCCGTTGATGTTGACATAGCGGCCTTTCAGAATACGTCCCATATATTCTCTTACAAACCGCATGAATCCAAAATGTGTGCTGTCTATCTTGGCGACCTCTTCGTAGAGCTGCTGTTCGACCAGTTGCGGCTTGATTTGCAGCACTCGCTCCATATAATCCCTCATGCAGTAATCCAGCGTATCTTTCTGCTTGTCATCCATAACAGCTAAGATATAATTCAGTTGGTGCATCAAGAGCGACGTGAAACTGCGGCCTGCAGGAAGATATACTATTTTGCTGTTGTCTGCAAACAGTTCTTGTAGTTCTCTCCGAATCTCGTCTCTATTCGCAGTTCTGTAATCAATGTTTCGATATTTTTCTAATGCACGACTGATTGATGGGCTGAATGTTATCAACGAATTTACATTCTCAACGAGTCTAACCTCGATTTTTATATCTGGTGCGTACTCATAGGACAAATATGTGCCCCGTTTGATAGACATATAATTGCCTAAGATACGATTCAAATTTCTTAGCAAATACAACTTGGCATTGAGTTCCGGAATGGAGGCTGCCCATCCTGTCAAAAAAGTTTTATAAAGCTCGTCCTTCACTGTACGAAAGAAGAAAATCGTCTTGGCTATTGTGCTTTTTCCCGCAGCTTGAGGACCATCCAGTACCATCATTCTATTCAGTAGAATGTCGCAGTCCTCAATCGGACCTAAGTTATGTATTTGCAGTCGTGGAACAAAGGCCATCTCACGCATCTCCTTTCGTCTGTTCTTCCAAGTAGGCTGTAGCTGTCGATTCGTCCTGCTCAATGGCTATCTCCACTGCTCTTGTTGCTGCTTTGAGAAGGGATTTGCTCTGTTCTCGCAATGCGTATGATTTATCCAACAAGGATTCAATCTCAACCTGCGTTTCTTCTGATACAAGCGGTATGATAAAGCTGTCTATATCTTTCGGATAAAGTTCCTGTTGCGCAGATCCTGTACTAAGGCGTTCTGTTTGCATCCGTCCAATCATTGAGTTAATGACGAAAGCAATATATTGTGGGTGAGGATGCTTGACTCGCAGGATATTGACGTGGTTGCTCGCCAAAGCTGGGGTATCTAATCGGTATGTTGCTGCCCTGCCCACGTTTGCACCAGTTGTATAGATTAGAATGTCCCCTTGTTTGATATGAGCTTCTGGCTTCAATTTCCACAGAGTCAAACTCGTTGAACTGAACCCTTCGTAATCCAATCCGTTTTCAAGGATATTCTTGCTGTTGACAACCGCAATCTCTCCATTTTCAATGTAGTTTGGCTGTACACCACGACGATTTTCTGTACGAATATCTTTAACCTTGATAATTTTATCTGCATGGGCATGGAGACGTTGCAACAATTCATCGTATTTCAGATGATAATAGTCTGCATCCATACGTTCGCTTTTATCAACTTGCGAGAAGGTTTTGATACTGGTGTTCTCCGTTGAAGGAGTGAAGTTGTTAAGATTAAGGGAGGAAAGGAGGAGTGATTCAGCAGATTTGTAGATTTCTTGCGATTTAGTGATTAGTTTATGTAATTGTTCCATGACATTTTGTATCTGGTTGCCAAATACTTCTCCGAATGCAGGCACGAGCAATTGTTCCATATCTTCGAGCAGAAATCCTGTTTGTGCAGTACCACGTCTAAACTTTTGGATTTGATTCTGTCCATATTTCGATTTCAGGAACACGTTGACCAGAAAAGACTTGAAAGCCTTATCTTTTGGGCGTATTATCGCCAACTTACAACTGCAAGTAGCTTTTCTGCTTGAATAGACCATAGAGGTATTGCCAATAATAGCTCCAACGATAGACAATAATATGTCGTTTTTCTGTAAATGGGAGCGTTCCATGTTCTGCTGATAATAATAATTTTCACTAATGCAGATAGGTGAAGCACTTTCGATAAAAGTGTTGTATATATCTTGTCCTCGATAGTATGGAACGCCATCTTCTCTGAAATCATCCGAAACGGACATATGATTTCCGTCTGATACATAGAAGTTCTCTGTTATCGGTTGTGTATAATAGCTTTTCAATCTATCGGATACTTGCAGATTTTCTCTGGAATAAAACTCTGAATCGATTCTTGTTGTGCGCTCCAATTCACGAAGCAATATCTCACTACATTCCAGCCCGTCCATCAATCGTTGATATCTCTCGGCATCAAACGGTTGCGGGCTTAGGCGAAAAAACTTAGATGCTCCTTCTTGGCAAATTCAATAAACGCCTCAGCAATCCCATCGTGTGTCAATCCATCGTGATTGTAGAGGTCATGCTTTACAATCAGATGTCCATGAGAATCAAGAACAGGCTTGCCATCTACCGCCTCATAGATTTTATCGCCAGAATTATCCTTGCTCGGCTGTTGCATGGTAGCAAAGAAAATCGAATAGTCCTCCTGTTTAGGACACAGTTCATCGTCCCACTTCTGCACGAACAGAACAGAGGTCTTTGTTCCCGTATGAGGCTTGAATACGTTGCCATGAAGCCCGACCACAGCAAGAATCCTGCATTCTTTGGCAATGAAATCACGAATGTATTTGTCGCTGCTATTATTGAATCTGCCCTGTGGAAGGACAATCGCCATGCGTCCGCCGGATTTGAGCATATTCAGATTGCGCTCGATAAAGAGAATATCCCTTCCCACCTTGGACTGCTGCTTGCCCTTAGCGTTCTTGCCGAGTTCGTACTTGGCGACAATACGGCTCTCCTTAATGTCTCCTGCAAACGGGGGATTCGCCATCAGTACATCGAATCGATAATACTGGTCGTTATTCTTTTCCCTCCGAAGTTTCTTGAGCTTCTTCCATCCTTCGTTATAGGTGTCAGTCCAGTCCTCGTCCTTTGTTTCCTCAGCCCAACGGTCAAAATCGATGCTATTTAGACGCATGACATTGGTCTTTCCGTCCCCTGCAATCAAGTTCAGCATACGGGAGACGCGGACACAGTTCTTGTCGAAATCTATGGCAAACACATGACGGTTGACGTAGTCGGTGCATTCGGGTGGCTTTTCCTCCGACGTAAATAGATGGCTCTGCTCTATGCCCTTCTCTGACAGAATCTTCTTCCAAACGTAAAAAATCGTATGTATCGGGAATCCACAGCTCCCTGCTGCCGTGTCAATCATATATTCCTCTGCCGTGGGATTCAACATGCGGACACACATATCGATGACATAACGGGGAGTGAAGTATTGTCCTTTCTCGCCCTTCTGGCTCTTGCTCATTAGATACTCAAAGGCATCGTCCACCACATCCAGATTGGAGTTGAAGAGCTTGACATCTTGAAGACTCGCCACGCAGACCGATAGATGGGAGCCGTTCAGAGCGATTTTTTCGTCACTGGAAAATACACCCTCCCACGTGTTCTTTGCAGCATCAAAAAGGGATTGAATCTTTTCCTTGAGTTCCGTTTCGGTATAGCCATAATTTCGGAACTGCAAAATTCGCTTCTTGTCCCTGCCGCTCTGCAGTTCATCGTAGAGCTTCGTGAAAATCAGCTTAAATACTTCCTCGAACACGTCTACGCCTGCGTTGGCAAGAACTTCATCTTCCATTTCAAGAATCAGGTCTTTGAGAGACTTACGCTCTGTAATAAGCTTGTCCTTGGCAATGAGGGTGTCAATCGTCCAACGCTCCTGCAAGATATCGGCCAAGGTTTCGGATGCACTTGGAAGATTCGGTATATCCTCAAAATAGTTAGGGGCTTTGCGGTTGTAATAGGAAATCTTGTTGCCGTTTGTCCAGACCCCGATGGGTGCGCCTGTGGCATTGCAATAGGATTTCAGCTGCTCCTTGCCATCCTTGAGTGTCGGTTCCTTGCACTCGATGATGATGTAAGGCGTATTGGGGCGGTCTTTATCCATAATTGCAATATCCGCACGCTTCTTATCTCTGCCGATATTGACCACATATTCAACCTGTATGCGGGAGAGAGGATAGGCATAGGTCTCCTGAAGCTCGTCCAGATATAACTGACGCACGATTTCCTCTGGCGTGAGCTTGATATCCTTCTGACGAACTGGACAGGTGACGTAAAGTGCCTCCTTGCCCTTGACACTCTTGGTTGCCGTACGCGCAAGAAGTGCCGCCTTTTGACGCTCGGAAAATTGCTCCATATCATACTTGGAGCCGCTGATGATATCATCTAATGTCACTGTTAGCACGTCCTTTGCGATTAGTGGTATTTCTACTTCACGGTGTTGTTTTGCGAAAATCTTAACCTGAGAGCCAAAAGTTCTCTTGCTCATGGCGCCTCGTCAGAGGATAGTGTACCACAACACTTTTTACTCCGCATATCCGTCCGGATGCTTCCGATGCCAGTTCCATGCCGTCCCGATGACTGCCTCCACATCCGTGAACCGTGGCTGCCAGCCGAGAACCTTGCGCGCCTTCTCCGATGAGGCAATGAGCTGGGCGGGATCCCCGGCGCGGCGGCCTCCCATCTCCACCTTGATGTCCTTGCCTGTGGCCTTCCTTGCCGCCTCAATCATCTCCTTGACGGAGAATCCCTTGCCATTGCCGAGGTTGAAGATATTGCTCTCCCCGCCCTTGCGAAGGTATTCCAGCGCCAGCACATGGGCATCCGCCAGGTCGATGACATGGATATAGTCTCTGAGGCATGTGCCGTCCGGCGTAGCGTAGTCATCGCCGTAGACCGTGATATGCTCGCGCTTTCCGAGGGGAACCTGCAGAATCAGCGGAATCAGATGGGTTTCGGAATGGTGATCCTCGCCGATGGATCCGTCCTCCAGCGCTCCCGCCGCATTGAAGTAACGAAGAGACACATAGCGGATGCCGTCGGCACGGCTGACCCACTTCATCATCTTCTCCATGGCAAGCTTCGTCTCCCCGTAGGTATTGGTGGGGTTCGTCTCATCATCCTCCAGAATGGGAACCCGCTTCGGTTCGCCGTAAACCGCCGCCGTGGAGGAAAAGACAATCTTGTCCACCCCATGGCGCTCCATTGCCTCCAGGAGCACCTGCATGCCATAGACGTTGTTGTTGAAATACTTCAGTGGTTTTTCCATACTCTCCCCCACCAGGGAATTGGCAGCAAAGTGAATGACTGCCTCGATTTCATTCTCTGTGAAAATCTTGTCGAGAACCGCAGCCGACCGGATATCCCCCTCATAGAACTTCGCCCGGGGATGCAGTGCATCCCTGTGCCCCGTCTGGAGATTATCGACAATGACGACCTCCTCTCCTTTTTCGATGAGCTGATGCACAGCATGAGAGCCGATATATCCGGCGCCGCCGCATACGAGAATTGACATAATGCATTCCTCCCTACTGAATGAAAGAGTTCCCGGCCATGGAAAGACCTACAGAAACCATTCTCTATTTTACACGATTTTCTGCAAAGTTTCCATGGATTTTCTCTCTCGGAAACCATTCACAAATGTTAAGAATTTTGTTATTATATATGCAGTAAAAACCTTCATCTTTCAAGTAGGAGCGTTGCCATGTACCAATACACACGTCGTCATTTTCTGCATCTCTGCTTCCGGGCTATGATATTTCTCGGGCTGGGAGGACTGATCCCTGCCCGCATGTTCCCCCGGGCAGAAGCATCCGAAGTCCTGCCCGACGGGCTTCATGTTCCACAGGACTACCTTCGTTCCTTGCCCACAAAGAATCTGAGGCAAATCATCACAGCAGATCCCTCAAAATCCTGCACGATCATGTGGCAATCAACGGAACTTCAAAAAGGCGCCCGGCTGGAATACCGGAAGCACGGTGCCAGGGGCGCAGGGTGGGCGGATATATCCTATGAATATTTCACGCTCGAAGACCAGCAGCTTTTCATCTATACCGCCCACCTGGAACGGCTCGAACCGGAAACCCGCTACGACTGCCGTGTCGTCCGGGACGATGCGGCCGGTCAATGGATGTCCTTGCAAACCGCCGGATACGGCAACCTTCAAGCCATCATCGTCTGTGATTCCCAATGCTCCGAAACCTATGAGGACTGGGAAACCACCATCCATGCCGCTGCAAGGGATTTCCCAAAGGCAAGCTTCATTGCAGACCTCGGGGACATCACGGACAACGGGCAGTCCGCCTGGCATTGGAAGTCCTGGTATTCCGGCATTGCCGATCTCCTTCCCCTCTATCCTTTTGTTCCCGTCATGGGCAACCATGAATGCTACAGCCTGGAATGGAAGGACTGCCTGCCGGAAAACTACCTGCACCAGTTTTCCCTGCCCACTAATGGCAGCAAGAAATTCCTGGGCTATTACTATTCCTTCAGCTACGGGCCTGCCCACTTCCTCGTGCTCAACAACAATTTCCAGGAACTGGACGGGCTGCGCCCCGGGCTTCTCGATGAGCAGCGCACCTGGATGAGAGAAGACCTGTCACGGGACAAGCATCCTTGGCGCATCGTGCTCATGCACAAGGACATCCACTCTTACAACGAGTACAATTTCTATACAAAGGAAATCGGCGGGCTGAACGACATCGCCCACGACTTCATGCCGGATTTCGAAGCCCTTGGCATCGACCTCGTCCTCACCGGGCACATGCACACTTACCGCAACCGGGGACATCTCTACGATTTCAAGCCCGCAGACCATGGCCCTGTCTATGTCCTCTGCGGTCTCAGCGGAAACGCCCGCTACGATGTCCCCTTGGATCTCATGTTCGATAAAGTATCCTCACCCCAGCCGGAAACAGACAACTACGTCATCCTGGATGCTTCCCCAAAGATTCTTCGCCTGCGCTGTTTCCTGCCTGACGGAACGCTCATCGACGACATGGAGCTCTCCAAAGAATCCCGGAAGCAATGAATGCCTATTCCTTCCTGCATACAAAAGAAGCTTCTGCTTCGACTGTGGCAAGCTTCACTTCACGACAAAAAGTTCCATTTCCTGCGCACAAAAACACCCCCGATGATTCTCCGGCTGCCTGAACCCGGCCCGGGAAACCATCGGGGGCACTTCTTCTCATTGAACGGGCAATCCTCCAACAATAAACAACACGCTCCTTCATTGATATGCTCTCAGCTTGCTGCTCAACGACCTGAAATCCATGCCACCCTCATAAAAGAGGGATTGCGTGGCACGGCTGAGCTCCAGCCGATATGGCGCAGATACACTGCTTGGTTCCGCTACCTGACGATTCCGGGCCTTCTGAAAAACCTCGGAAAACTTCTTCCCTGAATCCTTTTCCTCATAACCTTCCTTGCGATCGAACGAGCGCCCTACATCATAATCGACGCCCTTCACCCTCGCAACCTTCTCGATACGTTCTACCATATTTCCCACCTCCTGCCCGAAGGTCAATCAAAGGATGATTTTGTCCTACTTATATTATATCGCATATTTTGAGAAAATGTTAAGATCTTTTCGATAAAATCCTCCCCAAAACGAAAAAATCGGCAAATCCAATACAAATCTGCATTGGATTTGCCGATGCATGCATCCCTAAACTCCGTGCGAAACGATGTTCCGCACCTACGCCCTTACACGAAAACTAAGCTCATCTGCGCCCTTGCGGGCTTGATTCGCTAATTTTTCATAGTAAAGAAAAATTACTTCAAAGCATCGCCCAGCTTGGAATTCGTGTTGCGGGCAGCCTGAACGCTCTCGTCAAACTTCGCCTTCTCATCGCCTTCCAGCTTGTACTCCACAATCTTCTCCATGCCGTCCTTGCCGAGAACCACAGGAACGCCAATGCAGAGATCCTTCTCGCCATACTCGCCATCGAGGTAGACGCAGCAAGGAATGAGCTTCTTGGCATCCAGAGCGATCGCCTCAACCATGGCAGCAGCCGCTGCGCCCGGAGCATACCAGGCAGAAGTACCGAGAAGCTTCGTGAGTGTAGCGCCGCCGACCTTCGTCTGCTCAACAGCTTCCTTGAGCTGCTCGTCCGTGAGGAGCTGCTTCACAGGAATGCCGCGATAAGTGGCAATGCTCGTCAAAGGAACCATCGTCTTGTCACTGTGTCCGCCGATGACCGTGCCATCAATATCTGTCGGAGTTGCAGGATAGCCGGCCTTCTGCAAAGCCTTGGACAGGAAATAACGGAAACGGCTGCTGTCGAGCATGCCGCCCTGGCCAAGCACACGGTTACGAGGAAGCTTGGAATCCTTGAGGGTGAGGTACGTCATCGCATCCATCGGGTTGGAGATGATGATGAAGATGGCATCCGGAGAATACTTGAGAGCCTGATCCACGACGCTCTTGACAATCTTCGCATTCGTTCCGATGAGCTCCTCGCGAGTCATGCCCGGCTTGCGGGGAATACCGGAAGTTACCACGACTACCTGGGAATTCGCCGTAGCAGCATAGTCATTCGTCACACCCGTTACCGTGGTGTCAAAATTCAGCATGTGGGCAGTCTGCATGATATCCATAGCCTTGCCTTCCGACACGCCTTCCTTGATATCGATGAGAACGACCTCGCTGCAGATGTTCTTCGTAGCCAATACATTCGCTACGGTAGCACCAACATTACCTGCACCAACAACTGTTACTTTCATGATATAAGCCTCCTTATGATATAGGCGCCCCTTGGCCATCCAAGAGTACACCGTATTGCCGGACAACCAACCGTTCCTAATACGTGTAAATTATAACAAATACGCCAAAAAAAATCAATGTGTTTTTATCCTATCATTAATTTTATTTATTTATCAAACCCTCACATGGATTCCAATGAGATTTATCAGCATCTTTCAGACCATGATTTTCTAAGGCTCAAGCTAATTTTCACGTTTTAGCGCATTTTAGCAAAACTTAATGATTTTTAGGCATTTTGTAGGCACGATGTAGGCATGCCGCAGGCAAAAACACCGTCCATAGTTTGTGGGCGGTGTTTTCTTTTCCCGTTATCAAATCTCCGTGCAATACCTCCTCTTCCCCGCATCAAAGAAGATATCGTTTCCCTGCCTGCGCTTGAAACGATGCGGGAAGGCATTCGCCAGATCCCTGTTGCGATTCTGGGAATGCTGCAGGATGAAGCGCAGACTT
>CACYDT010000018.1 GCA_902773295.1 uncultured Veillonellaceae bacterium | reverse complement strand
AGGTCGATGATGTCCTTGTTGCTCTCGAAGCCCGTGATCGTATCGTTGCCGTCTCCCTCGCAGTACATGAACTTATCGACGCCCGTGCCGCCCACGATGGTATCTGCTCCTGCGCCGCCGCGAATCGTATTGTTCCCTGCGCCGCCGTCAATGATATCGTTCCCGGCCTCCCCGTAGAGACGGTCGTTCCCGTCCCCTCCGTACAGCCAGTCATTTCCAGCGCCTCCGTAGAGAGAGTCATTGTCGCCATAGCCATAGATTGCGTCACCGGCTCCCGTACCATTCAGACGATCTGCCCCGTCCGTCCCCCGGATGACATTGGCGGCATTCGTGGGAGCAGTCGGTGCGGTGGAAGTATCAGACGTAGTGGGAGCGGCGGCCGCCTGCGTGAAACTCACCGTTTTGCTCCCGCCATAGCGATCCGTGATCTTCGCCGTCTTGCCGAAGGCATCCTTCAGAAGAATGCCCCCCGAACCCAATGTCAGCTGTACATCCGAATCGCCGGAACGCGCCCAGCTGTAGTTCACATGATACAGGTCGATGATGTCCTTATTGCTCTCGAAGCCCGTGATCGTATCGTTGCCGTCTCCCTCGCAATACATGAACTTATCGACGCCCGTGCCGCCCACGATGGTATCCGCTCCTGCGCCGCCGCGAATCGTATTGTTCCCCGCGCCGCCGTCAATGACATCGTTCCCGGCCTCCCCGTAGAGACGGTCGTTCCCATCCCCTCCGTACAAGGTATCGTTGCCGTTATAACCATAGAGCGTATCATTGCCCGCAAGCCCCTTCATCAAATCGTCTTGCGCCGTCCCATACAGCATATCATCGCCGGAAGTCCCGACAATAGAAGTATCCTGTGACGAATTGCCGCCCGCCGCCTGCTTCGCAAGATACCGGAACAGCATATAGCCCCCGGAGTACGTATCCACAGAACTGCTTGTCGAGGAAAGATTGAACAGCGTATTTTTTACATAAGAGGCTTGTGAGGACTGAGCCAGCTTCGTAATCGTGGCAGTGCGTATATCATCGCTGCCATGAACGAGCTCCGCAAGCCCTTCTTTCACAAATTGGGGAAGATCGGCATACCATTTGATATTCGTTGCCATGACCGCATGGGTCAGTTCATGTGCCAAAATACGATCAAGATACACACCGCTGGAACTGGAAGATATCCCATTCACATCATCCAATTTCTGATTCCTGTAGTAATTCATATTGATATTCAAGGAAATCGAGGTCGCATTGCCCGTGAAGGAATTGTTAAAGTGGTTCACATAAGCCATCATGCTCCCGGAGGAATCATAAAAATTCAGCGGAATCGTCCTGACCGTTGCCCCGCTTTCCCTGAAACTCAGGCCAAAAGAATCCTCGATGAGATCCAATGCGCCGGAAATCCACCAGGTATTGAGTTTGGAAACGATTGCCTGTTGCACGGAAGTCAGGCTCGATTGATTCGGCCACTTGATGGTCATACCATCAATCGTCGACGAGCTTCCCGCAGGATAGACAAGGTTGGCCGCCGTGCCGGCTTCCGGCACGATACTCTCCGCTGTCTTGACCCCTGCCCCGCCGGCATCTGCCCCCGTGATTGCCCCCGTATCGGCATTCGACAGGACAATCCCGCAAGATTCCCTCAGGAATCTGGAATCCGCAGACGTGCCGTAACTGTCTCCGCCATACTTCGACAAATCGCTTGCAAAGCTGTTGATCAGGGACTGCATCGTGGAGAACTTTCCGCCCGAGGCATAGTTCACCGCCTCATTGAGTGCAGCCGTCCCTTTCTTGCTTGTATTGTCCAAGGAATTCATGAATTTCCTGATAACATCCTGTTCCGTCGTTGCCATAAGAATCACTCCTACATACCGAATTTCCGGTGCTTGCAAAAAAGAAAAAATGCGATATCTCCGTTCTCCTATCCTATGCCATTTTACCACGAAAAGAATTTCACGGCAATACCAAGAGGCGCCATCCCGCATCCAAAGGGACAGCGCCTCTTTTGATTTCAGTTCTCGTACCAGTTCAGGTACACATTCGCCCGTTCCGTGCGGGCGCGCTCCAGCGCATGGCGCTGCTCCTCCTCCAGCCAGAACCTCCGCGCCTCAGTCCAATGCTTCCGAAGCGTCCTGCAGGTCCAGACCGTGGCAAGTCCGTGGCTGTTGTTCCGGAAGAGAATCCTGCTCCTCGCGCCGCTTTCCGCCTTCTCCTCAAGGATCCGGATCGGCTGGGCAAGATTCACATAGCCGATGGAGGCATCCCGCCCCACCATCTTCTCCGGAAGCTTCACCGGCATGAGCATGACACCGGGGCTGATGGGGAGGACAGCCATCCTGCCGAAACGCCCGTCCCCCGGGATTGCATGAGCCTGCCGCCAATGATGCCGCACCGACTGGGGCGTCTTCCCGTATGCCGCCGCAATGCGCTTCAGCATCGTCGCCACCTTCACGGGCGCCTCCTCCATGCTGCCATCCGACCAGTAGATCCTCGTGCAGATCCCCCGCTCGCTATACCCCGTCACGATCATATCCAGCTCGTCAAACCCATGTCCTTGCATTTCCATTCCTCCTTTAGAATATGTATTTTGAACTTATGTATTTATGATAACATATTCTAATTTATTTGTAAATAGCAATTCCTTGGAATATACTGATTTTATCTTTTATAAAAAAACCATTGTACATCCATATCGTACTCATCCCCAAAATACAAGAGGCACCATCCCAACTTCCCGGGATGGTGCCTCTTCTTTCTTCTGTTCACTCCTGCGAAGCATAGAGGTGGTAGTAATACCCCTTGTGCTCCATGAGCTGCTTGTGGGTGCCGATCTCCATGATGCGGCCCTTGTCCATAGCCACGATGAAATCGCAATCCTTCACCGTGGAAAGGCGGTGGGCGATCATGATGGTCGTGCGGCCCTTCGCGATGCGATCCAGATTCTGCAGGATATGCTGCTCCGACTCCGTGTCCAGTGCGCTCGTGGCCTCATCGAGAATGAGGATGCGCGGGTCGAGGAGGAGCGCCCTTGCGATGGACACCCTCTGCC
The DNA here is from genome assembly GCA_902773295.1 of uncultured Veillonellaceae bacterium. Classification (GTDB taxonomy): domain Bacteria; phylum Bacillota; class Negativicutes; order Selenomonadales; family Selenomonadaceae; genus UBA3796. The sequence goes on along the minus strand of CACYDT010000018.1, from coordinate 49,925 downwards.
GCTGGCCGCCCGAAAGGAGGCTGCCGCGCTCGCCGACAAACGTCTCATACTTATGGGGCATCTCCCGGACGAACTCATCCGTGCCTGACAGATCCGCCGCCGTCATGACAGCCTCATCCCCGATGTTCGGCATGGCAATGGAGATATTCTCCTTGATCGTGCCCGCGAAGAGGAAATTCTCCTGCAGCACGATGCCGATCTGGCGGCGCAGCCACGCCGTCTCCACCTGGGAGATGTCCACGCCGTCGATGAGCACGCGGCCGCTGTCCGGCACATAGAGCCTCTGGATGAGCTTCGTGAGCGTGGACTTGCCGCAGCCGGAATGGCCCACGATACCGACCCTTGCCCCCGCCGGAATGCGGAGCTTCACATCCGAGAGCACATTCTTGCTGTCTGCCTTGTAGCGGAAATTCACATCGTCGAAGATGATCTCCCCCTTGAGGCTGGGAAGCGTCGTGCGGTTCGGATTGAAGGCCGGCTCGCTCTTCTCGTTCATGATATCGCCGAGACGGCTCATGGAGACGCGGACCCCCTGGAACTGCTGCCACATATTCACCAGCCGCAGGATCGGCGCAATGACCTGCCCCGCCAGCATCTGGAAGGCAATGAGCTCACCGACGGAGAGCTTCCCGTCCATGACATTGTAGGCACCGATCCAGAGAATTGCCAGGTTGAACGCCTGCTGCAGGAACATGCCGATGCTCCCCGCCGCATTCGCCACGTTGAGCACCCCGAGGGCGCTCTTCAGAAAACGGGAGAGGACTTCCTCATAGCGCTCCACGAAGCTATGCTCCATGCCCATGGTCTTCACCGTGCGGACGCCCGTCACCGTCTCGATGAGGAAGGACTGCTGCTCCGCCCCCAGAAGGAACCTCTCATTGATACGCCGCTTGTAAATCGGCGCAATGAAGGCATTCAGGAGTACATAGATGGGAATGGTCACCCAGACGATATAGCTGAGCTGATCGCTGTAGATGAACATGACCACAATGTAGACAATGGCGAACACGACATCCAGCACAACCGTCAGAGCCGAGCCCGTCAGGAAGCCCCGGATCGTATCCAGCTCGTTCATGCGGGACACCACGTCGCCCACCTGCCACTTGTCGAAATACTTCACGGGAAGCTCCGAAATCTTGCGGAACAGATGAGAGGAAAGCACCACGTCGATCTTGTTCGTCGTATTGACGAAAAGATAGGACCGGAGCGCCAGCATCCAGTTGTTGAAGAGCGCTACACCAATCATGCCGATGATGAGCACATCCATGGTGCTCAGGCTGTGATGGATGAGCACCATGTCAATGATGAACTGAGTAAACAGCGGCGTCAAGAGGCCGAAAAGCTGCAGCAAAAGCGAGATGAAAAGCACCTTCAGCAAAAGCGTCTTGTACTTCATCACCACCGGGATGAACCAGGAAAAGCCGAAGCCCTCCACCTTGTCCGTCAGTTTCTCCACGTGGAACCGCTTCGTGAAGAGGACAACCTCCCCCGACCAAAGCTTCTGGAACGACTCCCGCTTGACCGCCAGACGGCCCTCCGGATGGAGGGGGTCGAAGATCGCCACCTGCTCCTCGTTGCCCCCCAGAACCACCACATAATTGCCCTGCTCCATGCGGCACACCGCCGGCATGGGCATCTGCACGAGCCTTGCCGCGTCCACCCCTTCGAACTTCCGCGCCTTGAGGCCGATCTCCCTCGTAGCCCTCAGGAGCGTCACCGTATCCACGGCATTGGCATCCACCACATAGGCCCGTTCCAGCTGCCGGTAGTCCGCCGGGATGGAGAAATGGCCCGCGATCTGCACGAGGCAGGCCAGGGCTGTATCTATATTCGCCATATCATCTCTCCCTCAAAGCTTCATCCTGGTACTGGCGGAAGGGGTCGAGGAAGAAATCGATGATGCGCTTCTTCTTGATCTTGATCTCTGCCGTCACGTTCATGCCCGGCTGGATGGTAATGCCGCTGTCATCCTTCTCTGCGGAAAGATAGAGGCGGTACTTCTTGTCCTTGTCCTTGTCCTTCGCATCATCGATGGCATCCGGGCTGATCTCCGTCACCTCGGCATTCACCATGCCGAACTTCTGGAAATTGAAGGTCTCCACCTTCACCTCAGCCGCCTGCCCCACCTCGATGAATCCGATGTCCTTGTTGTCCGCATAGACCTCAATCTCCATGACAGCATCCTCCGGAACCACCATCATGAGGGACTGCGCCTCCGAGACAACGCCGCCCACCGTATGCACGGCAAGCTGGTTGATGCGCCCCGACACCGGAGCCGTGATGATGGACTGGGCATTCGTCTCCGTGGCCTTCGTGAGCTCTTCCTGATGGGTATTGAGCTGCTTCTTGGCCTCCACGAGCTGAGTCATGGTCTCCTGCCGGTAGGCAGAATCCGTCGTCGCCTGGTTGTCCATGGCCTCGGCGAGCTTCGCCCTCTCCTTCGCGATCTCCTCCGTCACGGCCTCCGCGCTCTTCTGGTACTCCACACGGGTCTGGCGGGCTTCCAGAAGCTGGAAGTAGGACACCGCATCCGTCTTGTAGAGATCCTCCAGGCGGGCTTCCTTCTCCTTGGCCACCGCCAGCATAGACACGAACTTCTGCTGGGTTGCCATGGCGGACTGAATGGCCGCCTGCTCCTGGGCAATCGCCGCCGCATTCTTCTGCTGGTCTGCCGCCAGCTTCACCCGGCGGCTCTGGTAGAGAGCCTGCTGGGACTCCACGTCCTTCTTGTCGAGATCCTCGGAAACCGGCGGCACGAAAGGCTCGTCATTCATCTCCGCCTGCAGGCGCTTCACCGTCATATCGTAGTAGGCCACCTGCTTCCTGAGCTGGTCCACATCCGCCTGGGTCTTCGTCGTGTCCAGCAGGAGAAGCGTCTGCCCCTGCTCCACGAAATCCCCTTCCTTCACATAAAGCTCCTTGATGACCCCCTTGTTGGGGGACTGGACCATCTTCACATTGCCCACGGGGATGACCTTGCCGCGGGCCACCGCGACTTCGTCCACCTCGCCCACGAAGAGCCAGATCCCCGCCACGACAATGAGCAATACGATTGTCCAGAGTACCATGCGCCCCACAGGAGAAGGAGGCGTCTCCGTCACTTCCAGGATGGAGGCAAGGAACTCGGTTTCCTGCTTGTCCTTGTCCCCATCAATGAATTTTCTCCAAAGTTCCGTTATCTTCATGCTCCTACCTCTTGCATTTCATACAGATTCTTATAGATGCCTCCCAGAGCCATGAGCTCCTGATGCGTGCCCTGCTCCGCCACATGCCCGTGATCCATGACGATGATGCGGTCGCATTTCTCCACCGTCACCATGCGATGGGCAATGATGATCATCGTGCGATCGCCGGCAATACGCTCCAGATTCTTCATGACAATGCGCTCCGACTCATAGTCCAGAGCACTGGTCGCCTCGTCAAAGATGAGGACCCTGGGATCCGTCATGAGGGCGCGGGCGATGGCAATGCGCTGCCGCTGACCCCCGGAGAGACCTGCGCCGCGCTCGCCCACCTTCGTATCATACCCTTCGTCCAGCTCCAGGATGAACTCATGGGCACCGGCCAGCTGTGCTGCCCGTATGACCTCTGCCATGGGCGCCGCCGGCTTCCCCGCCGCGATATTGTCCCGGACGCTTCCGTCAAAGAGGTAATTGTCCTGCATGACCACGCCCATCTGATGGCGCAGCCAAGGATAGTCCGCCTCCCGGAGATCCGTGCCGTCAATCGTGATCTGCCCCGAGTCCGGGAAATAGATCTTCTGGATGAGGCTCGCCATGGTGGACTTGCCCGAACCGGACCTCCCCACGATGCCGATCTTCTCCCCCGCCTTGATGGAGAAGCTCACATGGTCGATGGCAGGGGGAAGATCCAGACGGTAGCGGAAGGAAACATCCTTCACCTCGATATCCCCCCGGAGCACCAGAAGCCCTGCAGGGCTAGGGCGCAGCACCGGCTCGATGCGGGAATGGATGATATCGCCGATCATGTGGAGACCCATGACCATCTGCTGCACCTGGGGCCACATGGTGAATAGCTCAATGAGGGGGCGCGTCGCCTGGCCCGCAATCATCTGATAGGCGATGAGCTGGCCCAAGGTGAACTCCCCACGCATGACCATGTAGCCGCCGAACCAGAGAATCACCAAGGTCGATATGGTCTGGATGACCTGGCTGCCGCTGGAGACCACGAGGTTGAAAGCATCCATCTCAAAGGTAAGTCCGATATGCCGGCCCACAAGCTTCTCCCATTTGCGGATGAACTGCGGCTCGATGGCCAGCGCCTTCACCGTCTGCATGCCCGTGACGGCCTCCACGAGGAAATTCCTCCGTGCCATCATGGCACCCATGGACGCCATCAGCTTCTTCCAGAAAATCGGCATCGCCCAGAGCGCCTGAACGGTGAAGAGAGGCACAATCACGAGGGTGATGAGGGTCAATGTGACGCTGTAGTAGAACATGACCGCCACGAAAACCACGGAAAAGAGGACATCCAGCAGGACGGTCATCGTCTGGCCTGTCAGGAACTCCCGGATACCGCTCGTGAAATTCACCCGCATCATGGTCTCGCCGACCTTCCGATGCTCGTAATAGGGTGCCGGAAGGGAAATGAGATGCCGGAAGATGCGTGTGCCCAGGATGGCATCCAGCTTCGTCGTCGTGAAGTTCATCACATAGGTTCTCGCCCCGTTCAAGCTCGCCTGCACAACGGCAAGGATCGCCATGGAGACCCCCAGCACCGTGAGGGTGGACATGCCCTGGTTGTCGATGACCTTGTCGACCACCACCTGGGTGAAGAGCGGGAGCAGGATGCCCATGCTCTGCAAAAACAGAGAGGCCAGCAGGACCTCGCCGAAATACTTCTTGTAGTGCAGGATCACCGAGTAGAACCATTCCAGGTTGTACCTCTTGATGATCTCCTGCAACGTAATCTTGGGATGGAGGGTCAGCACCTTGCCGGACCAGATCTGAAGGAAGACCGAGGTGGGCATCGCCACCGATTTCTCCTGCTCCGGATCCAGGAAGAACACGGATTCGTCCGTGTTCACTCCCATCATGCCGAACTTGCCGTTCTTGAAGCCCACCACCGCCGGGACGGGAACGGTCTTGAGTTCCTCCGGCGAGGGCGTCAGGATCGTTCCGCGGTACTTGTAGGGCTTCAATGCCTCTATGAGCTTGTCCCAGTTCATCTCCGTGTCCCGCAGGGAGCGGTTCGCCTGGATGAAGGTATCCTCATCCACGGCGCACCCAAACTGCCGAAGGGCAGCCACCACCGATCGCAGGGCCGTGTACCCTGCCAAACTATTCTTTTCTGCCATACATCAGTCTCCTATACAGAGAACAGACCTCCCCTGCTCCCATAATCTATATAAATATGAAAGAATGATTCCTGCGAGATTCCGTGGAAACCCGCATGTCCTTCATTATGCCAAATTTCCACGGAAAAAGCAAGGGAAAAGTCAAAAAGTCAATCATTATTCTGTTCCGAAGCCCCTGCCATGCGTGCAAGAAGCTCCCGATCCAGTTCCTCCCGACGGTCAAGAAGCTCTCCGTACCATGCCAGGCGCTCCCCGTAATGCCGGGAAAGGAGCCTCTCCTGCTCCACATAGCGATACGCCGCCTCTGCTATCTCCAGCCGCTTGGAACGGTTCTCCACGAGAAGCCGCAGCCGCTCCGCGAATTCCCCGGAGTTCCGGTAGAGGAACCCCGTCTCGCCGTCCCGGACCGATTCCCCGTATACCGTGGGGGAGGCCAGGACTGCCGCGCCATGGCCCGCGCTCTCGATGAACTTCAGATCCGACTTCATGCGGTTGAACTCCGTGTCACGGAGGGGCAGCAGAGAGATATCCGCCGAGTGCAGGGCAGAGCAATAGATGGGATAGGGCACAAACACTCCGTTGCAGAAGCCTTCATCCCCCACGAACTCCTTATGCTCCGTCTCAAGCGCCGCAAAAAATGCCTTGTCCGCCAGTACGCGGAACCGAAGCCCCGCCCCGTATTTCTTCGCCGTCTCATTGATGGCCGGCAGGATATCCTTCCAGTCCTCCTCACGGTTCAATGCGCCGAAGAACACGGTCACAGGGACATCCTCCCGATATTCCCGTGGCGGCGGCAGTTCCCGAAGCTCATTTCGGAAGACCTTCACATGGGGATTGTACTGTCGGACCACCTCCGCCAACGCCGGGGTGGATACCTGGCAGGCATGGCTCCCGCGGAAATCCATCCAATCCGTTTCCTCGTAGTCTTCCAGCCACCGAACAGGGTTATCGTCCAACTCAAAGAGAATAAGGAAACCATGCTTCCTCAGGAACTGTATCTGCCGTCTTGCTTCCTCCAGCGTATGGAAGTTCATACGCTGCCGGATGAGGAGCTTCCTCTCGAAGGACTTGCCCATATCCGCCAGGGGCAGCGCCTCCCCCCGCCTCGAATGGCCGCAGCGGACCCCAGGCTCCGTCGCGCAGAAAGCCTGCGGCTCCAGCAGGCGCACCCGCGCCGTCACGAGAGCCTCCCCCAGGACACTGTGGATCAGCAGGGGACGGACCTCCTCCTTCCTGGCTGCGCGCACGAGATAGCCCACAGCGCGGGGATCCGCATCCTCTGCCCCCTGCCCTCTCTGACATGCCACTGCGGCCTGCAGAAGTTCCTGTATGGCAGGCTCTGCCCAGAGGCTCTCGTCCTCCCGGGAGAGCAGCCTGCGCACCTGGCAGGCTTCCAGTCCCGCCTCCGCCAGCATTTCCTGCAGCCCCGGCAGTGTCACATCCAAATCATCGGGAAGCCCCTTCCCCGAAAGAGCCGCGAGGAAATGCCCCAGATAGGCGGGATTCCCCAGAACCATCACCATCTGCCCCCCCGGCGGGAGACAGGCCGCATGGCGCTCCAGAAGCTCCGGCGTCAGGCCGGAAAGAGCCGTGCCCTCGTAGATGATGCAGTCCGCCCCCGAAAGAAGGGATTCCCCCGCCTCTTCCGGCATCCCCGAAAGAAGGGAATCCACGCCGGGAATCTCCTCCTCCGGCAGATCCTCCGCAACACCCGTATAGGAAACCTCCGGCCGGATGCGGCGGAAATGAGTGGCTGTCTTCCCGTCCCTGCAGCCGAAATGCACGATACGCCCTGCCCCGGAAGGCAGGAAATCAGAAAAATCCATATTCTTCATTTCATCACCCCATAGATGAGATTGAGCTGGCGGCGCAGGCAGTCATCCCTGTCATAGCGCTCCAGCACCGTCTCCCTGGCCGCCTTGCCCAGACGGCTCCGAAGCTCCGCATCCTCCAGCGCCTCCTCGATGCGCATGGCGATATGGGCAGGCTCCCGGAAATTCGCCAGAAGACCGTTCACGCCGTCCTCCACGACCTCCTCCACAGGAGGCGTGGCAGACGCCACGAGGCAGCATCCCACAGACATGGCCTCCACCATGGACCAGGACAGCACAAAGGGGCGCGTGAGGTACACATGCACCGTGGAAGCCTGCAGGAGGGTGAGATACTCATCCCGCCGCAAGAGTCCCGTGAAGTGGACCCGGCTCTTGTCATAGCCGCCCTTCTTCTCCTCGATCTTCTGCCAGGTCGTATCCTTCAGTTTCGACCCATAGCAGACCCGGTCCTTCCCCGCCAGAACCACATGGCACTTCGGGCGATGCTCCAGGAAGATCCGCAAGGCATCCATGAACTTGTCGAACCCCCGGTACGGCTCGAAGCCCCGGGAAACAAACGTGACGATCTCCTCCGCATCGGAGAGATCCAGGGAGACGCTGGGCAGCACGAGCTTCGTTCCGGGCTTCGGCCGATGGAGATCCGTATCCACGCCCTCATGAGCCACCCGGATGCCCTCCCGGTACATGGGAGGATACTGATCCCGCTGCCAATTCGTTGGCGCATAGGCCGCCTCGCAGCCATGATAGGCAAGGAGCTGCGTCGCATTCATGCAGCGGATGCGCATGCGGTCATCCTCCGGCACCTTCTCATCGGGCCAGTAGCCCACATCGGAGCCGAAGGCATTGTAGTACCACTCGAAATAGCCTACCACGGGAACCTTCGGATAGATATCCTTCACGAAGAGGGTAGAGCCCCACCCCGTATGTCCCACGATCACATCGGGCACGAAGCCTGTCTTCTGCTTGAGATTCACGATGGCACGGACCACCGCCTGTCCCTCCAGCACAGCCTTCTCCAGAGGCTCCACATAGTGATGGATCCCCTTCGTCGCCTCCCGCATCGGCTTGTACAGCCCCACGTTGACATTCTTGAGCTGGCTGCCGTTGGTCTCCTTCGTGAGGAAGAAGACCTTGTCCTTGGGATTCCGCGCGAAATACATGGCCTGATGAAGGAACTGCGCCGGAAAGTTCGGATGCAGGAACAAGATATTCATATTGGAAAAACCATCCCTTTCTGTTCTAAAAAAAGTACACCCCGCCGAAGCGGGGTGTACTGATATGAGGCTAAAATCCTGCCTTCAAACGAGTTATTTCTGAACCCAAACGTTCTGATCCTTGTCATACTCGAAGGTAGCGTCTGCGAGCTGGAAGGACAGCGAGCCGTTGCCGGTGTAGTTCGCAACAGTGAGCTTGGAACCATCCTTGAGGTCGATGACCATGTCGCTGCCATTCAAGCCGGCATTGGCAATGCCGCTCGTGCTGACATTGTAGAGCATGACCTTGTCGCCATCGTTGTACTTGAGGATCGTGTCGTTGCCATCATCCACACCGAAGTAGAAGGAGTTCTTGCCATCGCCGCCGATGAGAGTATCCGAACCCCTGAGACCGCCCCAGATGGAGTTCTCACCATGGCCGCCCATGAGAACGTTGTTCTCGTAAGCCTCGCCAGCGAGTTCGAGGTTGCCGGAAGAATCGGAAGCATTGATGGTCTCGATGTTCTGGAAGGTGATGCCACGGCTGTCGTCGAGCCAGAGCTTCGCATTGTCCGAAGTGGAAACCACAAGGACATCGTCCTTCGCACCGCCGTAGTAAGCGCCTACATTGCTCTCATAGGTGAAGGTGTTCGAAACGTCGGTGATACCAACCTTGGCACCGAACTCAAGCACACCGTTCTGCGTGTAGGTGATTGCCTTGTCCGCTTCCTTGTTGTCGGAAACAATCGTGAGAACGTTGTTGTCGTTCCAAGTGAGCTGGATCGTGTCGGAAGTCGAGCTGTTGCGGAGCGTGCTGGTAACCTCGCCGCTGTGGAAATAGAGACGATCGTCGTTCGTCTTGAAGCCGGTGATCGTATCCATGTCGTCGCCTTCGCCATAGAAGAACGTATCCTTCGCATTGTCGGAAGCAATCAGGAAGTCCCTACCAAGGCCGCCGCCCCAGATGGAGTTGTTGTAGCTGTTCGAACCTGCGGCAAGAGTGTTGTTCGCACCTGCAGCACCGACGAGGGTGTTGTTATCGCCGTTCATGCCATAGACAGCATTGATGCCATAGAACTGGGAATGAGCACCGAACTTGCCCGTGTTGCCGAGATCGACAGCAAGGTTGAAGTTGACACCCTTGTACTTATCGAAGTTCAGCGTGGAGTTGGAACCCGTATAGTAGTCATAGAGATCGTCATCGATATAGCCGGTCTGATCCGTCTGGACAACACCAACCGTCTTGAAGTCCTTGCCGTTGGAGATGATGATTTCCTGGAGATGGTTCGTCTGATCCTGGCCGACATTGTTGAGCTTCACGCTACTGCCATCGGTCAGAGTAGCCGTGATGTTCGTGCCATCCGAAGTGATGGATGCCATGGACTCGAAGCCCTGTGCGAAATGGATCACATCGGAAGTGTCGCTGAGACCGGCCTGGAAGTTGATGACCTCATCCTTGTCGCCCCTCGTGTCGAGAACCACCGTCTCGCGCTGCTTGTCATAGCCGAGGCTCGTGCTGGTATAACCGAGGTAAACCGTATCGTCGCCGACACCGCCGTTGACCGTATCGTTCATGCCGGCAATGAGAATATCACCCTTAGCGCCGCCCTTCAGGGAGTCGCCCTCGTTCTCGTTGTTGTTGCCGATCATGATGACCTGATGATCCTCAGCCTGAGCATTCATCGTGCTGGCCTTCTGGCCTGCATACCAGACATCCGTCACCTTCGGCTCAGTATCCTCCAGCTTGACAGAGCCGTCGGACTTCACATTCTGGAACTTCACGCGGAAGTTCTCTTTGTTATCCGTGTTGAGCAATGCCGTCACAGCTGCGGTGCCGTCTGCCTGGAGGCCGAGCTTGACTGCGCCGCTGGACTTCACGGCAGACTCAATCTCGCCGATGTTGTCAAGGTTGAGCACAGCCTCTCTCACCTGGAAGATATCGCCTTCAGCAGCATCATAATCCGTCCAAGTGAAGGTGCCCGTAGTGCCTTCCACAACGCTGACCGTATCGGCACCCTTGCCCATGGTAACCGTCCAGTCACCACCGACCTCTGCAAAAGCGTTGCCCTTGCCATCAACAATGTTCACGCCGGAAGCAGAACCCTTCGCGCCACCGTTCGTTACATCTGCATAATAATACCTGTTGGTACCGTCTCCGCCCTTGATGGTGGTCTTGTTGGAAGCCATGCTGGTACCGTAGACGGTATCGCTTCCGGCACCCAAGCTGACTACATCCGGACCCGCTTCCGTGCTGGAAGTGCTGGAAGTGCTGGAAGTGCTGGAAGTAGCCTCTTTCGTCTCGGCCTCTACGCCATCAACAAATCCCGCATGAGCCGCATCATAGAAATGGAAAGCATTATCCGTATTGTTGCCAAGAGTGATATCCCACTGCTCACCAACCGTCGGTCCAAACTTAAAATTGAGCTGCTTCGAAGAAGAAGGATCCGTTGCGAGGTGGTAAATCCCATCTTTCTTGTTAAGAGTGTACGTCGTCACACCATCCTGCAGCGTGCCTTTTACTTCCTGTCCCTCTTGCATGTCTGCGGGCAGCAAGTTCTTCAAATCAAATGCTTCCTTAAATGTCATACTCATAAATAAAACAACCTCCTCAAAATATAAATGAATTCTAGTAGCCGTAGCTACATCGCCTCTGCCCGCCGCAAGCGGCGAACATAAAGTATCAAAACTTCGTATGTAATAATAGCACAGAACCCAAATGATGTAAAGAGGAATTTCCATCTTTTTTCATTTTCTTTTTCATTTTTTATCCAAGCCGCGTCCCGCCTGCTTCCAAAGCTATTTTGGCTGCCCCCGGAAGGGGGATTTCCGATCGCAGGCACAAAAAAATCCCCACGGATGGGCGATACATCCATGGGGACTGACGAGGTTGTCGAAGTAAGCCAAATCCATGCCATTAGGATTTTAATTTACTCTAGCCATTATTCTATACCATTCTTTTGCTTTTTGCAAGATATTCTTGAAAATTTCTTTCGAAAAACTTTCTTCGCCTGTTATGATACTTCTTCCTTGCCGTACCGTTGACACTCCCCATAGCTAAAGCTAGGGGATTCTTTACGGAAAGTTTGTTTCTGTAGGGGCCAGTCCTTATTCGCTGGCTTGCAACCTTATTTCCGAAGGCGGTGCCAATTGCCTCTACACGGTCGTTCCTTTAGAACTTCCGCTTACTTGTTGGTTCTCTTGCACTTCTTTTCTACCCGTCATAGTTCACTTAGTCCAGAAACTGCAGTTTCTAAGTGGAACGCCTCTCCTTCTCCGCTTTCTTCCGGAAAGACTTCGCCCTTGGGGCATTGCCCATCCGGAAGCAGATGCCGGCCATTTCTTCGTATAGCTCCGGCAGCCTGTTCTTCCATTTCGATGAACTGTCCCGGAAAGACTTCGCATGTTTCGCCGCCCGCTGCAGAGCGGCGAGGGCTTCCGCATGCTGTCCTTTCTTCTCCAGGAGCTTCCCGTAGGCGGCGAAGAACTCCGGGTGCCCCGGGAACTTCCCCATGGCCTGTTCCAGAGCGCGGAGCGTTCCTTCCTCGTCCCCCAGATGCTGTCTGGCCTCGCAGAGGCGGCGATAGGGGAAGGAGGCATCCTCTCCCGGAGCTTCCCCCTGCCGGATGGAAATCTCCGCATACTCCGCCATCTTTTCGTAATCACCCATGTCCCCGTATTCCGTGGCAAGATAATAATAGAGAAAAGACTTCGGCTTCCCCGTGGCCCGGAACTCCTCCAGCATCCTGACATTGCGCCGTGCCTTCGCCTCCAGGCGCTCCGGGGAATAGCCCGTGTGCCAGATTGCCAGAATCTGCGGCGAAACAAAAGCTTCCTGCAGCCTGCGCCCATCCGTGAAATGAAGGCACTCATGGATGGTGTAATGATAGCGCAGAGCCGGATCTCTCCGGAAGATGCGCTCCGAATCGTCCTCATCATAGGCAGGTTCCCTGGAATCCGAACGGACATTGTAGCGGTGGACGAGAAGGGCATCCACGGTCTCCTGCGAACCTGCCAGCGAGATGACGGAACGAAGATTCTTCCGCGTGTCCTCCGTCAATGCCTCATCCGAGTCCAGAAAGATAATCCAGTCCCCCGTCGCCTGCTCGATGGCATAGTTCTTCGCTGCGGAGAAGTCATCCCTCCATGGGAACTCATAGACCTTCCCTGCATACTTCGCCGCAATCTCCCTGGAATCGTCCACGGATCCGGTATCCACGACAATGAACTCGTCCACCAGACCCACGAGGCTCTCCAGGCACTCCGCAATGTCCTCCGCCGCATCCCTCATGATAATGCAGGCAGAAAGCCGGGGCGCCTTCTTCTGCTCCGTCATAACTCATTCATCCTTCCGCTCCCAACACGCTTTCATATACCTTCATGTAGTCCGCAGCTACCCGCTCCATGCGGAACTTCTCGGAAGCCGAGGCAACCCTCTGCCTCAATATCTCATAATACGCCTCATTATCTGCCGCCTTCACGATCATGTTCGCCAAGGTCTCCACGGGCACCTTGCCATCCACAAGCTCGAAGATTTCCCCTGCCGGGTTGCCGGACTCATCGAGAAGCTGATTCCTGGATTCCCCGAGGTCGCTGGCAATGACGGGCTTGCCGCAGAAGAGGCAGTCGATGATCATCAGCGGGAAACTCTCCCCCTTGAATTCGGAGGGAAGAAGCCCCATGTCCGCCGTAGCGAAATAGTCCCGCACATTGGATTGGAAGCCCATGAGATGGATGCAGTCCGGTACCTTCCCCAGAAGGCGGTCATACATCTCCCCGCCTCCCACGAGAAGGAGGTGGATGTCCCGCCCTGCTTTCTCTCTCGCCAGCAAGACGGCATCCATGGCCGGCTGCCAGCCCTTCTCCGGGATGGCACGGCTGACCACACAGAGCAGGAAGGCATCCTCCGGCACCCCAAGTTCCCCGCGCGGTATCGGTGTCCCCGTGGAATAAGCAAGGCCGTTGCCGATCTTGATGAACTTCCCGGAGTCAAAGCCGCCGTATTCCCGGAAGGGAACGAGGTTCTTGTCGGCAATGTAGACAAAAGCCGCACAGGTCTCCCTCACCTTGTCCAGAAGAGGCTTCAGGTATTGCTCCTCCGTGGACTCATACATGCCATGGAGCGTGATGACCTGCCGCAGCCCCGGCACCTGCGGAACGGCATAGTGGACAGCCTCATCCACGCTGCCATGATGGGAATGGGCAATATCCGCCCCCAGCTGCCATGCAACGGTCGCAAGTCCTTCTGTCTCCTTCAGGCGGATGTAAGGCACATCTGCCCGAAGATTCGAGCGGATGCCCGGCATGTCCTCCGACATCTGGAAGTCCAAAACCGCAACGGGAATCCCGTCCCGTTTCAGCTCATTGGCCAGCGCCAAAGGGAAGGTCTCCCCGCCTCCGATGGACATGGAGAACAGGCACATGAGTACATTGGGGCGCCGCTTCTCTTTGAGGATTTCCGGGATGCGGAACCACTCGGCCACATCCTCCGGATCCTTCCCGCCAAAATAGGAAAGGTAATGTTCCTCCAACTGCTGCAGATGGCGTTCATGGCTGGAACGCGGAACACGGTAGTTCCGGGCAAGGAAGCGCGCAATGCTCTCATGTTCCTCATAATAGCGGGCTTCCTTCTGAATCTTCAGAGATGTGCTGGAGGCATGCACCCGATAGAAATTCGTGGTCTCCGGCGTATAGAAGAGGCAGCCTCCTTTCATGATGTCCATATAGAAGGCCCAGTCGCCGCAGAGGCGCATCCCCTCCCAAAGCTCCTGCAGTTCCGAGGAAAAGGCGAGAGGCTTCCGGAAGACCGCGCTGCTCACATTGGGAATGATGTTCTTGATGGAAAAGGCATGAGCCACAGCCTGGGCTGCCGTGATGCAGAAGGACGTTCCCCAGTCGAAGCCCGGAAGATCCTTCAGATAGTCCTCCGTCGTATAGGTACGGACACCGTCCTGCATGAAGTCGCTGCGGCAGAAAGCCAGCATGACGGCCTCATCCCTGAATCCCGCGACCATGCGCTGAAGGAATCCCGTCTCGCACCAGTCATCGCTTTCCGCAATCCAGATGAGCTCCCCCTTTGCCAGGGAAAGCCCCTTCTTCCACTGGGCGAAAACATTGCCGCTGTTCTTCTCGTTGAAGGCCAGCCGCGTCGTGTCCGGGTGCTTTTCCCCGTATTCCCGCAGGATGTCCCGGCTGTCGTCCGTGGAGCAGTCATCCAGCAGGATGACCTCATAGTTCCCATAGGTCTGGCTGTAAATGGAATCCAGCCGCTCCCTGAGATATGCCCCATGATTGTAGTTCGGCACGATGATACTCACGAGAGGAGCATATTCCCCCGTCTTTCCCGGATGGAAATGCCAGAAAGGTATCTTCCCTTCCTCTATCACGGGTTCTCCCACGCTGCAGGACATGACATGCTGCTTCGCCCTCGCCAGCAAGGGAAGGTAGACTTTCTGATGGACGGAGGGCATATATTGCCGCAAGGCTCCGTCCATTTCGCGCGCCAGGCACTTTACGCCGGGAGTCGCCAAGCACCGGTAAGCCGTTCCCTTCACGCCGCTCTTGATGGAATCCCGGACATCCCTGGCCCATTGGAGCGCTCTCCAGCCGCGTGTCGCCTTGATGGCGGCAAGCTCCTGGTCTCTCTGCTCCAGTTCCCGATCCCTGCTCTCCAGCTCCGCCTTTTTCTTGTCCAGTTCCCGGCGGCACTGTCCCAGATCCCGATTCCGCTGCGCCAGTTCCATGTTCCGCTGTTCCAGCTCAAGATCCCGCTGCTCCAGCTCCATGTGCCGCTGCACCAGTTCCAGATCCTTGTCATACAGGATTTTCCGGACATCCAGCAATTCCTCAAAATCTACGATGCCGGAAATCGCCACGGACGAAGCTTCCTCCCCGTGGCACACGGCGGAATACTGCGGGCACACCGTCAGGAACACGTCATAGGGGCCTTCCTTCCCATTCCCGTTCACCGGGGAGAAGTCCACGGGCTGCCCATCCAGACGGATGCCGGTAATGGCCAGTTTCCTGTAGGTGTTGTCGCAGATATCGACAGCGACGGCCCGGATGCCCCCGAGGCTGTCTTCCAGGGGGAACTCCGCGAAGAACTCGCCCCCGGAGGACACATAGACCATGCCATCGCCCACGGTTCGTTCCGTTCCGCTGCCATCATCCGCATAGACCATCAGATGGAGATAGGTCAGGAGGCTCGCCGTGTGGAACACATCCTCCTTCCCCGTGTCCGAGACGAAATCCCTCCATGTATAGTGATAACGCTCTGCCAGTTCCCCGGCTGTATCCTTGTCCCTCACCAGCCCATAGAGGATATCCAGCGCCAGCATCTGATAGGCCGAAGATCCCACGCTCCTGGCTTCCATGGCAAGGGAGAAGAGGATGCTCCCGCTCTCCTCGCTCAGGTATTTCGCCGACTCCGGAAATACTTCCATCATCATCTTTCTCTGGGTGATTCCCGTGTACAGCTTCAGGATCTGGTATAGCTCGAACTGGGAGCGGATGGACACATCCGCCCGCTCCCCGCCCGTCTGCGTCTGCTTCCCCCGACGCAGGCGGAAGCGGGTCAGCGGCTCCTGGTAGACGTAGATATGCTCATGGAGGGAGAGTTTCACCCACATGCAGAAGTCCGGAAGCTGCCAGATCCCCTCAGTTCTGAGGAGGCCATGGGCCTCATACATCTCCCTCCGTATGAGGAGGCTCGGATGGCACAGGCAGTTTCCATGGAAAAAGAAATGGCGCAGCCATTCGGCCTGCGTCCTGTTCGGCTGCTGAAAAACCGTCCGGTAGAAGCTTCCCTCCGGCGGAACATACTCCTCGCTGTTCTCGTCCATGTATTTCACCAGGGTAAAACATGCCGCGTACTCCGGATGCTCGTCGAGGAACCGCACCTGCTTCTCCAGTTTGTCCGGCTCCCATGCATCATCCGAATGGTGCACGGCAATATATTCCCCCCGCGCGGCTGCAGCCGCTTCCCGGGATGCCTCCAAGGGCCCCCTGTTCTCCTCGTAGAGAAACGCCGTCATTCTCTCGTCCCGGAAGGACCGTATTACATCCGCGCTGCCATCCGTACTTCCATCATCATAAACCAGAAGTTCAAAATCCCGGAACGTCTGCCCCAGAACACTTTCGATTGCTTCCGCCACATAATCTGCATGGTTGTAGGAAGACAGGATCACACTCACCTTCGGCATTCATCACACCCACCATTCTCCGTTATGATACTCGCGAGCAATGAACTTCCATCTCGCCACAAATCGTCCGCGGTATATGCAGAGAGCGCAAGAGCTTTCCCTTCGGGAAATTCTAACGCTCTCTAGTATATTTCCTGTCCATCATCCTGCTCAGATCCGCAATGCATCCCACCCAGGAAAGTCCCACGCCGAAGCCTGCCAGAAGGACATTCTTCAGATTTTTCCCGTCATGTTCCTCCAGGATTTCCTCTATCCCGAAAGGAATCGTTCCCGATACGGTGTTTCCGATCCTCTCGATGTCATTGTGGAAGGGTACATCCAGGAGCTTGCACTTTTTTCGCACATAGTCCAGCATGAACTTGTTGGCCTGATGGAACACGCAGTAGTCCAGATCCTCTCTCGTGAGTCCCGCTTTTTCCAGAACCCGGTCCACCAACGGCGGGACTTCCCGCAATGTGAAGTATGTGATGGCCGTGCCATCCATAGCGACCTCATAGTTAGAATGCGTGTTCCCCCGCTCGTCCGTCTCAAAGACCTCCGGCGTTTCCCTCGGCATATTGCGGCTGCCCCCCGCCGGTACGATGATCTTGTCATAGCGGGAACCGTCCGTGCCGAACACAAAGGAATGGAGAAAGGGAGCTTCCCCTTCCTCCATCGCAAGATACGTTGCCGTCGCGCCGTCGCCAAAGAGGGGATAGCAGGCATGATCCTCCTTGTTGATGTACTTCAGATAGACGCTGGAAGTCAGGAGAAGCACCCGTTCTGCCAGCCCCGTCTCCATGAGCCCCTTGGCGAGCGCCAGTCCATAGCTGTAACCGGAACAGCCAAGGTTGTAGTCGAGTGCGCCGCAGGAATTTGGAATTCCCAGCCGGGACTGGAGTTCGCATGCCGTCGTGGGCATCTGGTAATCGGGATGCTGGACGCAGAGCAGGATGAAATCGATGTCCTCCCGCCGGATATCGTACTGCCGGAAAAGATTTTCCGCCGCCTCAAACGCCAGATCCCCGGCAGACTCTTCCTTGCTTGCCAAATGGCGCTCCTGTATGCCCAACTTCTTGATGAAACGCTGATCCTCCCTCTCGTTCGTTTCCACCTTAGGAGGCAGATAAGTCGCGATTGCCTTGATGCAGGCTGATTTTCCCATGAACGCTCACCTTCCCGTCACATCTGCAGGAAACCGCCATCCACCACGAAATTCGCTCCCGTGATCCAACGGGCGCGATCGCTCAGAAGATAGAGGATCATCCCTGCAGCGTCCTCTGTGGAGCCATTCCCCAAGGGGAAGTCCGGCACCACATACTCCGCATCCTTCGTCATGTTCGTCTTCAGCCATCCCAGGCAGACGCTGTTGACCCGCTGCCCGCGCGTCGCAAGCTCCGGCGCTGCCGTCCGCACGAGGGCCTCGATGCCCGCCTTGCTCGCGGCATAGATGCTGAGGCTCTTCTGTGCCCGATGTACGCTGACCGTGGAAATGAACACGTGGGCCAGCCCTTCCTGGCGGTACTTCTTCTTCCATAGGATTTTCAGGAGGGCGGAGGCCGCCCAAAGGTTCACATCCATGAGCTTGTGGGCGAGCTCCGGATTCCATACATTCACAGGGAGCATCGTCACCATCCCCGCTGAATGCACGCAGCCATGGAGCTTCCCATGCTCTCCGACGAAATCGGCAATCACCTGCTCCAGCTCATCGAAATGGGTCACATCCACGCATCTTGGGAACCATCTCTCCGGAAACTCCTCTGCCAATGTATCCGCCTCCGGAAAATGGCGCGCCATGCCGAGGACTGCCGCCCCTGCCGACAGAAGCTCCCGCGCCGTTTCCCTGCCGATGCCGGAGGATGCTCCGGTCACAAGGAACGTCTGTCCCTGAAAGTCAAAACTCACATTCATCGTTCTATATACCTCATAATCTCTACATCCTTCAACGAAAGATACACCGCCGCCGCCGAAAGGCCGACGCCAAAACCGCAGAGAACCGCATGTCCTGCTCTCCCGTCTGCGGGGGCATCCCCATACAGGACGGAGAGCAGGAGCGGGATGGAAGCGAGGCTCGTATTGCCGAACCCGGCTGCCTCGAAGGGAACCTTTTCCGGCGGGACCTGCAGTTTCTTCGCGATGCTCTTCACAATGAGCTTATTGGCCTGATGGAGGGCGAAGATATCGATCTCCTCCCTGGCCAGCCCAACGCCTGCCAGCAAGTCCTCTATCATCTTCGGCACGACATTGAGGGAAAAGGTCATGATTTCCGCACCGTCCATGTGGATCTGGTAATCGCTGTGGATATTCCCCTGTTCATCCGCATGTGGCACCAGGGATGCCTCGCTGAACATGTGCCGCATCCCGCCATCGCGTATGCCCAATGCGGAAAAGCGGCTGCCATCGGTATAGAAGCTGTAGGCAGACCTTTGTTCCCCTGCCTCCACCAAAGCGGCTGCCGCTGCGTCGCCGAAGACGAAATACGTAGATCTGTCCTCCGGCGAGGCGTACCTGGAAACCGTGTCCCCCGCGCAGAGCAAGACCCGGCGCGCTCCCGCACGAACCAACGCCGATGCCTGGAACATTCCATAGACGAAGCCGGGGCATCCGTGATTGATGTCAAACACCATGGCATCCCGGCGAAGGCCCAGGCGGTCATGGAGAAGGCCGCTTGTCGCAGGCGCGATATAATCCGGGGACTGGGTGACGAACACCAAGGCATCCAGCGTTTGGGGATCCACCCCCAGCTTCTCCAGCAGATGCTCCGCAGCAAGAGCGCAGTAATCCGCTGCCGTCTTCCCCTCTTCTGCGATATGGAACTGCTCGAAGCCTGTGTTCTTCGCCAAGCGCTTCGCATCGCGCTCCGAGATGCCTTCCATATCTATAGCTCGACGGATTCCCTTCGGCACGACGGAACAGATTCCCTTGAGACAGGCATCGCCAAACTCAAGCAGCACAGCAACCGCCTCACTTTCTCATGAGAATGTCATAGAGATCCCGGATCGTCTCAGCACCGGCAAAGTCAACCTTCCGAAGGTTTTTCCCGTATTCCACGTTTGCCATGGCCAAGAAGCTCACGATGCTCAGGGAATCCCATTCCTCGATATCCTCCAGACGCGTTTCCGGCAGGATTTCCTTCTCTGAATCAATGATATCCGCAATATTCTCCAAAAATTTTTCCATAAATTCAAATCCCTTCCTAATATAATATATAATGGCTATTAATAGTTCTTCGCCGGAACTCCCATGACAAAGGAATCCTCCGGCACGTTGCGCGCGACAAAGGAATTCGCCGAAACGCAGCTCCTCGCGCCTACCGTCAGTTTCGGACTGATCGTCGCATGTGTGCTGATAAAGCATTCCTCGCCGATCTTCGCATTTCCCCCAATGGCAGCAAAAGGACACACCACCGTGCAGGCCCCCAAAACCACATCGTGCCCGACAGAGCCAAGGGAATTGATGAGACAGAAGTCGCCAACCTTGGCATGGTCGCTGATGCCCGCCATACGGTACAGGATGATCCCTTCTCCCAAAGTTGCATAGGCGGAACAGATCGCGCTGGGATGGATGAGATTCAGGAATTTCGCTCCCTTCCCCTTCAATATTCCGGCCACTTTCTTCCTCCCTGCGGCATCTCCGATGGCAAGGAGGAACCTGTCATTCTCCTGCACCTCATAGTCACGGATCGATCCTACGATATCTGCCTCTTTCCGAATATCGGGATAGTCATCCAAATCCGTGGGGATATCCGTAAGGAATCCCTTGATGCGGAATTCCTCCGGGGAATATGTTTCCTTCGCCATCTCATAGACTTCCCGCCCGCAGCCGCCGGCTCCTGCAATCACGATATCCAGCATGAACATCCCCCTATTTCTTCCCATAGAAGCTCTTGAGAATCCGGCAGATCCTCCTGACATCCTCTGCCGCCAAAGCGCCGTACATCGGCATGGAAAGGACTTCCCTGCCGACCTTCTCCGCCACGGGAAGTTTTCCCTGTGCCGCAGAGGAAAGCTGGCGATAGCAGGTATACTCGCTGCAGAGTGGATGGAAATACTTCCTCGCGTAGACATTGTATTCCTTGAAACGGTCATACACCTCATCCCTGGAGCAGCCAAAAGCTTCCTCCTCTATGCGGATGACATAATACTGATGGTTCAGGCGCACGTTGCCCCCTGCCTTCGGCATGAGCGTGATGCCGGGGACTTCTCCGAGTTCCTCGCCGTAGACTTTTCCAAGGGCAATGCGCTTCTCCCGTTCCCCTTCCACGTAGCCGAGCATGATGCGGCCCACAGCCGCCTGAATCTCGTTCATTTTCCCGTTGATGCCGGGCATGACGACCTCTTCCTCGTTCTTGATGCCGAAATTCTTCAGCAGGTCGATGCGCTCCTTGAGATTCTTGTCCTTGTGGACAAGCGCCCCTCCTTCCACGGTGTGGTAGAGCTTGGTCGCATGGAAGCTCAGCATGGAGATATCCCCGAAATTCCCGATGCCCTTCCCGTCGATTTCCACGCCAAAGGCATGAGCCGCATCGTAGATGACGCGAAGCCCGTACTTGTCTGCCACGGACTGGATTTTCTCCACATCGCACGGGGTTCCGAAGACATGGACGGCCAGGATTGCCGTCGTCTGGGGCGTGATCATGGACTCGATTTTGTCCGCGTCGATGTTCATGGTAACGGGATCGATATCGCAGAAGATAGGGCGGATATTGTTCCAGGACAGCACATGGGGCGTCGCCGCAAAGGTGAAGGGCGTCGTGATGACATCCCCCATGAGCCGGAGGCTCTGGCAGGCCACCATAAGGGCAATCGTGCCGTTGTTGAAGAGATTGAGGTACGGAACTTTGAGGTACTCCGTGAGTTCCTCCTCCAGCTTGTGATGCTGCGGGCCGTTGTTCGTGAGCCATTTCGCCCGCCAGATATCCTCCAGTTTCTCCGTCACTTCCTCGATGGTCGGGAACACCGGCCGTGTCACATAGATGGGCTCGCGAAACCCTTCGATCTTCTCGCTCATGTTCCAACAATCCTTTCCATTCGTCCATTCTCCGTGAAACGGGAAATCGTCACATCATTGTGCCAATGCACATAGCCATACAGGTGGCGCTGCGGATCCGTCACCACGGAAAACTGCACCGCGCAGGGAACGAAATCGCAGAAATCCACCTTGGCAACCGTGACATCCAGGGGAATCGACATGCAGGCCGCCACGTTGTAGCTCCCTTCCTGCAGATCCATGCAGAATTTCCATTCGAGGATATAGCATCCCCCTGCTTTCAGGGAAAACATGGGAAGATTGTCCACCCCCGTATCGGAGTAGACGGCCTCCACGCCATTCGCACTGCGGATATGGTAGGCAAACCCCACCAAGGGGATATCCTCATGGGCCTGGATTGCAAAGCGCAGGCATACCTTCTGCCCGTTCTCCACCTGCGGCAGTTCCCGCCCCCGCTCGTCCAGGAGCTGCACATTGAGGAACTCCGCCTTGCCGTTCTGCGTGCGGTCATAGGCGGCATTCTTCAGGAACTGCTCATTCGGGCCGTGCCAGATGCCGCCCTCCGGTATTCCTGCCGATTCCTCCCCATCGGGGAGCGCTTCCACCACGGTCTGCTCCGAGCGCACTCTCGCGGCAAAGTATTTCTCCACGGCCTCCTTGCTGGGACCATCAAAGACGACCTGCCCATGCACCATGAAAATCCCCCGCTGGCACAGGCTCCGCACGGCGCCGATATCATGGCTCACGAAGAGGACGGTCACGCCATCGTCCAGCATGTGCTTCATGCGGTCGATGCATTTCGCCTGAAAGAAAGCATCCCCCACGGAAAGGGCCTCGTCCACGATGAGGATGTCCGGCTCCACAAAGGCGTTCACAGCGAAGGCCAGACGGGCGAACATACCGCTGGAGTACATCTTCACCGGCTGATGGATGAAATCCCCGATGTCGGCAAAGGCGATGATATCCTCCAGCTTCTCGTCCATCATCTCCCGGGACATGCCCATGACAATGCCATTCATGTAGATATTTTCGATGCCCGTCATCTCCGGGTTGAACCCGGCTCCCAGTTCCAGCAGCGAGGCAATGCGCCCGTGGACCTTGATCGTGCCGCCCGTGGGTGTCAGCACTCCCGTGATGATCTTGAGCAGGGTGGATTTCCCCGCGCCGTTCCGCCCGATGAACCCCACGGTCTCTCCCCTGCGGATGGAAAGGCTGACATCCCGCAGGGCATAGAAGTCCCGGCTGTAGCGCCTGTGGAAAGGAAGCAATGCTTCCTTCAGCCGGTCTACGGGACGATCATATAATCTATATACTTTCGTAAGTTCCTTTATTTCTATTGCAATGTCATCAGCCATTCCGATCTCCTTCACAGAACATCTGCAAAATGCGGCCGCAAGCGCTTGAACACGAGGGCGCCGACGAAGAGCACCACGATGGTGAGTCCCCAGAAATAAGAAGTCAATGTCATATGCTGCCAGAACCATTCATGGTAGATGAAGCTCTGGCGATATCCTTCCACGATATAGTAGGCAGGATTCATCTTCAGGAGGAAATGATATTCCTCGGGAATCATCTTGAGGCTCCAGAAAATCGGCGTGGACCAAAAGGCAATCTGAAGCACCATGGCCACGAGCTGGCCCACATCGCGAAGGAACACCGTCAGCGCCGAGGTCAGCCAGGATATTCCGATGCAGAGGCAGAACATGGCCGCTGCGTAGTACAGGACCTGGAGATTGTAGACGGACACCGGATAGCCGTATACCGCAAACATGAGGAAGAGCACGAGGACAAAGAAGCCATGCACCAGAAAGGCCGACATGAGCTTCACCATGGGAAGGAGTTCCACGCGGAAAACAACCTTCTTCACGAGAAAACTGCTGTCAAGTATGGCATTGGCCGCTCCCTGCAGGCTGTCAGAGATGAAGAACCAGGGGAACATGCCGCAGACCAGCCAGAGAATAAAAGGGAAATTGTCCACGGGCTGCGACTTGAACCCCACCTGGAACACGAACCAGAAGACCAATACGGTGACAGCCGGCTGGATGAAGGCCCAAAGAATCCCCAGATAGGAACCAACATACCGCTGGTGAAAATCCCGTTTCGTCATCTGCCAGAGCAATGCCCTGTTCCGGAAAATATCTCCCAGAAGGGATACCAATGCCCGAAAATAATGCATATCTTTTCCTCCGTCACTCCTAATTCCTGTATCTCTATCGGCACCCCCAGCGGAATGCAAAATACTTCACCGCATCATCCAGCAGGAATCCGAGCATGGCAAGGGGCTTCCCATTCTTCCATGCCGTCCTCATCTGTAGCTCCAGCAGTTTCAGTCCCGCTCCCTCGCTCTTGCCGAAGGTGTCGATGATCCACCGTTCCTGCTTCTGGAACTTCCCGATTTCCGTATACCTCTTCCATGCAGAGCGAAGGGAGAACTCATGGGAATGGCGCACCTGCGCCCCGGCCACATAGGCGAGGCTCCAGCCGTCCATGAGGAGTTTCGCCCCCATGTACATGTCCTCGCTCACATTGAGCCTCGGGAAGCCGCCCACCCTGCGCATGGCACTGACGCGATAGGCCGTGAAGGCATCGGAGAGGAAGGCGGCACGGATGCCAAGCTCCTCCTTGTCCGCCATCGTGACCACCCGGCTCTTCTCCCCATAGCTGAACTGCCGCTGGAGCGCCGCTCCGAACGATGCGCCCTCATGGGGGAGCTGGCGCCCGTAGGCAGCGCCCACGGCCGGATCCCCAAAAGCCTCCGTGAGATTCTCCAGGGAATCCTCGTCATAGAGCAGGACATCCTGCGTCATAAAGATGAGGACATCCACATCCTTTGCCAGCCGATCCACCGCCTGCTGACGGGTAAGCCCATGATTGAATTCCGCACGGGGAATGACAAGGGTCTCAAATCCATGGGCTGCCGCACGCTCCGCTGTCCCGTCCGACGAGGAGGAGTCCAGGACGAGTTTCCTCGCCAACGGGCATCTCTGCCCATCGATCTGCGCCAGGAGCCGTTCGAATCCCTCCCCTGCATCCAGTGTAGGAATCGCCAGCCCGACCCTTCCCTCATATTGCCCATTTGCCTCCATCATAACATACCTCCATGGAAAAGACAAACCAAAGATATCAGGACGAAGCCATAAAGCCTCGCTCGAAGCGCTTCGCCAATCCATTGGCAGGCTTTTCGACGAAATGGTGCATCCCCCATGCCAGCAAGGCAATCACGGGCAGGGAAGCCGCTGCGGCACAGCCCGCACTGACCCCATAGCTCCATCCAAGATGCAGGAAATGCAGGAAAACAGTGCCTCCTAAGGAACAGAAGACTGGAACATGGACGAGATAAATCGCAAAAGAATAGCGTCCCGGTACCGTGAAAATTTTTTTGCGGAACAGTTCCTGCAGAACCGGCTCCTGCAAAACGACATAGACCAGAAAAAATGCGCCCAGAATATGATAGAACGCTTCGCTGTTTACCTGCATGGCTTCGAATACAGGAGCATTCATCCACCGGAACACTCCATGCCTGCCATCAGCAACATAGGAGGACAAAAGGATGCCCGGCCCCAGGATGCCCCACGTCAGAAGCCGCCTACGTCCCAGCGTCTGCCAAAGGAATCTTCCCTCGGAGGAACAGGCCATATCGCTCAGTGCAACACCGAGGACGAACGAAAGATAATAAGTCTTCCACAAGATCAGAGCCAGGACAAGGTAAATGACCCAACGTCTCCTCACTCCGCCAAAAACGGAAAGAAAGGCAAAGGAAAGGAAGGAACCCTTGAGTTCTATTTCCATTGTCCACAGAACGGGATTATAGGAAAGTCCCATATCATAAGAAAAATACATCCCCCACAGTCCTTCCCAACATGCCGCCGGGAAATCCGCCGCATGGCGATAGACCACACCCACGACATCAATGGACTGCGCCACGGGGAAAAACTCCTGCGTCCTCATCCAGCCGGCCTTCATGAGAAGATAAGCAAGCAGGATGGATGCCAATGCGGGAAATGTCAGTCGCAGATACCGGCGCAGAGCCGCAGATGTGAGAAGTGAAGTTTCCCGTTTCTCCCAGAATCGGCAGGAGAGCACAAAACCGCTCAGAACAAAAAACACGCAGACGCTGCAGTTCCCATTATAGAGGAACTGGGGCAGTCCTGCAAGGATGCGCTCCCAAGGCCCCGAAAGATGCATGGCCTCCGGATTCCCCGTAACCGCTGCGGGGAGAAAAAGAAAAAAAAGATGGTAAACCACAACGGAGAGGGCAAAGAGCCCTCTCATCCCATCCAGATACACCAACCGCATGAAACTATTCCACCCCCAGGGATTGCCTTCTTCAATATGCGCCTTTCCCGGAAAATACGACCTTGAAGGTCTTCAGAAGATATACGATATCAATCCACACCGACCAATTCCTGACATACCAGGAATCCATCTGAACGCGCTCCTCGTATGTAGTATCACTGCGGCCATTCACCTGCCACATCCCGGTGATGCCTGGCGGCACAAGGCAAAAATCGTGGAAGAGGTCCCCGTATTTCACGATTTCCGCCTGCACGATGGGCCTGGGGCCCACAAGGCTCATCTCGCCCTTGAGCACGTTGAGGAGCTGGGGCAATTCGTCCAAGCTCGTTTTCCTGAGGATCCGCCCCACCCGTGTCACACGGGGATCGTCCTTGAGCTTGAAATCCCGCTCCCATTCCTCCCGCGCCTCCGGATGTGCATCCAAGTATGCCTTCAATGCCGTATCGGCATCCGGAACCATGGAGCGGAACTTGTAGCAGGGGAATTCCTTCCCATGCTGGCCGATGCGCCGATGGGCAAACACGATAGGCCCGGGACTGTCAATATAAATCGCGATGGCGAGGAAGATTCCCAAGGGAAGGACGAAAACCATCCCGCAAAAACTGACCAGGATATCGAAAACGCGCTTCGCCAGACGGTTGTACCAGCGGGCAAGATTGTTCCGCACCCGGAGCAGCATGAGCTTCGAGTCCACCAAAGTCTCAATATCAAGAGCGCCTACCGGCGTACCGATGAGATCGGGGACAAAGGAGACATTCTTCACCAGCGGCTGGATGCGGTTGACCATCGCCACCTGTTCCGAAGCGGAAAGCCCCGGCACGGTAACGATGACATTCTGCACCCCGGTCATCTGGATCACTCTCTCGATATTGCTGAAACGCCCTAAAATGCGAACCCTGCCGGCAATCGGGGATTTCTCCGGATGATCCTCGATAAAGCCGATGACGCGATAGCCAAACCCGGTATCATCGCCGAAGGCATCCAGAAGGAGCTTGGCTGTCCTGCCCGCTCCGATGAAAAGAACCGGAACCTGGAACAGTTTCTGCCGGTTGATATACTGCTTGAAGAGATACCTGGCCGTGAGAATGAACAGGAAGGAAAAGCAGCCCGTCATTCCCACAAACAGGCGCGATACCACCTCTCCCACCTTGCCGAAGTACATGAGCATGGTAATGGTGAGAATACTGTAAAAAACGGCCCAGAACACGTTTTGGGCCATCCGCCAAAAAGGGGTGCTGCGCATGTGGGCATCCGTGGATTTCAAAAAGCACAGGAAAATCGTGGGCACAATGATAGAAAGGTAAACTGCCGGAATATAAAAGTCCGGGTTGGCATTGGGAAGCCAATAACGGCGAAGGTCATAGGCCAGCCGTTCCGCCGAGACAATCATGGCATAATCCAGAAGCATGAGCAGGGCAGGCAGGAGGATATCCGAGTACCTGTCCAAAAACCGTTTCAAATTCATTTCCCGAAATGTATTTCTTTGCTGCATCGTGGCAACCATCCTCGCAAAACAATATGGAAAAGGCGTGGGCACGAATGAACCGCCCACGCCTTCATCATATCATAACCCTGCCAAAAAGACAAACGCAACCCTCTATGGTTTCCTCATGCCATACTCCTCGTTCATCTCCGGATCCGGCACAACGGTGATCTCGATGGGATAGGGGATGAGTCCCTGCCCATAGAGCAGCCTGCTCACAGCCTCCCCCATATACAGAGTATGGGGCCAGTTGTCCACGTCATTCCCCTTCGGGACGCGGAGCACCATCTTCCTTGCGCCCGAAGCCTCCGCCGCCTGTACCTGTGCGATGATGTCACGGCTGATCCGGGCGCAGATGGCGGGAGGAACACGGTCAACGGTGGACTCCACAAGGCTCTGCTGTGCATTGATGGTCCGGCAGAACACGATAAAGGAAAGGATGGGAAGGACGGCCAAGGCGCCGGGCTTCCGCCGGAAGACATACGCTGCTGCGGAAAACGTCAGGAAGAACAGGTAGAAGAACAGCCCGATGAGGACATCCGGCCAGTCGATGTAGCTCCCGCCCGCCTTGGCACAGACAAGCACCTCGTAGATTACCCAGATGGCCGCGCAGAGGAACAACTTCTGCTGGAGCTCCTGATAGAAAACATCCAGGGCATCCTTTTCCTTGCGGCCACGATAGATGAAAAAGCTGCCGGCAAGGAAAATCACAAGAAATGCCAGTCCGATGAACAGCCCTGTATTCTTCTGGAGGAAGACATGCGCCAGAGAAAGGAAGGTCTCCATTACCGGCATCCCCGACATTCCCTCGCTCATCTGCCCGGCCCTGCCGCCAAGCCCCTCGAAGAGAAGCACAACGCACCATGCCGCCAGGAGCTTCCAATAGAACCCCTGCTCCCTCCAGCTGCGAATGTGCCAAAGAAGCTCCACGAGGATATACACCATGAAAATAATGTTGTGGAGCACGCTGGAACAGAGCGCGAGGAACAAGGCGAACACCAGAAGGGCATCCTTCCATTGGCTGCCATCCAGCCTCCGGTTCCCCGGAATCCTTCGATAGAGGAAGAACAATACCAAGGAGGCATTCAGGAGCGCCGGGATTGTGTAATGATAGTAGTTCGTAAGATTCGGCGTTGCAAAGAGATAGGCGCTGTCAAACCGCCCCTGCCTGAAAATCAGGAAATGGAAGCAGAGGAAGAGGAACGTCAAAGCACAGGCCGACCAAACCTCCAGGCCGAAGTTCCTCTCCATGACTTTCAGGAAAAGATAGGCATAGGCCGCGATGAAGCAGCTCAGGAAAAAGGCGGACACCCATGTAATCGAAGAAACGAAATCCCCGAGGAACGGGGCTGCGAAATAGGCAGCCAATGGGGCAGCCAATGGCATGAGAGACTCCGGCAACACCTTGATGGGATTGTGGTCATGCCATTTCGGAAAGGCAATGTTGCGCTGCTTCGAGAGACCGATCCAATCATCGCTGTCAAACAGGACAATGGGATGGACCTCCACAAAGAAGACCATCATCACCAAAAATATCAGGGCGATGAATACCAGCTCGCCCGCGAACTTCTTGTCAACTCTCATGAATTCCGGCCATCGTTCCATGTTCCACCTCCTCCGCCACCAGTGCGATTCCCGCCAGCAGCCAATATTCCCGCAGGATGGATACCTGATTCAGATTCGTGTCCGTGATCCCCTCCAGCTGCAGGGCCGTCCATATCAGAACAGCCATGAGACCATAGGGGAAAGGATGAAGCTCCTGCCGCCAAAGGCGGACGAACCGCCAGAGAAAATACCCATGGAGCAAGAGGAACGCAGAAAGCCCTAAGATACCACCCTCGGTGAAGACCTTCAGGATGTTGTTATGAGGGTGGCCATGGCCCGTCATGGGATTCGATGGATCCCGGGGCCGTTCCTTCGCCAAGGGCGAAATGTACTCCGTATTGTACACAATGACAAACTGATCCATGCCAACCCCCAACACGGGATTGTCCCTGATGATGTCAACCGCCGACTGCCACATGAGCAGGCGCTCATTGTTGCTCTGGAAGGATGGATCCGTCATGGTCAGCAGCCTCGCCTGGAAGACCGTGGAACATGCCGCCGCCACGCAGAGCGCCACGAGCAGGGAAGAAATGGCCATGAACGCACGGCGCCGATAAGCCTTGTCGCAAAGAGCATAAACGACGGCCGTCCCGAGGAAGGCCAGCCAGCCGCCCCTCGTGCCGGACAAGAGCAGCGTCAGCAGCGCCATCCCTGCGGCAAGCAGAAGCAGCCTCCTCCCCCAAGTCCCCATGTAATCCCGCCCGGCGGCAAACACCATCGCCGGAATCGCCATGAGCATATGGCTGGCGAGGAAGGTGGGCGACCGATTGAAGCCCTTGGGCCTCTCCCCCCAATTCTCGTCCGCGGCGGCAACATACTGCCCGATTGCCTTGGCATCATCGACGAGGATTGACAGGGCAAAGACGATCCAGATCCACCGAAGCTGCCACTTGTCCTTGATGCAGAGCATGGCAATGAACAAGGGCAGCATGCGGAGCACCTGACTGGCCAAAGAATGGAAGCTCCTTCCCGGATCCAAGGAAAATACAGAGGAAATCGACCAGAGCAGGACATAGACAGCGATGATTCCAAGAATTCCCTTGTCAAGCCTCGGCCATTGCCGCATCTTCCATCCCCGGACTATCATGAGGACAGCGCCAAGGCCAATGCCGGCACCTGCGACTCCCGTCATCGAAAGGCACGATGACACAATCACGATCAGCAAGATGCCGAACATGCACCGATCATAGATGTTCAAGTTTTTCCACACAAAATCGTTCTCCTTCCTCACCCCAGGAACTTGTCACATGCTTCCATCACCATATCCGCGGATATCCCGCGCATGCACTTCACATGCGGGCAGGCTCTTGCCGTTTCGTCATCGCAGGGAGAACACTCCATCCCCAGTGTCAGGGGAAAGCAGTTCCGCTTGGGAGCCCAGCGGGAAGGCAGATCCTTGCTGAAAAGCGCCACACATGCCGTTCCCACAGCGCCTGCGATATGCATGGGACCGCTGTCCGGCGTGACCAGGAGGCGCGCCCGCCGGACAAGCTCGATGAGCTCCGGCACCGTGGTCGCTCCTGCGAGGTTATGGCCGGAAATATACGCCGCAGACTCCCCTTGTCCCGGAGAGCCTGCGACCACCACCGGCATCCCGTACCTTTTTTCGGCTCTTCCGACGAATTCACGCGCATGCTCCTCCGGCCAGTTTCTCTGCTCCATGCCCGCGAAAGGACTCAGCAGGATATATGGCTTCCCCGCCTCCAGACCGGCTCCTTCCAGCAAGCGGTCCACGGACTCCTTCTCCCTTGCCCCGGAAGGAGAGACTTCCGTCTCCGTCATATCTCCCTCCAAGGTAATGCCCAAGGCCTCCGAAATCACCCGTGACTGGGTAAGCGCCGCATAATCCGTCGAGGTGAAGACATTGTTCCTGAGTTCCTTGGTCAGGCAGCCTGTGAATCTGTGCCCCTTCCGCCCGTATCCCGCCCGGATCGGCACGCCGAAAAGTTTTGCAAAGGGCAGGAGCACGGGATGCCAGTCCGTGAAGACAATCGCATCCATCTGCCGGAGAAAGGGAACTGCCCGATAGCGCCCCAGGAACCTGCCGCGATAGATGCACAAGACCCGGTCGATATAGGAAAGCCCTTCCAGGATCCCCCGATGATTGTCCCGGCAGAGGAAGGTCAAATGGCAGGAAGGAAACTTTTCTTTCAGTCGCCGCAGAGCCGGCGTGAACATGACGAGATCGCCCAGCCCCCCGCAGCTCGTGACCATGATATGCTTCCCATTCCAGTCCATCCCCATCCCCCCATTCAGTCATGCAGCAGCGCAAAGCATTCTTTGAGCACCATTTCCGGCGTCACGTGCCAGAGGCAGTCCGGCTTGGGCCGGGAAGGGCATTCTTCCTCACGGCAGGTACAGGGGCAGCACGGCTCGTTCGATGTGAGTACCCGTGCCCGATGGCTGGCAGGATGCCAGCGATCGGGATGCGTGCAGCCATACATGACCACCATGGGAGTCCCTGTCGTCGCCGCTACATGGGTGGCTCCCGTATCCACCGTCACGAAGAGATCGCAGCCGGAAATGACCGCCGCCAAATCCGGCAATGTCGTCGCGCCGCAGCTGTTCAAAATGCCCATATTCTTCCCGCAGGCGGCATCGATTGCCCCGATGACTTCCTGCGCATAGGACTTGTCCCCCGGGGCGCCCACCACGAGAAATGCGGCGTCATAGCGCTCCGACAGCTTCTTCACCACTTCGGCAAAATATTCTTTCGGCCATGTCTTAAGGCCAAACGTGCCCTTCACGCAGAGGGCGATGTATTTTTTTGCCCGCGGAAGCTGCGCCAGAAGCATCTGCGCCTTCTTCTCGTTGCGTTCCTCGATATTGGCCATGACCGGCATGGCATGATCCTCTATGCCGGTGAAACGGCGGACAATCTCCTGATAGGTTTCCCTTTGCAATGTCTTGTTGAGATCATGGGGGATATGGACGGTATGCGTATAGAGCCAGGTCACCTTGCTCCGATTGTCGTCAAAAACCTTGTCGGGCCCCACACGCACGGGAATGCGCGCCAACCAGCACAGGAGCGCGGGGCGCAGCTTGCGGTCGAAGGAAACAGAGAGATCGAACTTCCTCGCCCTGAGCTGCTTCACCATCTCCCTAGTCTTCTTCCAGCCGTTCTCCTTGGAGCGGTAATCGAAAACAATGACATGGTCGATGACGGGGTTGTTCATGACCGCCTGCTTCACGGCAGGCTTCACCAGCATCGTGATTTTCGCCTTCGGATAAGCCTTCCTGAGCAGCACGATGGCACTGGTGGTCAATACCACATCACCGAGATTCACGAGTGCATTGACAAGAATATTGCTATACTGCTTCATGTTTCTCACATCCAATTACTGATCCCGCTCTCATTGCAGAATCCTTTGCATGTTCCGCCCGATTTCCTCATCCATGGAATCCAGCATGGCAAACCGCTTGCGATAGAGATTCCGCTTGTGGGTCTTGACCTCCTCCATGGATTTCCGCGGCTCCACCAGAGGAAGCTCATAGAAGCGGGCATCCTCCAAGGGATGCCCGCCGGCCTCCGCCCAGAAATCCCCGAAATTCGTCTTGAGCTTGCGGTTGCTGCGCATGTGGTTGTTGGCATAATAGCCGAAATTCGACACGGCATAGATGCGCCGGATTCCCCATGCACGGGCAACCGCCTGCAGCATATAGAGAATGAGGTTCTTCGTGCGGTATCCGAAGCACTGCTTCGTGATCTTCTTGATGACCTCCCGCGCATCCTGCATGTTCGGCCCCTGCATGGCACCGATCCAGAGAGATGCCTCCCCCTGTTCGTTCGGGGCAATCCAGAACATCATCTGATAGAGATGCTCCTTCCCGAGATTCATCTCCAGGGAAAGAAGCCCTTCCTTGCGCTGCCCCGGTTCTGTCTTGAGAATGGCATTCCATGTCTCGCCCTCGTACTCGCTCCTCCAGACCTCGCATGCATCCCTGTAGACGCTGGAAAGGGTCAGGAACGCCTCGGGCTTCAGCGTCCTCTGAAGGAAGGCCACATGGGCCTTGATGAGCTCCGCGCGCTCCGCGAACGTAGAGCCGCGGTAGAAAAAGGATCGGGTCACCTGCTCCAGCGGAAACGGGCTCTCCTCAATGGCCTGCCTGCGAAGGGGCTCCTCCCGGAACCATTCCATGAGCTTTTTCATGGCGCTCCTGTGCAGGAGCGCACGGGCAACGAATACCACCATGCGATGCCGTTCCCTCGGGTTTTTCATATCATATATCTTTTTGCCGAGATCTATGAATTCCTGCATGCTTCCTTATCCCCCACATGATCATTGCTCTTGTCGAGATAGTAGAGCTTTACGTACTTCGCCATCGTATAGAAAAAATGGAACATGGCGAGGACAAAACCAATGCGCCCGTCCCTCCAGCCTCCCTGCAGGATATACATGCGAAACGATGCCCAAATGGGATGGCTGATCATGGCAAACAGGCTGGAACGCTTGCCTGCTGCCCTGCTTTTCTCCGCCGCCAGGGTCGTGTAGAAGTTCAGCTTGCCGAAATAATGGTTCCAGTCCCGGTAGGGATAGTGGATGAGGTACTCCTCCCTCGGCAGCCGTACTTCCTCATAATCGTGATGGAACTGCGGATGCACAAAACCTGTCACATAGGTGCCCTTCGCCGGAAGGAGGCGAACGACATAGTCCGGGAACCAGCCGCCATGACGGAGCGGCTGGTTCCAGAAGTAACTGAGGCGCGCATTGCAATAGGCATAGCGCCGGTCATCCTTCTCCACGAGTTCCCGGATCTTCCTGCCCAGTTTTTCCGAGATGCGCTCATCGGCGTCCAGGAAATAGATCCAGTCATAGGATGCCTGCTGAATGGCAAAGGTCTGCTGGGCGCCCCAGTTCCCCGCCAGTTCATGCTGCACCACCTTCGCTCCCAGGGATTTTGCGATTTCTGCTGTCCGGTCCGTGCTGGAATCGTCAATGACGATGATTTCTTCCGCAAACAGGGCACTCCTGATGCAATCTGCGATATTCATTTCCTCGTTCTTTGCCAGTATCAGTACGGAAAGCGGCAGTTTCACGCCATCACCCCCTCGATTTTACTCCTGCAGGAGCCGTTCCAACCTCCTTGCAAATCCCTCCGGCGAAAATGCCTTCGCCGCGAGTTCCAGCTCGGTCCCATAAAGCCCCGCACGGCCGTCGAAGCCATTGATGAACTCCTCCAGCACCCGTTTCAATTCCGCCATATCACCACTCCGGAACGTCTCCCCGATATGGAATCTCCGAAATACCTCGGGATTGATATCATCGCTGGCCACCACAGGCCTCCGGCAGCCGATGGCCGTGAAGAGCATGCCGCCCCAATGGTAGAGATATCGCGGGGCGGAGTAAGGCATGAGAAGCGCGTCAACGCCCAGGATGGCCTTCTGCCATTCCTCGCCGATGAGCCCCTTGTGAAGGAATTCCATGCGCTCGTCTCCCCGATACATGGCAATGATCCGCTCAAAATCCTCCGCGTCCTCCGGATGCATGGTAGAGCCCTGGACAAGGAGCTTCACGGGGCGCGTATAGGTTCCCTCCGCAAAAATTTTCAAAAAATCTTCCAAGCGCTTTTCTCTGCGATACTGCCCGAAAAATCCAATGCTCAACGGCTCCTTTGGAGACAGCTTCCGGCGCGGGGGAATCTCCTTGACATCCCGCGGCGTATAGGCCGGCGGGAAAATAGGGTGGACATTCTCCTGCCTCTGGCCGAAGATACTGTCCTCAAACGTGAGCACCACAAGCCTGATCTTCTTGTTGGGCAAAAGTTTCCCTGCCTCATGAAAGAACTTCGGCGCTTCCCCCGGATTGATGCCGTGAAGGATGAACACCAGCGGCACGGGAGACTCCTTCAGGATATTCTTGGCCAAGGCTCTCTGATAGCGCCATGTGGAGGTAGGCACCAGAATGGCATCCATACGTCCC
Organism: uncultured Veillonellaceae bacterium; assembly: GCA_902773295.1. Lineage (GTDB taxonomy): Bacteria > Bacillota > Negativicutes > Selenomonadales > Selenomonadaceae > UBA3796. The sequence continues at coordinate 15,112 of CACYDT010000018.1, read as the reverse complement.
GCCTGCGCTTCCTGATATAGCTGCTTGTACCATGACTGGCGATGCAGTTCCCTCCGCACCGACCAGATGAGCTTCTTGATTCCCCGCACATTGGTATAGCTGATGGCGCTTTTTTTCAGTGTTTTCACCGGAACATGATAGTCAAAGGCAAAGCGGAACTCCTCCGGCGTATAAAAAAAGACCTCATGCCCCAGCTTCCGGAATTCCTCGACAATGATGCGGTCAAAATCCACCTCGTGCCCGCCGGGGGTCATAATGTTCTCAAAGATAGCCAGGCGCATGAAATCACTCCTCAAATATATTTCCGAAGCGTTTCCAGGAGATTGCCTCCCCTATAGTAAATACCGGTCACTCCCGCCCGCTCGGCGCATTGCACATCGCGTTCCCTGTCACCGATGAGGATGGAGGCCGAACGGTCGATCGAATATTCCCTGCAAGCCCTGTCCACAAGGCCGGGAGCAGGCTTGCGGCAATCGCATTCCCTCGCGTACTCCGACACGATGCCCCCCGGATGGTGGGGACAGAAATAGAAGGCATCAATGCGGGCGCCCTGCTTGCCGAGTTCCCCGTTCATCCAATCGTGAAAACGGCGCACGTCCTCCTCCGTGAAATATCCCCTGGCCACACCGCTTTGGTTCGTCACCACAATGACCAGATATCCCTTGTCGTTGCAATAGCGGATGGCATCCACAGCCCCCTCGATCCACCGGAAATCCTCAATCTTGCAGAGATATGCCGTATCCACATTGAGCGTGCCGTCCCTGTCAAAAAAAACGGCCTTGTGCTTCACGCTGTCACTCATCATAGGTGAAATAGCCCCCATTGTCCAGGAAATCGCAGTATTCCTTCACGGCATCCTCCAGCTCATGGAACCCTTGGTCATAGCCTGCGGCCAAGAGCTGCGCGGGGTCGGATTCCGTGAAATTCTGGTACTTCCCGCGAAGGACCTCCGGGAAACTCCGGTACTCGATCTCGCCCTGCCCCAGAGCCGCGATGACGGCCCTTGCCACTTCGTTGTAGGAATGGGCATGCCCCGTCCCGCAGTTGTAGATGCCGCTCGGAGCCTCATGCTCCCAGAACCAGAGATTGACATTCACGACATCCCTGACATATACGAAATCCCGTCGCTGCTCACCGTCCGCATATCCGTCCGTCCCCTCGAACAGACGGGCCTTGCCCGTTTCCTTGACCTGATGATAAAGCTGGTAGACAATGGATGCCATCTTCCCCTTGTGGTGCTCCTGAGGTCCGTACACGTTGAAATACCGGAAGCCGACAATCCGGCTGTGAGCCTCCGGCATAACCTGCCGTACGTAACGGTCAAAGGCCAGCTTGGAGAAGGCGTAGGGATTGAGGGCATCCTCGCACCCGTCTCCCTCCCGGAAGCCGTTCTTCCCGCTGCCGTAAGTGGATGCGGAAGAAGCATAGAAGAAAGGGATGCGGTGCTGCATGCAAAAATGAAGCAGGCTCTTGGAATACTCATAGTTCACCCGCATCATGTAATTCACATCGTATTCCATGGTATCGGAGCAGGCGCCCTCATGAAAGACCGCATCAATGTCCGTGCCGTCGAAATCGTCATCCTCTATGGACTGGAGAAAGTCATCCTTGTGCTGGTAGTCGATGAACCGGATACCGCGAAGATTCTTGTAATTGCTGCCATCCTTGAGATCGTCCACAACGAGGATGTCGCTGTGGCCGCGGCGATTGAGTTCCTTCACGAGATTGCTGCCGATGAACCCGGCTCCTCCCGTCACAATAATCATGTTTCATCCCCCTCCCGCAATACTTTCAACAATTCTTCCTTGCTCACAGCGTAGGTGCCAAGCTTCGCCACGACAACACTGGCCGCCATGTTCGCCATATAGGCGCCTTCCGATGGCTTGAGCCCTCCCGCGAGAGCCGTGGCAAACACAGCGATGACCGTATCTCCTGCACCGGAGACATCGAAGACTTCCTGCGACCGGGTGGGAACATGCATCGTCTCATCGTCCCGCACGAGGGAAAGCCCCTGGGACGAGCGGGTGACAATGACATTCTTCACCTTGAACTTGCGCATGACATAGCGGGCCGCCCGCTCCACGGCAAAATCCTCGTTCCTGATGGGATCCAGAAGGACTTCATTGATTTCCCTGACATTCGGCGTGATATAGTCGGCCCTGGAATACTTCGTCCAATTGCTTCCCTTGGGATCTACCACTACGGGAACGCCATGGTCATGGCAAAGCTTGATGATGGTCTGGCAGGTGTCCTCTGTGCAGGCGCCTTTGCCATAATCGGAAATGACAACGCAGTCCAGGCTTTCGCTGAGCTTCTGCGCCACATAGTTCTTCATGCGGTCCGCATAATGCCCTTCCACCGGGGCGGTATCCTCGAAATCGAGACGAAGCATCTGCTGATGGCCGCCGATGACACGGATCTTGGTCGTAGTGGGGGAGTCCGTCGGCACAAGCCCCCGGATGTCAATGCCGCAGGCAATGAACTTCTCCATGAGGCTCTGGCAGTGATAGTCGCTTCCCACGAAACCGCAGATAGCCGTCTGGCAGCCCATCAGCGCCAAATTGTGGGCGACATTTGCCGCGCCGCCCAAGGTCTCCTTCTCTGCTGTCACATGGGTAATGGGAACCGGCGCCTCCGGTGAGATGCGCTTGACTTCCCCATAGTAATACTTATCCAGCATAACATCGCCAATGACGAGAATCTTGCATTTCCCTGTCTTCTTCGCGACGAACTCGCAAATTGACTGCCTGTCCATCCTGAACGCCCCTTTACCTGTTTGCCATTATTCTATACTCGCGAAGGAAAAACGGTTCCTGTTTGTCCATGCCGTCCGCGGTATATGCAGAGAGCGTAAGAGCTTTCCCTTCGGGAAATTCTAACGCTCTCCAGTATAACATTCTCTAGTATACAACACGACATTCATATTGTCCATCATGGGGAGGAAGCTCAAATGCCGGTTTCCCTCCATAGGCCGCGAGGAGCTCTCCCGCATATTTCATGACAGAATCCACGGAAATCCGCTTCATGCAGGCCAGGTTGTCCTCCCCTGCCCTCGGGCATTTATGGAGACCGCAGGGATGGCATGGTTCCCGGGAACGGATGAGGACATCCTTGGCATCATAGGGATAGAAACCGGGCACCGGCGAGGCGCCGAACATCGTGACGATGGGGATGTTCATGGCAACGCCGATATGCATGGGGCCGGAATCCGTCGTCAAGAAGAGGCTGCACCGCCTCAGCATGGCTCCGAGCTCCCCGAGGGAGAGCTTTCCCGTGAACACATGCACCCTGCTTTCCTCCGACGGGTTCGGGCGGTATTTCATCTCGCTGACACAATCGCGCACCATCTGGATGTCCATGGGACCGCCAAAAAAAGCCACCGCATACCCATCCGCAACAAACCTGTCGGCACATTCGGAAAAATAGCCGGCCATCCATCGTTTCGTCTCCCAGCTGGCACCGATATTGAAGGCAATGACCCTCTGACCCGGAGGGAAGTTCTCCTTCCAAAGCCGCGCTGCGCTTTTCTCGGCCTCCTCCGGAACCTGCATCTCCAATCCTCCGTCCTCCATCCGCTCAAGCCCCAGCGCCTCCCGAAGCACATCGAAATGAGCCTGGACCTGATGCTTCCAGCCCGGGACATAGCGATAAGGAGGAATGAGGGAAAACGGGCCATGGCCGAGATGATGCGCCACGGAAGGATTCGGCAAGACCTTGTCAAACCAGAGGGAAAAGAGCGGCTTGCTGTACCCGACAATGCGTTCCGCCCCGCTGAAAGCTGCCAGAGCCGAGGCCCGTTCGTTCCGGTGCAGGTTGATCACAAGGTCGTATTTCTTGGCGCGAATTTTTAACAGGAACTTTATAAAGTTCCTTATTTTATTGTCCTCCCCCTTCTTGTCAAGGAGAAGGCACTCATCTACATGCGGATTGAAATACACGAGATCTGCCAGCTTTTTGTCCACAAGAATCGATATCCTCGCGCGGGGATAGTTCGCCCGCAGCGTACGGAGCACAGGCGTGGCCAGCATGAGATCGCCGATGTGCATCAGGTTGATGACAAGAATGTTGTGATACATAAAAAAGCTCCTCAAGGAAGTTCCGTGCCTTTTTCCAAAAGCCACCAGGAAAGCGTGCGCATGGCAGGAAGCACTGCGTCCACTTCTGCCCGTGCCGGGCCGGCTTCCGCAGATCCCACACCGGGCAAGAGCTCTGTGCGGTCGCTGTCCACCATGCCCATGACGCCTTGGGCAATCCAGAACTCGCGATTGAATCCCGCGCGGGTTCCCTCCGTCATGGACGGAGCAATGGAATGATACTCATAGTCCCGTGGCGCGATGAGCTCCACAAGCGTCGGCACGATATTCGTATGGCCTCCGGCCACCCCTGCAGGCAGGAGATCCCCTCTGACTCCCTGCCCATACAGCAGGAAAGGAACGCTCTGCCTCTCGAACATCGTGGGCTCTGTCCCCGGGTTCATGCGCACGGCATGATCGCCGGTGATGACGAACAGGCTGTCCGGGTACTTTTTCATGGTGTCCCGGACAAATTCCGCAACCACCTTGTCCATGTACCAATAATGCCCCAGTTCCAAAGCGAGCTGGTCTGCATCCTCCACATGGGGAAGCTTTGCTACGGCTTCTTTTTCCCGTTCCATATCAAAGCCTTCCGCCGCGAGATCCAGATTATAGGGAGGATGGTTGCTGACGGTCATGATGAGATGGACCGTCGGCGGCTCCTCGTCCAGATGCCCGGAAAGAGCATCAAAGAGATGCCGGTCTGTCGTCCCCCATGTGCTCTGCTTCGGCGCATGGTAGTCCGGATAGCCGTAAAAATGATCGAACCCCTGGGCTATGGCCAGCCGATTGATATTGTCCCAGGAAGGAACGCCGCCATACCAGAAATCCACCGCATACCCAAGCCCCTTGAACTGGGGCGCCATGGCCGTGGGATAAATCTCCTTGAAGCTGCGCGGCTGGTAATTCGGCCGCACATTGACATCGGAAAGGCCCGTGACGAGCCCCGTAATGGCGATGGATGTGAAATCCCCATTGGGCATGAAAGAGGACGTATAAAAAGCGCAATCCTCTGCCATAAGGCTTTTGATGCCATCCGCCGCATGAAGGTCCTTGTACTTCTCCATCATGGGCCACTGCGCCAGCGTCTCGCCGAGAACAATGAAGATATGGCGCGGCTTCGGAATCCGCGCTCCCGCAGCTCTGCGGGAAAGATAAGGCGTGATATCCTTCCCCGAGAGATCCTCATGGCCCGCAATCCGGCGGGCAAACTCCGTGACCCTTGCCTGATCCACGCCGCTGATTTCCCCCTGGGCCATGCGCTTCTCCGATTTCCATGCGCGATAGAGCGCCTGCCCATCATCGAGAATGCACTCATCGAGGAATGCATTCCCCGTCACCCCGGCATTCTCCCAGTTGATGCCATGCTCATAGTTGAAGGAACCGCCATAGCGGACAAATATGGCAAAGAGAACCGTCAGACCTGCCAAGGCAAGGGAAGCCGCCAAACGCCTTGCGCGATCCTGCCTCCGGAAAATATGATGTCCTGTTCCCTGCCAGAAAAAGACCGGCAAACGCAGCAGGAAGCGCAGAAGATACCATGCCGCCGCCACCAGGAGCAGGACGACCAGGAAACGCCATGCCATGCCGTATTCCTGCGCCATGGTCATGAAAAGAGCCCACCAATCATCATGAGCCCCCTGCATCACCTGAAGATTATATCCCATGCCGAACTCCCGGTAATAGGGGAACCTTGCCAGAAACAGCACGGAAAAGAAAAAAGAAGCCGCCACGCCGATGGCGAGCCGCAGGCGCCCGGTACCCAGCCGGGGAAAAAAGAGATTCGGCAAGGTGCAGAAAAGGAAAGAAAGAGCCATGAACCAGCCCGCCGTCTTCATGCTCAGGCGCAGCCCCGTCCAAAGGGCGAGGGCAATGCTCTCCCCCGTCACCCCGTCGCCCATATAGGAGGACATGTGCCACATGAAAAAGGCACGATAAGCGCAGAGCAGGAAAAGCACGAAGAAAAACAGCTTCAGATCCTGCTGGATGTTTTGAATATATTTTTCCATTCTCATAGCAATGCACCCAGTTTCTCCTCAACCCGCCGGACACTGATGTTTTCCAGGCAGTCGAAGCCCTTGGGGCACGCCCGCTTCCAGCAGTACCTGCAGGGGCGGTCCACCTCCAGGGCATTTTCCAGCTGTCCATAAGGGCCATTGCGGTTCGCATCCGTAGGCCCCATGACCATGACCGTCTTCGTTCCGAGACCTGCCGCGAGATGCACCGGTCCCGTGTCGCCTCCCAGGACAACACACGCCCGCTGAACCAGAAATGCCAGCTGGAGAAGCGACGTGCGCCCCACGAGATTGACCGGCGGAATCTCTGCCAGCGCGGAAATCTCTGCCGCTATCTGCCCCTCCACGGCGCCGCCCCCGACAATCACGGGAACAATGCCCCGATCATAGAGCCAGTCACCGATCTCTGCATAATATTTCGCCGGCCATCGCTTATTCGGCCAGTTCGCACCTACGACCAGCACTGCATAGGGAGTCTCCATGCGGCCACCGGCCTGAGCCATAAGCTTCCGGGCGATATCCACATCCCTCTGCGGGATCTCCAACGGGAAAACCACCCGCTCCACCCGGCATCCCAGAGCGCGGGCCACATCCAGGTACCTCTCCACGATATGCCCCTGTGCATTCGGTCCCACAACGGGACGGCTGACGTGGTCGCTGAACTCGCGCATATTGCAGGTGCCCAGACGGAGATCTGCCTTCCCGAAATAAATCACCGCCGCTGACTTGAACAACCCCTGAAGATCCAGGGAAGCATCATAATGACGCTGCTGGAGGAGGCGGCGAAACGGCGAAAAATTCTTCAAAAAGCCCTGCAACGTACGGAATTCTTTCTTTTTGAAAACCAGAAGCTCATCAATGCAGGGGTTCGCTTCCAAAAGCCCATAGGCCGGCGGCTCCACCACCCAGGTCAGATGCGCTTCGGGAAAAGTTTCCTTGATGGCATGGGACACGGGAAGTGCATGGATGACATCGCCGATGGCGCTGAGCTTCACTACGAGAATGTTCTTCATTTCCCATCGCTCTCCTGCTGAATCTTCGCTATGACATTGGTGGTGGAACGCCCTTCCACCATGGCAATGAATTCCACCCTGCCGCCATAGCTCCCGACAATTTTCGCCTCCGGCAGGGTTTCCAGAGTATAGTCCCCGCCCTTGACATAGACATCCGGTTTCACTTCGGCGATGAGTGCCTCTGCGGTCCGTTCCCCAAAGAGCACGACATAGTCCACGGATTCCAATGCCCCAACGACCTCTGCCCGATCCTCTTCCCTGTTGATGGGGCGGGAAGGCCCCTTCAGGAGGCGCACGGATTCATCCGTGTTCAGGCCAAGCACCAGACAATCACCGAAGGAGCGTGCCTTTGCGAGATATCGGACATGCCCCGCATGCAGGAGATCGAAGCAGCCATTCGTGAACACGATGCGCTTCCCGCCCCTGCGGAGAATATCGCAAAACATCCCTATATCCTTCCTCGCAACCAGCATTTCAGCGCACCACCTTCCGCAATTCCCCGCTGCTCACCGTCGCCGTTCCCAGCTTCCGCACAGCGATGCCCGAAGCGAAGTTCGACAGCTCCGCAGCCCGGACAGGCTCCGCTCCTGCCGCCAGAGCTAGGATGACCGTGGAGACACAGGTATCTCCTGCGCCGGAAACATCATAGACCTCGCTTTTGTCCGACACGGGAATATCATGGATGGCGCCGTTCCTCTCGAAAAGGGTCATGCCCCTTTCCCCCCGCGTCACAAGGACGCCATCCGCATCCAGTTCCCGAAGGAGCTGCCGGCCTGCCTGTCTCAGGTCTTCTTCCGTCCGAAGTTCCCTGCCCACGGCCGAGGCCAGTTCCGCATCATTCTGCTTCACATAGCCCACACCCTTGAAGCGGCGGATCTCATAGCGGGAATCCACCATGCTCGGGATTCCGTGGGCACGGCTGTAAGCTATCAGCTTTTCCTCGATGTTCTTCGTGACGGTGCCCGCGCCATAATCGCTCATGACAATGCCTTGCACCCGGGGAAGAACCCTGTCGATATAATCCAGGAGCTTCTCTTCCATCGCAGGGGGAACCGGCTCTTTGCTCTCATGGTCAATGCGCACGATCTGCTGGCTCACGGTAGCGCGCCCGCCCGCAATGATCCTCGTCTTGGAGATGGTGGGACGCGATTCGTCCGAGAACATCCCTTCGGTATCCGCTCCATTGCCGGTCAATATCTTCCTCAAGCCATCCGCGCTGTGATCCTTTCCCAGGATCCCAACGGCAAAGACTTTCCCCCCAAGGGTCGCCACATTGTTCACCACATTGGCTGCGCCCCCGGCCACGATTTTCTCCCCCGCCTGCTCCAGAACCAGCACCGGAGCTTCGCGGGAAATACGGGAAATTCTCCCGTCCAGGTAAATATCCGCCACCATGTCGCCGATGACAAGGATGCTTTGTCCCTGCATGGCATCGATGATTTCATTCAGTCCCTTTTTCACATGAGTCCTTCCCATCACCACGGAATGAACTCCCATCTGACCTGCCAACTATGCCGCTTCGCCCGATAGCGCAGGATGAGCTGGGAGCAATGGATATCGTGGAACCAGTAATAGTCCACGTCCTTGAGCGTCTTGTTCTTCACATCGTACTGGATGCCGCAGACCACGCGGTCCTTGTCGCTGAAACGATAGCTGAACCCTGTCTTGAGTGCCTTCCCGATATCATTGATCCCATAATCGAACAGAGAATTCCCCTTGTTCACGGCAGAGTATGCATATGTCGTGTAGGCCGTCCAGCGGTCATCAAACATCTTCACTGCCGACAGCGTCCAGTCAAAGCCTTTCACCGTGCTGTTGTTATAGGTTTCCTGCACGATCTCGTAGCCGCCGTTCCAGAGCAAAAACCACTTCCCCGGCAGCGCAAGGATATCCCTTGACAAGCCCACCCTGTAGTAACGGTGCGTGCTGGAAACGGGCGGTTCATCCTTCTTCATGCGTTTCCATCTGCCGATCTCGCAATCCACGGTGTAGGAAAACGCAGTGTTCCCGATGCGGTTCCCGTATCCGTACCGAAACGACGGATTCCTCTTGACCCAGTTATCATCCAGATCATTATAATATCCATAGAGCACGCGATAGGTGGAACCGGCATTGCTCCACTTCAGCTCCCCATTGCTGCGCCCCCCGTTCTTTGTGCTGCAGTACAGGCGGAGGGAGGCATCCACATTCTTCCGGAGATTGCGGTCGAAGGTCTGGGTGATCCAAAGTCCCTCATCCTTGCTGTACCCGACTCTCGGATATTGCGGGCCTTTTGCGTCCGGACGGAGATCCTGTTCCCTTCTTGCCTCCTGATAGATCACAGTGCCTTTCAGCCAGAACTTCACGTTCTCCATGATCATTTTGTCGTTCGGCCAAATCGTAATCCTGTCCGCGCTCAGATGATAGTCCGGTTCCTTCGCACTGCACTTCGTCGCCGTCCCGTCATAAACGACCACACGATCCGGATAGAATTCGAAGCGCTTGCCGGTAACATACTGCCGGTCTACCTTGCCGACGGCTTCTTCCATGGTTCCGCTCTTGTCGCCATAGCGATAGAACGTGTTGTAGCCGTCCATGGTGATGCGGGACTGATCCTGCGTCATCTGCAGGACATGAGCCTTGCCCGGGATCTCGATTTCCTGTTCAATGGTATTGCCCCGAATCACGCCGTCTTCCGGCGTATCGAATTGATGGGCATCCATCTGGACGATATGCACCTTGCCCTTGGCAATGAATTCCCCCGTATTCTGATCGTACATGAGATCGTCGCCTTCAAAGATCGTAGGCATCGGCTTAGAGGGATCCAGAGGCTTCCGCAGATGATCCTTGATATACTGCGCATCCTCCAGCAGCTTTTCCTGTTCCTCCGTCAATGCCTGCTCCCTTTCCAAGCGGCGCTGGTTCTCTATGAAATCCAATACATCGGCTCCCGTGTCCGTGCTCGTCTTATGCTCTGCCAGAGCATAAGACGGCGACAAAAGCATGGCGGCCGCCAGGACTGCCAGGAGCTTTGCCCTCTTTTCCATCAAGAAATATCCCCTATCTTTTAGTATCCAATAGTACATTATAGGAGATATTATAACGCAATTGCGATGCGAAAGCTAGTCCCCTGCGGGGATTCAAGTTTTGCTATTAAGGAACTGTTCATAAATAAATTTTAGATTTGACTTGTCTACATCTCCATATGCGTCGTTGTCGGTCGGTCAATTCTTCGCCACCGGCACATCAGCCAGTCGACATAGCACCGCTATGACTCCTTCCTCCGCCCAGCCTATGGAGATGTATCCTTCGTCCTATCTTAAAATTTATTTGTTACCAGTTCCTAAAGAAAACTTCATATTCCATCCGTTGTTTTCACTTGCTCGGATGTGATATACTATTGTCGCAAATGCAAACGAGAAGGATTCGAACGTATCAACGTATATTCCCAATCGGAAAGAAGAGATGGCTCCCATGCACAAACTACGCCAAAAGATGCTATGGATCCGCGAGCTTCCGGACAGGAATTTCCGTATGAACATCCGGAAGAAAATGACACTGAGTGTCCTTTCCATCAGCATCGCCACCCTGCTGGTCATGAGCATCATCATGTTCTACGGAATGTTCGGCGCACGGAACATGGCAATCCGTTACGGCGGCGAAATCGGATACCAGTCCGACCTCAACAGTTCCGGCCTGCTGGAAGAACAAAAAAGAAAAGAACTCATCGACATCGCGTCGGACAAGGCCGCTGATATCGACCAGCGCCTGGCCGCCATGGAAAAACCCGTGCGCTTGGCAGCGGCAACCATGCAGAAGATCCATGCCACCCCACAGGACTTTCTTCCGCAGAACGTTGGGGAGCCCCCGGCTTCGGGAGCCGGAAAGATTGTTTTTTACCTGCAATATGCGCCAACGGTCGATGCAAAGGCTCTGGAACCCGAAATCCGCATGTCCGCGAACATCCGGGATGTCCTGCTGGGGATTGTCGAATGCGATCCCATCATCGATTCCATCTTCGTGGCATCACGGCACAATTACACGCTTTCGGTGGACAACAAGCTCGAAACAAGCCCGGAGGAATACAACCCCCCGGACATCTTCTACGATGCCCTCGCCAGTGACTGGTACCGCCTGGCTGCAGAAAAACGCGACCTCGTCTTCACCCCCGTCAGGCAGTTCGTCTTCAGCAAGAAACTCGGCATCTTCTGCGCGCTCCCCTATTATGACGAGAACGGGGAACTCGAGGGCGTCGCCTGCCTGCAATCCACGCTGAAGGGCCTTGGCCATATCGTGGACAGAGTCAATCTGCACAATATGGGCTTCTGTTGTGTCATTGACGAACGAGGGCACGTGATCGCATTCTCAAACCAAAAAAACTATCATCCGCTGAAGACGCTCTCCGTCGATCTGGAGACCGACCTCCGCCAATCGGAAAATACAGCGCTCGCAGATACGGTTGCGGACATGGTATCCGGAGGGAACGGAGTTGCCGATATCGACATCGACGGAGGACATTACTATCTGGCCTTTGCCCCCATCAGGCACACCGGCTGGAGTTTCGTAGCCGCAATCGCGAAGGATGATGCCATGGCTCCCGTTGCTTGGAACCATGCGCTGATCCGGCAGTCGACCAAGGACAATATCCACCTTCTGGACAATCACATGCTGAACACCATGGCAATGGCATCCATTCTCGTGCTTGGGCTCCTGGGAGCCGTGTTCCTCGTTGGCAAAAAGTTGTCCGACCGCTTTGTGGATCCTATCCATATCCTCAGCGACGGTGTGCGGGAAATCGCCGCCGGCAACCTGGACAAGAAAATCCACATCGACACCGGGGACGAGATCGAGCATCTGGCCAACTGCTTCAACGACATGACGGCCAGCCTGAAAACCTACACGGAAAACCTTGCACATGCGAAAACGGAACAGGAATGCCAGAACGATTTGCTGAGGAAAAAGAACGAGGAGCTTTCCGCTGCCCTTCATGATGTGAAGTGCCTGCGCATCGCAAGGGACAATTACCGCACGAAATCGGAGATCGATGATCTGACCCGCCTCTACAACAAGGCCACCATGGAGCAGCTTTGCGAACAACGATGCCGGGAGCTTCCGGATGGCAGGCAAGTTGCTCTCTACATCATCGATCTGGATCATTTCAAAGAGGCAAACGACACCTTCGGACACCAGTTCGGCGACCAAATCCTTGCGGAATTCGCCTTCCGGCTCAAGAGCCTCTGCCGTGCGGAGGATTTTGCCGGACGGTTCGGCGGGGACGAGTTCGTCCTCATGATCGAGGGGAATCTGACGGAGGATATCATCAAGAAAAAAGCCCAAGCAATCTGGCAGGCAGCTCGTGAAATCCATGTCAACGGAGAGCCGACCGCAATCACGGCCAGCATCGGGATTGCCATTGCGCCCCTGCACGGAACAGACTACCCATCCCTGTTCAAGGCAGCGGACAATGCTCTTTACCATGTGAAGAAGCACGGCCGAGACGGTTTCCGCATAGGAAATCCATAAAAAAACAGTGAAAAGCGGCATCCCAAGGATGCCGCTTTTCACTGCGCCGCCATTTCTGCCCGGATGCCGTACAATGTCTCATCGCGTCCCGTCTGGATGAACACCTCCGTCCCTTCCGGCAATTCCACGTCCTTCCCCTTGACGAAGATTCCCGTGACAATGCCGATAGGACCCACGAGCGCCATTCCCGCAAGACTGGCTCCCGCTGCCATGGACAGCCTCTTCATCTCGCTCTTGGCAGCTTCGCCGACGAGGGTATCCACATAAGAGCCGTCAACGGTCCGCGCCTTCTTGAAATCGACATGGATTTCTGCGCTGCGCCCGAAACTCTTCGCCTGCTTCACCTTCGTCACAACGCCTTCCCCTTCCGCGCCCTTCAGGAACACCAGTGCGCCATCAACCATCACATCCTCCGCCACACGGCAGCGGACGGTATCCCCCACTTTGATGTTCCTGGAACTGACAGCTTCCGACAGCGCAACCTTCACCAGCGTATCGGCAGGCACATGCACCTGCACCATCGGCGGGACATCCGCCCCAAAGGATAGCCCGGCCAATTCGTCAATACGTGCGGAGAAGGATCCCTCGCTGTTCTTTCCGCTGATCTCCATTTCCAGATCGTCAATGCGCTGCTGCACCGGCTTCCTGCTCACTACGTTCCGCAGGCTCCACTCGATGGCATTGAGCATCGCCTGCTTCGACGGGGACTTTTCATTGACATAGACCTCATCATAAAGCGCATCCACGCGCACCATCATGCTGCCTGCGTTGTGCCTGCCATTGTAATCCTTCTCCAGACGGTTCAGCCGATCCATGATGGCTCCCGGCTGCTCTGCCCCATAAGTATCCTGCTCAAGCATTGCGAGCTTTTCCGGCAGACTGTCAGGCGTCCCGGCGGAAACCATTCCCATGCCGGATACCAGAAACATCGCACAAACGAGCAGTCTCATCCATTTCTGCATCAAATTCCATCCACTCCTCCATCATCCAACAGTCTCCCTGTCATCTTCCGTTTTTCGCCTGTTCATAACGGGAGGCCTTTGTCTCAGCCTCATGCTCTTCCACCGGCTCCGGATGAAGGAGGACATCCATAGTGCCAAATCCCCCATCGCGGAGTTTCTGTTCCAGTTCATCGCAAATCGCATGCACATGGGAAAGATGCATCGTTCCATCGAAGAGCACATGGACATCCAACAGCTTGAAAGACCCGGATTTCCTGGTACGCAGGCAGTGATACCCCCGCACCTCGGGAATTGCCGAGATAATGGCTCCCATGCGCCTTTCCTCTTCCTCCGGCAGGCTGGCATCGGTAAGCTCCAGCGTGGACTCGCGCACCATATGCCAACCGGCTCGAAAGATGATGCCCGCAACAAAGATGGCAATCACCGGATCCAGCCATGCCCAGCCGGTCAGTTCCATCAGCAGGAGGCCAAGAAGAACCCCCACGGATGTCCAGATATCCGCCTGCAGGTGAAGGCCGTCTGCCTCCAATGCCTGGGAGCCCGTCTCACGGGCCACGCGGATGAGCCTCCGGGAAACAAAGAAATTCACAAGAATGGAAACCAGCATGATAGCGATGCCATACTCCAAGGCCTCCGGCACCTGAGCCGCATGGAACTTGTCCATGGCCTCCATGACAATGCCGGCAGCAGCCCCAACGATCAGCAATGCCTCCACTGCCGCCGAAAGGTTCTCGAACTTCCCATGTCCATAGTCGTGTTCCGCATCCGGCGGGGCAAGCGACTTGCGCACCGCCCAGAGCGCAATGAAGGCAGCCATGAGATCGATACCGGAATGAAGTGCTTCCGATACGAGGCTCACGGCTCCCACGTAAAGCCCAACAAAAAGCTTCAGAATCACCAGGATTGTGTTGGAGAAAACAGACAGCCAGGCAGTCCGCTTCTTCAACGCATCAAGTTCTCCCATGCACATCGCCTCTCCCCATAGGTTTACGGATTCTGACTTGCGGTTTCTGCATTCTGGCTTATATTTTCCGTATGCTTTTCCTCAGGTTTCAGGGAACGAATGTATTCCACAATCGAATTCATCGGGGATGCCACTCCATAAGGACGGGATACCTCCGAGCCGTTCTTGGACTCCAGCACCTTTCCCGTATCATATTCGATCACCTGGGAGCCAAGAACCTGGTAGGCTCTCGGACCCGCATCAAAACGCATTGCATAGAGGAACATCCGGTTCACTGCCGCCTTCTTGACGGCAATGCGGGCTCTTGAGATATTCTCGCCCTCAAAACCAATAGAATCCATATCCACATAATAACCGGTAGAGCCATTGGCATCCACAAATTGAAAATTCTCCGCCATGGCAACGGAACTCATCATGATCATCATGGCAACCAATATTGCTGCCACTCTCTTGATACGCATAAGCTTCACCTCCCCAACGCCATATATCATAGTATCTTGACACTCCCCATGGCTAAAGCCAGGGGATTCTTGGTTCGCTGAGCACTGCGGCACGACCGTAGCCGTTCCGTCTTACACGCTCT
>CACYDT010000017.1 GCA_902773295.1 uncultured Veillonellaceae bacterium | reverse complement strand
TGCGTACCACCGCTCATGACAGAGACCGTGCCGGAGCCGCCGCTTTCTACAGACTGCGTACCATCGCTCATGACAGAGACCGTGCCGGAGCCGCCCTGTATATCCTGCACACCATCGCTCATGACAGAGACCGTGCCGGAGCCGCCGCTTTCTACAGACTGCGTACCACCGCGCATGTCAGAGACCGTGCCGGAGCCGCCGCTTTTTACATACTGCGTATCAGCAGCATTCATCGTATCCCATGTCGATGTCTGTCCTGGTCCGACTCTTTGGGTTTTCGCATGCGCCACGCCCCCCAAGGGGTTCGGGGAGATGCCGATTCCTCCCAAATCGGACACATGCCCCCCCCCGGATGGAGTATTCCGTGTGATGTTCACATAAGGGAGTGCCATGGGGGCGATGCTGTTCAGGGCGTTCACCACCGACAGGGCGACGGCGAGTTTTTGTTTCATGGATGTTTTCCGGCTCATTTTGCGCTGTCATTCCTTCCTGTTTCGTCGGATCTGCAAGGTATCTACGGAGATTGTAGCAGATTGGGGGGCGGAGCGCAACAAGGAAAAAGTGCCGCGTTTTGCTTCGGAGCAGACGACAATTCCTTGCAAAAGTGCATGGTATGATGATATACTAGAGCATGGACTTTCATAATTTTTTCATTTTATTGGATTGGGAGTGGTTTATTTGCTTCATCAGATTGGCAGGAAATACCAGGAGACAGCGCTCATCAAGCTGATTGCCCTGGGGCTTTTCATCGGCATTGCCATTGCCGTGGCGGCTCCGGAAATCATCCCGCTGGTATCGGTTCTGGGCGAGGTCTTTGTCATGGCCTTGAAGGGGGTGGCTCCGATTCTCGTCTTCGTGCTGGTCATGAACGCTATGGCACAGAGAACCTCGGAGACCAATGTCTTCATGAAGCCCATTGTGCGGCTCTATGTGATTGGCACCTTTTGCGCTTCCTTGGTGGGGGTGGCGATGTCCTTCCTTTTCCCCACGACGTTGAGCCTGTCCGTTGCGGAGGCGGAGATGAAGCCGCCCAGCGGCATCGTCGTGGTATTGCACAAGCTCATCCTGAGTGTCGTGGACAATCCCGTCCATGCATTGACTACGGCGAACTACATCGGCATCCTTGCATGGGCGGTGCTTCTGGGACTTGCCTTCCATCATTCCTCGGACAGCTCGAAGGCGGTGCTGGGGGATTTGGCGAAGGCGGTCACGAAGATCGTGCAGTGGGTTATCCGCTTCGCGCCTTTCGGCATCATGGGACTGGTGGCGGATGCCATCGGGACGAGCGGACTGGGGGCGCTCATCAGCTATGCGCAGATTCTCGGCGTGCTCCTGGGGGCGTTCTTCACGGTGGCTCTTGTGATGAACCCTCTCATCGTGTTCCTTCACATCCACCGCAACCCTTACCCACTGGTACTGACGACTTTGCGGGAGAGCGGCCTTTACGCATTCTTCACGCGCAGTTCTGCGGCGAACATTCCCGTGAATCTTTCCCTCTGCAAGCGTCTGGGGATCCATGAGGATATCTATTCGATTTCCATACCGCTCGGCGCGACCATCAATATGTCGGGGGCGGCCATCACTATTGCGGTGCTTTCCCTGGCGGCGGCGAATACCCTGGGGATTTCCGTGGACATGCCCACGGCGCTTCTTCTCTCGCTGATCGCGACCGTGGGCGCCTGCGGCGCTTCCGGAGTGGCGGGCGGCTCGCTTCTCTTGATCCCCGTGGCCTGCGCTTCCTTTGGCATCGGCAACGACATTGCCATGCAGGTGGTAGGTGTCGGTTTCATCATCGGCGTTTTGCAGGATTCTTGCGAGACAGCGCTCAACAGTTCCAGTGATGTGCTCTTCACGGCAACGGCGGAACTGACGAAACGGGCCAAGGAACGTCCCCTTACGGCGGCAGACCTTGTGCCGAAAGAATGAGAATCTGTTGATAGAAAATGGAATAAGGAAGGGAAAGGGGATTTTTTCATGGCAAAGAAAACGTTGATTGCGTACTTTTCGGTGACAGGCACGACTGCGAGAGTGGCGAAGTTCCTGGGGAACTTCATGGAGGCGGATCTCTTCGAGATCAAGCCGGCAGAACCATATACGAAGAAGGATCTGGACTGGCATGACAAGGGATCCCGCAGCACCGTGGAGATGCACGATGTGGCGGCACGTCCCGCCATGGAAGGGACAGTTCCCAACATGGAGGAGTACGAGGTGGTGTTTGTGGGCTTCCCCATCTGGTGGTACCTGGCTCCGCGCATCATCAATACCTTCCTCGAAAGCCATGACTTCTCCGGAAAGACCATCGTGCCGTTCTGCACGTCCAGCGCCAGCGATGTGGGGGAGACCAACAAGTACCTGGAGCCTTCCTGCACGAAAGGCTCGGTGCTGAAGCCGGCCCGCTGCCTGAACCGGGTGACCCGCGATATGGTTTCCCGTTGGCTGGAAGGGCTGAAATTGTAGGGGGGAGAGGCAGTTGCTGGAAACACGGGATATAGACAGCTTCATGGAGAGGCTGTCCGTCCAGAAGAAGAAGCTCACCAGCCAGCGGAAGAGGTTGCTGAACGTGTTCCTGGAATCTCCCGGTCGCCATCTGAGCGCGGAGGAGATCTATGAGCATCTGCGGAACAGCGAGGAAAAGGCGGGTTTGGCCACGGTCTACCGCAATCTCGAGATGCTCACGGAGATCGGGCTTCTCGTCAGGATCGAGTTCACGGATGGAAAGACCAGGTATGAATTGAACGGGGCTTCGGAGGAGAATCCCCATCAGCATCATCATCTCGTATGCCTGGAATGCGGCAGGGTGCAAGAGTTTGATTCGCCCCTGACGCAGACGTTGGAAGACAGCATTGCCGAGAGGACAGGGTTTCGCATCAAGGATCACCAGATACAATTCCTTGGGCTTTGCGCGGAATGCGCGGAGAAGAAGTAAAACAGCAGCGGTTCCTGCATGCAGGAACCGCTGCTGTTTTATACGTTGAAGTAGTCGATGCGCATGGCATGCTTGACATCGGCGAGGGTTTGGGCGGCAGTTTCTTCCGCCTTTTCGCAGCCCTTCTTGAGCATGTCGTAGACTGCCGGGATATCCTTGGCGTATTCCTCGCGGCGCTTGCGGATGGGCTCCAGCTCTTCCTGCAGGACGGCATTGAGGAACTTCTTGATCTTCACATCGCCGAGGCCGCCCCTCTGGTAGTGCTCCTTGAGCTCGTCGAGGCTTTGGTACTCCGGGAGGTAGCGCCCGAAATGCTCCGGCAGGCAGAAGGCGTCAAGATAGGTGAACACGGTGTTGCCTTCGATATGCCCGGGGTCGGAAACCTTGATGTGGGTGGGATCCGTGTACATGGACTGGACTTTCTTCTTTACCTCGTCGGCGGAGTCGGAGAGGTAGATGCAGTTGCCGAGGGACTTGCTCATCTTCGCCTTGCCGTCTGTGCCGGGGAGGCGGAGGCAGGATTTGTTGGCGGAGAGAAGGATGTCCGGCTCCACGAGCACGGGCGCATAGATTTCATTGAATTTGCGCACGATTTCCCTTGTCTGCTCCAGCATGGGCTTCTGGTCCTCTCCTACCGGAACAGTGGTGGCCTTGAAGGCTGTGATGTCCGAGGCCTGGCTGATGGGGTAGCAGAGGAATCCCGTCGGGATGTTCGCTTCGAACTTCCGCATCTGGATTTCTGCTTTCACGGTCGGGTTGCGCTGCAGGCGGGCGACTGTCACGAGGTTCATGTAGTACATGGTCAGTTCCGTGAGTTCCGGAATCTGGGACTGGATGAAGATGGTTGCCTTGGAGGGATCGAGCCCTGCGCCAAGGTAGTCAAGGGCGACTTCCCGGATGCTGTCCCGGATCTTGTCGGGATTTTCGAAGTTGTCTGTGAGCGCCTGGGCGTCGGCAATCATGATGAAGATTTCCTTGTATTCCCCGGTGGCCTGCAGGGCCACTCTCTGCTTCAGCGATCCGACGTAATGCCCGATGTGCAGCTTGCCCGTGGGGCGGTCGCCGGTCAGTATGATCTTGTCGCTCAAAATATTACCTCCATATCAATGTAGACTCGGTTGTCCATGGATTGCATTCCTGTATCAAGTATAACGCAATTGCCCAAGTTTTGCCAGAATCAATTTGTGGGGATAGGCAGGAGTTTGCAAAGGAAGCTAGAATATAGATGAATAGTAGGAAGAAAAATACGTGAAGGGATGGGTCATCATGAAAATCTATGGGATTGCGCGTTCCTATATCACCTTGAAGGATGATGCAGACTATGCACAGCCGGACGTGGAACTCAGGGGCCTGCGCTTCGAGGACAAGGCAAGGAAGATGGGACTGGCTGTTGTGAAGGACGAGGAGACCGGGGAGGAATATGTGGGGATCGCGCCCATGTATCCCTGGGACAACACGCAGCACATCGACGATATCGATACCGTGGGCAAGGCCAAGCGCTTCATCGCCCGCCAGCTCATGCGCATCGCGTCGAACGAGCTGGACGATTTGAAGGCGCATATCGGCTTTGTGGACAAATAGGGCCATCGCAGCAAGGGAAGCCAGGATTCTGCCCAGGGCAGGCCGGGCTTCCCTCTTTTTTTGTCACGGTGGATTTTCGCGCCGGGATGTGGTAAAGTATACAAGGTGTTATATTTTAGAACAGTTTTTTCGCGAGTATAGGAGGGGCATTGGCGTTATGCTGGAGCTGAAAAATATTTCCTTTGAGGTGAAGGAGGGAGACCGGAAGATTGATATCATCCGGAATCTCAGTCTGAAGGTGGACAGCCGGAAATTCGTGGTCATCACGGGGCCGAACGGCAGCGGGAAGTCCACCCTTGCACGTATGATTGCCGGAATCGAGCATCCGACAGAGGGGCAGATTTTTCTCGATGGGGAGGACATCACGGGACTCAATATCACGGAGCGCGCCAGGAAGGGCATTGGCTTCGCTTTCCAGCAGCCCGTGCGGTTCAAAGGGCTGGAGGTCATAGATCTCCTGCGGCTGGCGACGGGCAGGCACCTGAGCCAGTCGGAGGCTTGCGACTATCTTTCCGAGGTGGGGCTTTGCGCCAGGGACTACGTGAAGCGCGAGGTCAATGCGTCCCTCTCCGGCGGCGAGCTCAAGCGCATTGAGATCGCTACGGTGCTGGCGAGGAAGGCGAAGCTCACGATTTTCGATGAGCCGGAAGCGGGCATTGATCTCTGGAGTTTCCAGAACCTCATCCGCATTTTCGAAAAGATGCGGGCAGACATCAAGGACAGCTCCATTCTCATCATCTCCCATCAGGAGAGGATACTGAACATCGCCGATGAGATCATCGTGCTGACGGATGGCAGGATCGAGAAGCAGGGCCCCGGCAAGGAGATCCTGCCGGGCATCATCGGCACGGAGTCGGCAATGGCGGCCTGCGATCGGATCAAATGAGATAAGATAAGGGAGACGTTTCCCGTTTGACAGACAAAACCACAGGACAAATGTTCATGGATATGGTATGATAGTGGGGTGTTTTCCTATTGTGCCCATGGATTTGTCCTGTTTGTTTTGTATTGGGGGTATTGGAATGAAACTTGTTTTGCTGGGGCTGTATTTTACGGTTCTGATCGGCATTGGCCTGTACTGCAGGAAGCATGCGACGGATGTGGACGGCTTTGTCCTGGGGGGCAGGAATGTCGGGCCGTGGTTGACGGCGTTTGCCTATGGGACCTCTTATTTTTCGGCGGTGGTGTTCATCGGCTATGCGGGGCAGTTCGGCTGGAAATACGGCATTGCCGCGGCCTGGGCAGGGATCGGGAATGCGCTCATCGGCTCCCTTCTCGCCTGGTTCATCCTCGGGCGGCGCACGAGGATCATGAGCCGCCATCTCGATTCCGCCACGATGCCGCAGTTCTTTGAGAAGAGGTTTGGCGCTCCTTCCTTGAAGATCGGGGCATCCATCATTATCTTCATCTTTATGATTCCTTATACCGCATCCCTTTACAACGGCCTTTCCCGGCTGTTCGGCATGGCCTTCAGCATTGATTATTCGGCATGCATTCTCCTGATGGCGGTTCTGACGGCTGTCTATGTCATTGCCGGTGGCTACATGGCAACGGCCATCAATGATTTCCTTCAGGGGATTATTATGCTCATCGGTATCGTGGCTGTCATCGCTGCCGTATTGGAGACCAAGGGCGGCTTCCTCCAGGCTCTCGATGGGCTGGCCCGCGTCACGGATGAGAAGGTGGCAACCACGCCGGGCATCTTCGCATCCTTTTTCGGGCCTGACCCGCTGAACCTGCTGTTTGTGGTGATCCTGACTTCCCTGGGAACCTGGGGGCTGCCGCAGATGGTGCAGAAGTTCTATGCTATCAAGGATGAGCGGGCTATACAGAAGGGGACGGTGATCTCCACGCTGTTCGCTTTTGTGGTGGCAGGGGGATGCTATTTCCTTGGGGGCTTCGGGCGGCTGTTTTCCGATCAGGTGGATGTGGCGGCCAATGGTTTTGACTCCATCATCCCGACGATGCTTTCGGGCCTCTCCTCGGGGATGATTGCCCTCATCGTGATCCTCGTGCTTTCCGCTTCCATGTCCACCTTGTCGTCCCTGGTCATCGTGTCAAGCTCGACTTTGACCCTGGACCTCATCAAGGACAATTTCGTCCGCAATATGAGCGAGGCGCGGCAGGTTCTCGTCATGCGGCTCCTCATCGTGGTATTCATTGCCATTTCCGCAGTGCTGGCCATGGTGCAGTACAGGAGCTCGGTGAACTTCATCGCCCAGCTCATGGGGATTTCCTGGGGCGCCATGGCGGGGGCTTTCCTTGCGCCCTTCATGTATGCTCTCTACTCGAAGCATGTCACAGCGGCTTCCTGTTGGGCCTGCTTCTTCTTCGCCTGCGGCCTGATGACGGCGAATATCTTTTTCCGGCCGGAATTCCCGCCCATCCTGCAGTCTCCCATCAACAGCGGCGTTGTTGCCATGCTGGCGGGGCTTGTCATCGTCCCGGTGGTCAGCGCCTTTACGCCGAAGCCGGACCCAAGGCTTACGGAATCGGCATTCTCCTGCTATGAGGAGGAGATCCTCGTGCCGAGGAGGACGGCTTTGGGAGAGGAATAGGCTTGTGCAGGAATTGTAGACTTATCATACCGTGGGACACACGGAAATCTACGCTTGGGGAGAGCGTGTAAGACGGAACGGCCAAGGTCGTGACGCAGTGCTCAGCGA
>CACYDT010000016.1 GCA_902773295.1 uncultured Veillonellaceae bacterium | reverse complement strand
TTCCGCGGATACGGGCCGGAACAGGGCTATCCCTTCCTCATCGATGCCATCATCGAAGCGAACTACACCTCCCGCGGCATAGAAATCCATCGGGATGAAGTCTTCGTCAGCGACGGTTCCAAAAGTGACTGCGGCAATATCCAGGAAATCTTCTCCACCGCCAGCCGCATCGCCATCACGGATCCCGTCTATCCCGTCTACCTCGACACCAATGTCATGGCAGGACGCACAGGCTCCTTGCAGGAAGACGGCCATTTCGCCAAGGTCACCTATCTTCCCTGCACCGCAGAAAACAATTTTGCGCCCGGACTGCCCCAAGAAAACGTGGACATCATCTATCTCTGCTGCCCCAACAATCCCACAGGCACGACCCTGTCCCGGGAAGAACTCCGGAAGTGGGTGGGATACGCCAAAGAACATGATGCCGTCATTCTCTTCGATGCAGCCTATGCCGCCTACATCACGGAAGCGGATGTCCCCCGCTCCATCTATGAGATTGAAGGCGCCAGGGACGTGGCCATCGAGTTCCGCTCCTTCTCCAAAACAGCCGGTTTCACGGGAACCCGCTGCGGCTATACCGTGATTCCGAAGTCCGTCACAGGAACGGCAGCCGACGGCTCCCGCGTGGAATTCAACAAACTCTGGAATCGCCGCCATACCACAAAATTCAACGGCACGGCCTATATCATCCAGCGCGGCGCTGCCGCCATCTACACAGAGGAAGGCCGGGAGCAGATCCGCGAAACCATCTCCTACTACATGGAGAATGCCCGCATCATCCGCGAGGGTCTCCAATCCGCAGGCCTCACAGCTTACGGCGGCATCAACGCCCCCTATATCTGGCTCAAGACCCCAAACGGCATGACCTCCTGGGATTTTTTCGACAGACTCCTCAAGGAAGTCCATGTCGTAGGAACTCCCGGCGCCGGCTTCGGCCCCTGCGGGGAAGGTTACTTCCGCCTCACTTCTTTCGGAAACAGGGAAGACACCGTCCGCGCCGTGGAACGGATCAAAAAAGCCTCGCTTTGCTAGGGCGTGTTGAAAAAAAGTCCCCCGACCTCTGCAGGCCGGGGGACTTCTTTTCGCATAGGATCACTGCCAGCCAAGAATAGCAGCCACCTTGTCCTTGAGGTAATCTGCAATTTTCCTGGAGCCTTCCTTTGTCGGATGGGTTTCGCCATCGATATAATCCTTCTTCTCCAGAAGGGAGCCATCTTCATGGAGAGGAATAAAATAAACGTTTCGATCTCCCAGGATCCTGGCATCTCCAACGACCTGCCGGATCCAATCCCGGACATCAGCCCCTACCCACTCCGGCACAGGCTCCGTGCAGATGATTGCCTTGCCCGGATTCTTCCTGCGGACAACATCAATGAGCTTCTTGTAAGCTTCCTTGAATTCCATTTCCGACGGCGGGACACTGCCGCTCAGGAAATCATTGGTCCCGATGGAAACAATCGTAGCATCCACAGGAAACCTGGCGGAATCCCATTCCGGATTTTCCGGATCGAATGTATTTGAAAAGAACGTCCAGGCATAGCTGTCACACGCATGGACTCCCTTAGCCGGCCGTTTTTCCGCATAGTTGAGTGCCACTCCCTGGCCGGACTTCGCAATGACGCTGTAATCTGCCGCAAGCATCCTTGCCATCTGCGGCCCATAGGACATATCATTATCCTCCACATCATGGTAGGCATTGCGCCCGCCCCATGCGCCTTCCAGCCCTGCGCCCGCCGTAATCGAATCCCCCACAAACTCGAGCCTCCGTTCCTTCACCGGATCCGGCTCCGTGAGGGCCGCGCCGTCATCCACCGTAAATCCCCGGAATTCGCTGATGCCCGCCTGGCCTTCCGTGGATCGGACAAAGAGGACTTTGTGCTCGCCCGGCGGAAGATTCCTGGCCAGAACGGTATTCTTCCCCCGAGGGGACAATCGGCGGAATTCGCCGCCATCGATACTGACCCGCCACCAAATGCCCTTTCCTCTGATATCTGCCTTAAGGCTTGTACCCGTGAAATTCGCCTTGATATAAGTTGCTCCGTAGCCACAGCGATATACGCCATCCTTGGCATCCCAGCGACCAAAATACTGGATTTCCGGTGAATCGGCAGAAAACTCCGCCGCCTGAACCGCCGATGCGGCAGCAACGGCAAAGCAAAAACAAGAAATCCTCAACATCGCACGCAGATACTTCATCTCCAACTCCCTCTCCAAATGAAATTGCCCACGATAGCTTAATTTCTCTTTTTCCTTGCCAAAATCCTGCCTCCTGTTTCCACCAAGAAATCTTCTCTTTACACATTCTTCAAAATCTTCTATACAGTCACGCCTTCCTATGCTATACTATGCCCATAAAAACCTTTTGCATGTTCGACGGGAAAGGAGAGCTTACCATGATTCGCAACGAACGCCTGGAAAACCCCCGCTATGAACTGGTGAACGGCGAGGAGCGCATGATGACGCAGCCATCCACCAATCACAGACGTATCGCCTTGAACCTGAGCAGCATCCTTCGCTCTTACTTGCGCGGAAAACGATGCAAGCCCTTTGGTGAAATAGATGTCTATTTCGATGAAAACGTCCACTATATCCCCGACTTGATCATTGTCTGCGACAAGAGCAAGATCCACCCGGACGGCATTTACGGTGCGCCGGATTTGGTCATCGAGATTCTATCGCCTTCCACTGCCAAGATCGACCGTCTGGAAAAGAAAAACAACTACGAAACATTCGGTGTCAAGGAATATTGGCTGGTGAACCCCAAGGACAAGTCCATTGAGGTATACCATCTGGTGGATGGAACCTTCCGGATGGACGATATTTACCACGACTACGATCCCATCGAATGGAAGATGCTCACCGAGAAGGAAAAAGCCACGCAAAAGCTCTCCTTCAAGGTTTCGCTCTATGATGACTTTGAGGTCAGCGTGGCAGAGGTGTTTGAAGATATGATATAGGAGCCAAACGCTTGGAGACTTAACCCAATTATACAGTGTAGCGTTCGATTATTGACACTCCCCATGGCTAAAGCCAGGGGATTCTTGGTTCGCTGAGCACTGCGGCGCGACCGTAGCCGTTCCGTCTTACACGCTCTCCCCAAGCGTAGATTCCCGTGTGTCCCACGGTATATTGGTTTATGCTGTCTTTTGTTCCAACGCCCTGCGAAGAATATTCTTTGCGGCGTTCTCGTCCCTGTCGTGATGCGTTCCGCATTCCGGGCAAG
>CACYDT010000015.1 GCA_902773295.1 uncultured Veillonellaceae bacterium | reverse complement strand
GGGTAGGTGGCCGAGTGGTTAAAGGCAACAGACTGTAAATCTGTCATCTTCGGATTACGATGGTTCGAATCCATCCCTGCCCACCAAATCTGTATTGATATGTTTGGATTTTGGCGGCATAGCTCAGCTGGCTAGAGCATGCGGTTCATACCCGCAGTGTCCGGAGTTCAAGTCTCTGTGCCGCCACCATATGGAAAGGCGAGGCATGTCGGAAGACATGCTTTTTTTATTGGAAAAACCGGGCTGTTGCATGCATCGGCCCGGCTCGGCGTTATGCCGGAGACCGTGAGCGGGGAAATTTTTCTGCCCGCAAGTATAAGAAATTCGTGCCCGTGTCAAGTTTTTGGCTGCAAAATTCTCTCGTTGGTGTTGCCTCAAGCAGCAGGAAAAATGTATGTTGTGTCGAAGATTAAGTAAAGAAGCAGGAAAAAGAATTCGGATATCCGCTACCAACGTAGTTTGATGGAATTTTTGGACAAATGGAACCTGATGAAGAAGCGGCAGCCTGTGGGCAATGTAAAACTTATGCGCAGGATAGGCAGGAGGCGTTAAAGAAATGTTTTTGGAAAAGCTTTTTGGCAACGGTGAAAAAGGGATACCTGCGGGGAACTCAAAGTTGGAAGGATTGGCCGAGGCTTTAGGTCATTTTACGGCAGATCAGAACAACCTTTCCGGGAGTTTGTTGCTGGATCAGGGAGCCTTTCCCCATGTTCCGGCGAAGATTGTCAGCAACATCAATGCGCGTATCCAAGCAGCCATTGATGCGGTTCAGGCAGAGAGCCACAAGCTGCATTTGGTCAACGGTATTATTCAGTCCGGCTTATGGACGATATATTTTGACGATCGCGGCGAGATCCGCAGCGTAGTGTGGAGCGATGATTTCCGCCGCATGACCGGTTTCAATGGGGTGAGTGATTTCCCGAATACATTGGAGGCATGGACAGATCGGCTGCATCCCGAAGACAAGGATCATACCCTGCAGGCCTTTGGGGCAGCGATTGCCGACAAGACAAATCGGACGAAATATGATGTCAAATACCGGTTGCAGGTAAAGTCAGGGGAATATCGCTGGTTCCGTGCCGCAGGCGAATTGGCAAGACATTCTAACGGCTTGCCCAAAGGCTTTTTGGGGATTTTTGTCGATATCACCGAACAACAGGAGCAGGAAAGGATCCTGGAAATCGAGACCCAGCGCCATGAGGCAATAGACATGACACTGTCTGAGGGCTCGTGGAGCATGAATGTTGTCGGCCATGATGCCAGCAATCCCAATAATGTCTTCTGGTGGTCGCAACAATTCCGCAATCTCTTGGGATATCGGGATGAAAGCGATTTCCCCAACCGCCTTGACTCATGGAGCGACAAACTTCATCCGGATGACAAGCAGAAGGCCTTGGATGCGTTCTCCAGGCATGTGAATGATTTCAGCGGCCAGACCCCGTTTGACATCGAATATCGTCTTTTGCACAAGGATGGCAAATACCGTTGGTTCCACGCTGTAGGCAAGACCGTGCGCGAAAGTGACGGAACGCCGATTGTGGTGGCAGGGTCGATTCTGGACATCACGGAGAACAAGGAGAACCGGGAGCGCTATGAACGGGAAATGGGCAGCAACCTGAATATGTTGATTCAGGGCATCAACGGCATTTCCAAAACCGTGGATGTGACAACAGGATCCATGCAGGCCGTGGCCGAGCAGCAGCATGAGATTGCCGAAGGGTCGAAAAATTTGCAGGAAGCCGTGGCCAAGACCTTGGAAATCATCAATATCATCCAGGAAATTTCCGGCCAGACCAATCTGCTGTCCCTGAATGCTTCCATCGAAGCGGCGAGAGCCGGCGAAGCGGGGCGCGGGTTTGCTGTTGTGGCGGATGAGGTCCGCAAGCTGGCCAATGAAACGGCGGAAACAAGCGAAAAGATCTCCACGAGCCTCAGAACCATGAGTGATACGGTCAATGCGGTGATCGACCGTATCATGAACATAAACACCAGCATGACGAACCAAAGCGCCAATATGGAGGAAATCAATGCCACCGTGGAAGAACTGAATGCTTTGTCCCGGCAGATCAACGAGATATCGAACAATCTGTTTAGCTGATGTTTATGGAAGAGCGCACCAAGAGACGTGGTTCCTGTTGACGTGATGTCGGCAGGAGCTATTTCTTTGCTATGGAAAATCAGCGGGCAGAGCAATGCAGGAAAGTTTTTTTAGAAAATCGAAAAAAGGTGTTGACATCTTCCCCGGATTTGTGTATTATATACAAGTCGCCAGCGAACAGGGCACAGCGGAAGCGGAGTG
>CACYDT010000014.1 GCA_902773295.1 uncultured Veillonellaceae bacterium | reverse complement strand
GGGTAGGTGGCCGAGTGGTTAAAGGCAACAGACTGTAAATCTGTCATCTTCGGATTACGATGGTTCGAATCCATCCCTGCCCACCAATGAGAAAGCATGAGGCCTTGCATTTTGCAGGGTCTTTTTCTGTGTATAAAAATTCGATGAGGGTTTGCAAATGAAGTGGGAAAAACAGAGCGTTGCAGGCTTGCAGCAAAAATTTCGGCTGAAGCCTGCCCAGATCATCATCCTGAGTTTTGTCTTCATGATTGCCTTGGGAGCGGTGCTTTTGATGCTGCCCATCAGCACCACGGATTGCATGGGCCTGCATCCGGTGGATGCCATTTTTGTATCGACCTCTGCTTCCTGCGTTACCGGGCTTACGGTGGTGGACGTGAAAAACGACCTGAGCTTTTTCGGCAAAACGGTTCTGTTGCTTCTCATCCAGGTAGGCGGCTTGGGAATCATGACGCTTGGGACATTGGTGGTCCATAGCATGGGTTACCGTTTCCGGCAGAAGGAAAGCCAGATCCTGCAGGAGTCTCTGAACCAGAACACACGCGCAGGGCTTTTTCTGCTGATACGCCGCATGATAAAGTATACGTTTGCCGTGGAAGGATTTTTTGCGATTGTCCTGGCGTGGCATTTTTATCCCGAATTTGGCTGGGATTGCATTGGCTATGGCATATTCCATTCGGTTTCGGCCTTTTGCAATGCAGGGTTTGATTTATTCGGCAATTATGACAGCCTTGCCCGGCGGACGGACGATTTCTTTTTGCTGGGCTGTATCGGCACTCTGATTGTTTTGGGCGGGATCGGTTTTACGGTGATGCATGATGTTCTGCATCATCGCAGCTGGCGCAGATGCTCCCTGCATACCAAAATGGTGATGGTCAGTACGGCGATCCTGATTGTTTTGGGCGCGGCGCTGATTTTCCTGGTGGATTCGCAGAACAGCCGTACCTTGGGCAATCTCAGCCTTGAGGAGCAGCTGGCCCAGTCTCTTTTCATGTCGATATCCTGCCGCACGGCAGGGTTCAATACGTTTGATCTTGGGCAGGCCACCCAGCTTACCCAACTGGTCATGATCATCCTCATGTTCATCGGGGCATCGCCTCTGTCCACAGGCGGAGGCATAAAGAACACCACTTTTTGCATCATCCTGCTGTCCATGTGGTCCGTGATCCGGGGGAAGAGGCAGATCGTATTTTTCGGGCGGCGGATCAGCAAGGAACTGCAGGAGCAGGCGTTTGCTATTTTCACGATGGCCACGGTTTGGGTGGTGGCAGCCGGTATGCTGCTCTCTGTCATCGACGGGGAAGTGCATGAGCTGGAAGAGGTCCTTTTCGAGACCGTATCGGCCTTCGGCACTGTGGGCATGGGCATTGGCCTGACCAATGGATGGGATATCTGGGGAAAGCTCCTCTTGTCTCTTACCATGCTTGTGGGCAGGGTGGGCGTCATGACCTTCATGGTGTCCGTGATTACCCAGAAGGATTCCTTGATCAAATATCCCGAAGAAAATATGATGGTAGGTTGAGGGCGATGATATGAGCAGGAAAAAACAATTTGCAATCCTGGGCATGGGGCGTTTCGGATCCAGCCTGGCGATTGCCTTGGAGAATATGGGGTATGAGGTTCTATGCGTTGACATAGACGAAAGCAAAGTGACGAGATTGGCGGAAACTGTTTCGAGAGTGGTCAGTTTTGATATACGGGATGCCAAGGCATTGGACCAAGTGGGCATAGAGAGCTTTGATACGGTGGTCATTTCGGCGAAAAACCTGGAGTCCAGCTTGATGGCTACCATGCTGTGCAAGGAACGCAATGTTCCGGAAATCATCGTGAAGGCAATCGATGAGCGCCATGCGGAAATGGCCAAAAGGCTGGGCGCCACCCAGATGGTTTTTTCCGAACGTGATATGGCCCGCAGAGTGGCGCTGAACCTGGTTTCGACCAATATGATGGACTGCATCGAGATCGATGCCGATATCAATATCATAAACTTCTATGTAAATGCCGCCCTGCAGGGGAAGAAATTGCAGGAGTCCAACCTGCGTTCGAAGTATGGTTTGAATGTCATTGCCATCGTCCATGATAACGAGACAGTGATCACGCCGCCACCGACGTATGCGTTCAGCGAAGGCGACAAGATTTTTGCCGTCGGTTCCCGCACAGCCCTGGCCAGGTTTGAAGCGGATATGCTGGAGGAGTAAAAGGCAGGTGGATGTTGTGTCTGAGGAAGAATATAACGGATTGGTCTGGAAGATGCAGGAGGGCGGGGAAGCCCTGAGCCGCCGGATTTCCGCATTGGAGAAGCAGGTGACGGCAGCTCATGGCATCTTGAAGAGCATTGAGGGGGCGGCGAAGGGGATCCGCGCTTTTATGGAAACGCTCCAGCCATTGGCAAGCCGCCATTTCGTCAGGATGAGAAATAAGAAAGTCTGGTTCGACCGTGAGAATGCAGCGCTGTTCCCCATGTTCGAGGAGGTAACCCTGCCGGTCTTCGACACCGCCAGCCAGCCGGCAGAGTCCTTTCAGGGACTGGATTTCGAAGGGTTCCATTTCACTCCCATGAGCCAGGGCGAATTCAGGAAGAGCTTCATGGCCGGTTCCGGCAATCCCTATCTGCGCAAGGATGGTGGATTCTCCCATTTCTCGAAGGATACCTACGACACGGTGATCCTGACCAAGGAGGTCCGGGGCAAGGACTCCCATTGGTGCTGGGTCAATGGGAGCGACGGATGGTACAGAAGCGGCCGCCGCGTGACCCTTGTTCCCATCTGCCGCCTGCAGGGACAGGACAGTTCCGGGATGAGTGCGATGCAGGCTCTCCAGGCATGGCTGTCCGGGGGGTGGATCCCTGCGGATATGGATGATGGAATGACGGCAAGGTACAAGGAACTCCTGCTCTTGTGGAAGGAGTCCTATCTGGTGTTTCAAGGACAGGAACTCCAACTGAAGAAGGCATCCCTGTTGCGGGATGTCCTGCGGGGAAAGTTCTGCCGGAGCCTTTTGGGGCATGCGCTCAATTTCTCTGCGGCGATGGAAGCATGCAGGCTGCCGGAAGCTCCGGTAGCGGCGGTCTGGACGGCAAGAAGACCTGTTCCGGCGAGGCATGAGGAAAAGGAGGGAAGGCCGATGGATGAAAAAGGCAGAGTGCCCCTGACTCTTGAGGTATTGAAGCAGGGCATGTATCCGCAGGAGGTATATTATGACGGCAGCGCCTTTGTGGATACCTTCATCAGTGCAAGCGGCAATTATGTCAAGGGATATGTGAGTGCAGGAATCTATCGGGTGGCAAGTGTGAACAAGGGCAAGAGGACGGTGTTGCTCTACCATAAGCCGGAGTTCAAGAAAATATTCCGGAAAAATGCCGTGTTCCATTCTGCTTTTGAAACATTCTCGGTTTCCTTCAGCCATGTATTCCTCTTGGAGGCCGGAGACGCAGCGGAGCTTGGGATGGAAGAGCAGAAAGGGCAGGAGGAACAGAAGGAACAGAAGGAGGAAGAGGCCGGGATTGACATCGAGGCGATGATGGGCAAACTGAAGGAAGGGCAGGCTTCCCTGGAGAGGCGTTTGTCTGTTCTGGAGCAGCAGATGAAGGATTTGCGTGCCGTGAAAGATCCCATGGCGAGTTCCCCTCCTCAAAGGCCGGAAGTACAGGAGCGCGGGGCGCAGCGGCATGGCCTTTCTTTTGGACAGGAGCAGTCGGAGCCTTTTCCGGCGCAAGGTTCTCCTGCATCCCGGGATATGGGACGCAGGCCGAGGCCACGAGGGTTCCTTGACCGCTGAAGGGTGCAGATAAATTTTCCTGCTCACGAGTATAAAAAGGTTTCATCAAAAAAGCCCATCGGCATCGCCGATGGGCTTGAATTTTTATGGTGACCCAGGAGGGACTCGAACCCCCGACCCTTTGATTCGTAGTCAAATACTCTAATCCAGCTGAGCTACTGAGTCATGGCGTTGGATACAACCAACAAAAGATATATTAGCATTGGATGAGGAATCTGTCAAGAAAAAGATTTATTTCTTGATAGTTTCCAAGAAATGATTCACAAATGAATCGCTTTCATTTATAATATAGCAGGAAAGGGATGTGATGCGTCATGGAGGAGCAGATGAGCCGTCGGGAGAGAAAAAAGCAGCAATCGCGGAGGGCAATCATGGACGCGGCCTTGGGGGAGTTCCGCCGCAAGGGCTTCCGCGATACTTCTGTGGCGGATATCATGCGTGCTGCGGATCTTGGAATCGGCACCTTTTACAATTACTTCAATTCCAAGGAGGAAATCCTCATGAGCCTTTTGGGGAGGCTGTCGGAGGATGTGGTGGCCGCCCTGGGCGAGCTCAAGGCGGCGAACCGTCCCTCTGCGGAGCTGTTGCAGGCTGGCAGCCGGATTACGGCGAAGTTCCTGGATGAGAACCGCTATGTCCTTCCCCTGTTCCTGAGCGCGTCGGAGGACTCCTCCCTGCCGGAGGGAATGGCGGGAAAGATTCAGATGACGCCGCGCTTCAAGCCTGTGTTTACCGATATCATCCGGCAGGGACAGGAGCGCGGGGAGTTCCGTGAGGATGTCCCTGCGGAGCTTGTGGCGGAGATGTTCCATTCCGTCTACCAGGCCGCTTCCTTCAGCAGGCTCGACATATCCTTCCGGGAGAATGTCGCAATGAAAACGCGCATCCTGCTGGACGGCATACGCCGGCCGTGACAATCAATTACAATTTATCCGATGCTAACGGGGGCTAGGACTCCCGCCTATAGGAGTGTATTTTTTTATGATCAGCGTAACGAAGCTATTGTTTGCCCGGGAGTATTTCGGCGATGCCCTGCGTTATACGAAAAATGCCCACAAGATGAGGGACGGGGCGGCAGAGGGCATGGGCCCCGTGGTGGTATGGAACTCCACGAGGACCTGCAACCTGAAGTGCCGCCATTGCTACATGAATTCCGATGCCAGGAAGTACAAGGATGAGCTCACGACAGAGGAGGCAAAACGTTTCATCGGCGATTTGGCGGATTTCCGTGTACCGGTGCTTCTCTTTTCCGGTGGGGAACCCCTCATCCGCCCGGATTTCTTTGAGCTTGCGGAATATGCGGCGGGGAAGGGGCTGCGCCCCACGCTTTCCACCAACGGGACACTCATCACGAGGGAAGTCGCCCAACGCATCAAGGATATCGGTGTGGGCTATGTGGGGATTTCTCTGGACGGTCTCGAGGATGTCAATGACAGGTTCCGGGGCGTGGAAGGCGCCTATGGGAAGGCCATGCAGGGAATTGAGAACTGTGTGGCCGTGGGGCAGCGCGTGGGGCTTCGCTTTACGATCAACCACCACAATCTGCAGGAGCTGGACAAGATTTTCGATTTCATCGAAGCAGAGAATATCAACCGCGTTTGTTTCTACCATTTGGTCTATTCCGGGCGTGGAAACCGGATGATGGACGAGGATGTGACGCCGGAGGAGTCCCGCCATGCCATGGATACCATCATCCGGCGCACAAGGGATTTCGAGGAGCGGGGCTTGGAGAAGGAAATCCTCACGGTGGACAATCACTGCGACGGGGTCTACATGTACCTGAAAGCTTTGCGGGAAGGGGATGAGAAGGCGGCGGCGCAGATCAAGGGATTCATTTCCCGAAACGGTGGCAATCGCTCGGGCATTGCCTTTGGCGAGGTGGATCCCATGGGCTATGTGCATCCGGATCAGTTCACCCAGCACCATACTTTCGGCAATGTGCGGGAGCGGAAATTCGGGGAGATATGGTCGGATATTTCCCATCCGATCATGAAGGGACTCAAGGACAGGAAGCATCTCCTGAAGGGTCGCTGCGCGAAATGCCGTTTCCTGGAGAGCTGCAACGGCAATTTCCGTACCCGCGCCGAGGCTCGCACAGGTGATTTCTGGGCATCGGATCCCTCCTGCTACCTCACGGATGAGGAGATTGGGCTGCTTGCGGGGGAGGATGGCTGATATGATTGTTTCATGGAACACGACGAATGCCTGCAATATGTACTGTGCCCATTGCTATCGGGATGCGGGGTGCAGGGCAGAGGAAGAGCTTTCCACGGAGGAAGCGAAGCGGCTTTTGGAACAGATTGCGAGAGCCGGCTTCAAAATCATGATTTTCTCCGGCGGGGAGCCTTTGATGCGCCCGGATATCCTGGAACTTGTGCGCCATGCGGCAAGCCTCCAGCTCATTCCCGTCTTCGGAACCAACGGGACATTGATTACGCCGCAGATGGCGCAGGATTTGAAAGAAGCAGGGGCGAAGGGCATGGGCATTTCCTTGGATTCTCTGGACAAGGAGAAGCATGACAGGTTCCGAAGTTTCCCAGGCGCATGGGAGGGCGCTGTGCGCGGCATGAAAAACTGCCGGGAGGCGGGGCTTCCCTTCCAGGTGCATACGACGGTGATGGACTGGAATCAGTCGGAGCTTGAGGCCATGACGGATTTTGCCGTGGAAATCGGAGCCAAGGCGCATCATTTCTTTTTCCTCGTGCCCACGGGCAGAGCGAAGACCATCGAAGAAGAGTCCCTGCGGGCGGAAGCCTATGAGGAGGTTTTGGCCCGCATCATGAAAAAACAGCAGGAAGTGGGGATTGAGCTGAAGCCCACCTGTGCGCCCCAGTTCATCCGCATTGCCGACCAGCTTGGCTATCAGACACGCTTCCGCCGGGGATGTCTGGCGGGGCTTTCCTACTGCATCATCAGTCCCCGGGGGAAGGTGCAGCCCTGCGCTTATCTCAATATGGAACTCGGAGATGTGAGGGAGACGCCCTTCAATGAAATCTGGAAGGATAACGAGGTCCTGAAGAAGCTGCGCACCTTGGAATACAGCGGCGGTTGCGGGACATGCTCCTACAAGGGGAGCTGCGGCGGCTGCCGCGCCCGTGCGGCCTGCTACCATGAGGGTGACTATATGAGCGAGGAACCCTGGTGCCTCTACCATGGGAGAAGGGGCGAATCGTGAGTTCTTATTTTTACGAGAAGAGGAGTCCGGAGTATGATAAAACTGATTATGTCCGATATGGACGGCACGCTGCTTGACGAGAACGGGCAGCTTCCTGCCGGCTTTGCCGATGTGGCGGCGCAGCTCAAGGCGCGGGGAGTGATTTTTGCGCCCTGCAGCGGGCGGCAGTACTATTCCCTGCTCAGGACGTTTGCGGGATATGAGGACGAGTTCCTCTTCCTGGCGGAGAACGGCACCATTGTGAAGTACCATGATGAAGAGATTTTTTCCTGTCCCATGCGCAGGGAGGATGCCATGAAGGTTCTGGAAGCCGCGAAGGAGAACCCCGGGACGTACCGCGTGTTCTGTGGCAAGAAGGATGCCTATATCCTGAAGGATCAGGACACGGAGGAGTTCCGGGAGGAGTTCCACAAGTATTACACCCATTATGCAACGGTGGATGATTTCGAGGAAATCGAGGACGAGCCCATCAAGATTTCTCTTTTTGACGCTGCAGGAAAGGCAAAGGAGAGCATCCTGCCCACGGTGATCAGATTTGAAGGCCCTTTGCAGGTGGTGCTCTCCAGCGACTGGTGGGTGGATGCCATGGCCTTTGGCATCAACAAGGGTATTGCCATCCAGCAGGTGCAGAAGCACCTGGGCATCACGCCCATGGAATGCGCTGCTTTTGGCGACTACATGAACGATGCAGAGATGATGAGCTCGGTCTACTACAGTTTCGCCATGGAGAATGCACAGCCGGAAATCAAGAAACTGGCAAGGTTCCGGGCGAAGAGCAATGTGGAGCACGGCGTGATTCTCGGGATACAGGAGCTCATTGACAAGGGGCTTTGCGGTTGACAGGATGGGGATGAGAAGATGAAACTGGATTACCACATGCATTTTGAGTACGGTTCCTACGACGAGGAATGGGTGGAGGGATTTTTCCGGGCAGCGGAGGAGAGGGGAATCGACGAAATCGGCATCAGCGAGCACTCTCATACCTTCCCGGAGTTCGAGCCTCTCTACTATGAGGATCTCGTGCTGGATGATTCCTTTATCGGGCAATTCCAGAAGAAATGGCTCAAGAAGAACAAGTTCAAGTATACGCTGGATGATTATTTCGCCTTTATGGAGAAACTGCGGAGGAAGCACAGGGTGAAGACCGGCATTGAGGTCTGCAATTTCCGGAATCAGTCCAAGGTGCGGGACATCCTGAAGGACTATGATTTCGACTACGTGATCGGCTCTGTGCATTTCCTGCGGGGCTGGGCCTATGATTCTTCGGAAATCAAGGCAGAATGGGAAAGGCACGGCCTGGAGGAAATCTACGGATGGTATGTTGAGGAGGTGGAGAGTCTCTGCGAGGCGGGGCTTTATGATGTTCTCGGGCATCCTTTCAATATCCGCCTGTTCAAGTTCCTGCCGGATTTCGATGTGACGCCTTATCTGGAACGGGTGGCAAAGGCCATGGCAAAGGCTCATATGGCAGTGGATGTGAATACAGGGACTTATTACCGCTATCCCATCCGGGAAATTTCTCCCTATCCTGACTTCATGCGCATGGCGGTGAAGTATGGCCTTCCCATCATCACTTCCTCGGATGCCCATAAGCCGGAGGATTGCGGCAGGCATATCGCGGATGCCGTTTCCTATGCGAAAGGGTTCGGATACGAGAAGGCGCTGCGCTTTGAACATCGACAGGCCATACCGGTTCTTTTGGGGTGAGTGGGCTTCTGTGATGTTTCTGCGTTCGTTTGCCTTCATGGAAAAGAAAACATCTTTGCTTGACAATCTTGGATGTATGACATATAATAATGGCGGTGAAGATATTCGGACAAAAGTCGTGGGTCGGAAGGAGCATAGAATCTTCTTTTCCGGGATTGCCTTTCGGTTCGGAGGCTTTGGTTTGGAATATTCTGATTGTATACAGTATACATGTTGCCGACACTTAAGGGAATCATGGATTTCTCCGATAATACTATTGAAAAGAGGCGCAAGAAAAGCCTCATAGATTACATGATTGCTAATGGCTGAGGATGGCCATGCCCATCAATGATTGTGTGATGAATAGTAGAAGGAGCGATTGTCATGAAGGTACAGATTTATTCGCAGTGGATGGAAGATGTTTATATTCCTGTCCGTGTGAAACAGTTCACCAAGGCGGCGAAACTTGTCGGAAGCTCCAGCTTTGTAGAGTATGCCGCAGATCATGACATGCTGAGCGTGGTTGCCCGTGGCGTAGAGTGCTCGGAGCGCGAGGCCGTCGTGGAGTGGTTGGATAGCCGTACAACTGAAGGTGCGGTAGAGAGTGTGGCATAATTGTATATTGTAGAAAGGCATTGTGGAAGGTGCCATGATGCCTTATCATGAGAAAGAGAGCGTTGAAGCGCTCTCTTTTTCTATATAAGGAATAGGGAGGAAACGGGATGAGTTTGTCAGATACACCGAGAGCCAATCGCCTGCACATTGGCATGTTTGGACGGAGGAACAGCGGAAAATCGTCCCTGCTGAACGCTTTGACCGGGCAGTCCGTGGCCACGGTCTCCCATGTGGCAGGTACGACGACGGATCCGGTATACAAGGCGATGGAGTTCCATGGCGTGGGGCCTGTGGTCTTTGTGGATACCGCAGGTTTCGATGATGAGGGAGAGCTTGGGACGCTCCGGGTGGACAAGACCAGAGATGCTGCAAAGGCCATAGATATTGCATTGCTGCTGTTCGAGGATGAGGATATGGGAAAGGAACTCGTCTGGATGAGCTCCCTGCAGCAATCGAAAACAGCGGTGATACCTGTCATCAGCCGCGTGGATGAACGGCCGGACGGCGGGAAAGCATTGGCCTTGTCTGTTCGGGAGCGGAGCGGGATCCCTCCGGTGCTGGTGAGCTCGGCGGAACGCAGGGGGCTTGACGATCTTCGGAGGGAAATCATCCGTTCCTTGCCCGAGGACTATGAAAGCGAGAGCATTACGGGAAATCTCTGTGCGGCAGGTGACCTGGTGCTTCTCGTGATGCCCCAGGACATTCAGGCGCCGAAGGGCCGTCTGATTCTTCCTCAGGTGCAGACCATGAGGGAGCTTCTTGACAAGAAATGCCTGGTCATGAGTTGCACGACGGATTGCCTGGAGGAAGCTCTTGCTGCTCTGGGGAGCCATCCGCATCTCATCATTACGGATTCTCAGGCATTCCGGGCAGTGCATGGAAGGAAGCCGGAGGGGAGCCTTCTGACCTCGTTTTCTGTTCTCTTTGCTCATTACAAGGGAGATATCCGCTATTTCATGGAGTCCGCGAAAAAGCTTCTGTCACTGCCTCCTCATGCCCGTATTCTCATTGCCGAGGCGTGTACCCATCGTCCCTTGGAAGAGGATATCGGAAGGGTGAAATTGCCGCGCTTGCTGAAGAAGCGCCTGGGGGAAGATATTCGCATGGAGTTTGTGAGCGGCCGGGATTTCCCGGAGGAGCTTTCCGGCTTCGATATGGTCATTCACTGCGGTTCCTGCATGTTCAACCGCCGATATGTTTTGAACCGGGTAGAGCAGTGCCGCAGGCAAGGCATGCCCATGACGAACTATGGCGTGGCAATCGCGGCGCTTCTGGGGATATTGGAGGACGTGGCGTATCCGGTCTGACATGATAAAAATAATCGCTGCAGTATGCGCAGGATGCAGTGATTATTGATGCGCAGTTCCTAAGGGCAGGCTCTTGATGAGGGCCTGCCCTTTTATTTGATTCATGACGATGGTTTACTAAATTCCCATTTTGCGATAAAATACAAAAGAAGGTATTGTTTTGGGAAGGATGAGAGGTGGACGTTATGAAAAAGGGATGGTATCGATGGGCCTCCATGATGCTGGCGGTTCTTTGTGTGGCAGTGCTCCCCTTGTCTCTGGCAAATGCTGCGGACAAGTGGTATTACCTGGGAGCCGATGAAAAATACGGGAAGTTCTTCGACCCGGCTTCCGTAGTAGCAACCAAGGAAACGAAGACGGACAAGGGCATGGTGGCAACGGAGATCGAGGCATGGACGAAGACGACATACAGTTATGCGGGAGCTGCGGAGACCATTGAGACGTATGAGATAAAGAGCCAGCTGCCGAATCCGGCGCAGCTTTCTTACAGCCTGGCGCAGGTCCGCATCAATCCACAGAACCGTACCCTCCAGTATGTGCGGGAGAATTTCTATGATGCGCAGGGGAAGGTGGTATGGTCCACGGCAGAGGGACGTGTAAAGGAAATCAATTCCCGGGAATTCGACGAGCCTTTTTACGCTGTCATTGTCGATGAGATCTTCCGGCAGGGAGAGCGCGCCAGGTGCCTGGCGGAGGACCGTTGGATCAGTCTTTGGCAGGAGTCCAAGGAAGGGTTCACCATCAAGGTGATTGCAGATACGACAACGATGCGCCTCCGCGGGGACAACCTCATTCTTTGGGAATGGGAAGAAATGACGGATTCCTCCCACAATGTGCTGGAAATCAAATTTGTGAAGAAAGCTGTGAATCTTCCCAATGGCACGGAAAAGTTCGTGT
Organism: uncultured Veillonellaceae bacterium; assembly: GCA_902773295.1. Taxonomy (GTDB): domain Bacteria; phylum Bacillota; class Negativicutes; order Selenomonadales; family Selenomonadaceae; genus UBA3796. Next base: position 25,314 of record CACYDT010000014.1, on the reverse strand, counting down.
CCGGACAGTATTGGAATTCCAAGGAAGGCTGGAAGAATTTGGAGGATGATATGGACGGAGCCTATCGCTCCATTCAGGAAACTTCCCCGGAGTACAAGGGCTTGGAGAGGCTCAGGGCGTTTGCCAAGGGGTATTCGACCTGGGTGAACCGGTACAGCCTGGGAGAATGATGATTGGGCAGCATTCCGCAGAGAGTGCGGGGTGCTGCTTTTTGATGGAAATCGGAAGGTGAAGCTATGCCAATCAAGATACCTAACAATCTCCCTGCTTCTCATGTGTTGGAAGGGGAGAATATCTTCGTCATGGATGCGGACCGGGCATACAGCCAGGATATTCGTCCGCTGAAGCTGCTCATATTGAATCTCATGCCCATAAAGTCCGTCACGGAGACCCAGCTTCTCCGTCTTTTGGGGAATACTCCCCTGCAGGTGGAAGTGGATTTCATCTATACAGAGTCCTACATTCCGTCCCATACATCCAAGGACTATCTTACGGAATTCTATGGAACCTTTGCGGAAGTTCGGCACAGGAAATACGATGGATTCATTATCACAGGTGCTCCCGTGGAAAACCTGGAATTTGAGGAAGTTGCTTACTGGGATGAAGTGGCTGAGATCATGGAGTGGAGCAAGACGCATGCTTATTCGTCCTTTCATATTTGCTGGGGTGCCCAAGCGGGGCTTTACTATCATTATGGAATCCCCAAATATCCGGTATCGGAGAAAATCTTCGGGGTCTACAGGCATCATCTCTGTGTGGAGCATGAGCGTCTCCTGCGGGGGTTCGACGATGAGTTCTATGTGCCCCATTCCCGTCATACGGAGGAACGGAAGGAAGATATCCTGAAGGTGCCGGAACTTACCATCCTGGCGGAAGCTGAAGGAGAGGCCGGTGTTTATATTATAGCCAATCTGGAGCGGCGCCAGTTTTTCATCACGGGACATGCGGAGTATGACCCGTTGACGCTGAAGCAGGAATATACTCGTGATTTGAGGGCCGGGCTTCATCCAAGGATTCCCATCCATTATTTTCCTCAGGACGATCCGGGGAAGCCGCCGATTGTGCGCTGGCGTTCCGTGGCGCATCTTCTCTTTGCCAACTGGCTGAATTATTATGTTTATCAGGAGACACCGTATGAATTGGATGCGCTTTACCGCAACCAGGATGATTAAGAAAGGAATAGGATCATGAAGCATTGGATCAAGAAAATCTTTGCCTTGGGATTGGCAACCGCGTTCTTTTCCGGCTTGCCGGGCGCAGAGGCAGCACCGGAAGTTCCGGAGAATATCTTCAAATGGATTCAGTCCACGTCACGGGCAGATTATTATTTCAATAAAGAGCAGATATGTTTCGCGGTGGATGCGGAAGGATATATCGACCTCAATCGTTTGATTGTCCCGACACTCAAGATCTATGATTCCGTGCAGATTGAGGATGTCGTGTCAAAGAGACGCTGGCGGATGCAGGATATGACGGGCTATGACAGCCTGGTGGGGGCAGCGGATTACCTGGAGTTCAATCTTTCCGGGAAAACGGTGAAGGTGACGGAGCATGATGACCTGGATGAAGACTGGTCAACCCTCGCATCGGAAACGAACTATGAGGCCGTCAGCATGGATTCCTATGGAGAGAAGGACGTGGACGGGAAATTCTATCGCGCTATCCTGAAATATGCTGCCGCTCATCAGGAGGATATCATAGGGCATACAAAGGGAAAACTCCGCGAGGAGGACAAGACGCGCCTGGAGGAAGCAAAGAATCCGACGAAGGATGACACAAAGGACAAAAAGGACAAAAAAGATAAGAAAGATAAGAAGGACAAGAAAAAATAAGAGCATGGCTATGTTGGAAAAATTGATGGAACAAGCAGAAAAGGAACATCGTTTGGACAAGGATTCCCTGGTGCGCCTTTTGGGCGAGCCGGAGGCGGAGGAGGCATTGGCAGCCGCTGCGGACAGGGTTCGGAAGAAATTCGTTGGCGATGGGATCCATCTGAGAGGGCTCATTGAGTTTTCGAATATCTGCCGCCGGAACTGCATGTATTGTGGATTGCGCCGGGATAACGGGAAACTGGAGCGTTACCGGCTGACAGAAGAGGAAATCCTTGCCATGGCAGAACAGGCGAAGGAGTATGGGTACAAGACGGTGGTGCTTCAGTCCGGCGAGGATGCATATTTTGATGTGCCGAGGCTCACGAGGATCCTGAGGGCTGTCCGGAACCTCGATCTGGCAATCACGCTCTCCATCGGGGAGCGTTCCTACGAGGAGTACAAGGCGTTCCGCGAAGCGGGGGCGGATCGCTTCCTTCTTCGCCTGGAAACGACGGATGCAGCCCTTTATGAGGCGCTGGATCCGGGGATGAGCTACGAAAACCGTGTGCGTTGCCTTCGGGATTTGAAGGATCTCGGCTATGAAGTGGGGACCGGTACGCTGGTGGGTCTTCCCGGGCAGTCCCTTGCATCCATTGCGGAGGATATCCTTTTTTACAAGAAGATTGATGCGGATATGCTGGGAATCGGTCCGTTGATCCCCAACGGGGATACTCCTCTGGGAGGAGCAGCGCCGGGGGATTTCCATCTTACGCGGCGCATGGTTTCTCTGCTTCGCCTGCTCCTGCCGGAGGCGAATATTCCGGCGACCACTGCGGTGGAAACGATGGTGCGCGGAGGAAGGGAAATCATCCTGGCTTCCGGCGCGAATGTGGTCATGCCCAACGTGACGGAAGGAGAATATCGCAGGAAGTACGCTCTGTATCCGGGAAAGGTTTGTGTCCGGGATACGCCTGCGGACTGCCGGGGGTGCATGGAGAGGAGAATTCAGGCCATGGGGCGCTATATTGCGGAAGGCAAGGGATTCCGCATCAGGAGGAAGGATCATGTTCGGGGAGAAATTTGTCAGGGTGATCCGGCAGTATGAAAAAACGGGGGATTCCCAAAAGGCGTTGTCAGAACTGGAGGAAATGGAACGAAAGGGCGTTCCGCCAAATGCGCGTGCGCGTTTTTATGAGGCGAAGGGACTCCTCTGCTTTCAGATGAATGAGATCCGGCCTACGTTGGAATGTTTCCGGGTGGCATTGCAGTCTGCGGATGGCATGAATGCGGGCGATCGGCAGAGGCTTTGCAGCAATTATGTCATGTACCTTCATTACATGGAAGGCGTGACGGATGAGGAACTGCGGGATGCTCATTTTTCCTATGGGCAGATGTTTTCCCATGTGGTTCCCTTCCCCCATGTGCGGCGTACGAAGGAAAGACTGCGGGTTGGCTATCTGTCCTCCAATTTGTCGGACAGTATCGTCGTCAATTTCTCGGTACAGCTCTTTTCCGGATATGATCGCGGGAGATATGAAGTTGTTTTGTACGAGACGGGGCAGAAAAAGGATGAGGTCACCGATTGGCTCCGGGGCATGGCCAATGGCTGGCGCGATCTCTCCGGGCTTTCTGCGGAGGAGGCGGCTCGTCGTATCTATGAAGATGAGGTTGATATCCTCTTCGATCTGACGGGGCATACGGAAGGCGGGCGGACTCTGCAGGTGGCTGCATATCGCCCGGCTCCCGTCCAGCTCTGCGGCATCGGGTATTTTGATACCACAGGGCTTCCGGCCATGGACTATTTTCTCGGCGATGTTTATTGCGATCCGGCGGAGAATGACGCATTGTTTTCCGAGAGACTCATCCGCCTGCCGAAGAGCCATTTCTGTTATACTCCTCCTGTCAGTGTCCTGGAATGCAGGGCAAAATATCATCTGCACCGGCCGGTGGTGTTTGGTTCCTTCAACAATTTCCACAAGATCACGGATGGGATGCTGAGGCTGTGGCACCAGGTACTCTGCCGGGTCCCGGGTTCCAGGCTGCTGCTGAAGAATGTGAGCCCGGATCTAAAACTCGTGAAGGCCATGCGGGAGCGTACTCTGCGCATTGGCTTCTTGCCGGAGCAGCTCGATTTGCGGCCGGGTTCCTGGAAGTACCTCGATGAATATGCGGATATGGATATCGCTCTGGATACATATCCCTATCCCGGCGGGGGAACCACATGCGAGGCTCTTTATATGGGGGTTCCTGTCATTTCCCTCTATGGCCGGCGGCATGGATCCCGTTTTGGCTACAGCTTCCTGCAGAACATCGGCATGGGGGAGCTGGCGGCGGCTTCTCCCGAGGAATATGTGGAAAAAGCAGTGGCCTTGGCAGGAGATGCAGAACTTTTGACGGCATTGCACAAAATCCTTCGGGAGAGCTTGCAGCAGTCCCCGGTCATGGATGCCTGCGGATATGTACGGGATGTGGAAGCTTCTTATGAGCGCATCTGGCAGGAGTGGCTCGATGCATAGTTCCTGATGTTGGGCGTTGGCTGCCCGGCATGATTTTTTGTGAAATTATTGAGAAAAAAATTTTGGGCTAGCAGGGATTTCCTATATGGACAGCGAAAAAGGAAGTAGAAGAAAGCAAGAAGAAAAGAAGCACTCTTTTAAAACCATATCTATATCAGAGAGAAGCAGGTGAGTGTTTGTGGAGAAAGTCAAAGTAATGATAGTGGACGACTCGAAAATCAGTCGTGCCATGATCAAGGGACATCTGGCCAAGACGAACTTCGAAGTATGCGCCGAAGCGAAGAACGCGGCAGAAGCGGTATCCATGTATGAGGAAACACGCCCCAGCATCATCACGATGGACATGAATCTTCCCGATGCGGATGGCATTGAGTGCAGCCGGCGCATTCATGCTATCGATTCCGATGTGAAGATCATCATGATCAGCGCCATGAAGGATGCAAGCCTGGTGGCCACGGGTCGGGAGGCAGGCATCAGTGCCTTCCTGCAGAAGCCGGTCAGTACCAACGACCTCATCGATACGATGATGGTGCTTTGCCAGAACAAGGTAGGGAAGATTGCCGTCCTTCGCGAGTCCTATGCCAAGGCATTTGTACGTGCCTTGCAGCAGGGCATTTTCAGCATGATCGGCGTCCATAGCGAGGTGAGCCTGGAACTCGATGACCGCAGGTTCCTCGATGTCAGCGGGATTGCTGTCATTGTAGGACTGACGGGCTTTCCTGTCGGCCGTGCCATTGTCTATATGGACGTGGACACTATGAACAAATTTTCGTCCATCATGCTGAACAAGGAAGACCCGGCCGAACTGGAAGAGGACGAGGCAAGCGATACGGTGGAGGAAGCGGTGAACATCATTGTGGGGCGTGGTGTATCGAATATCAATGATGTGTTCAAGGACAAGGAGATGCGCATTACTCCGCCGGGGACGATTTGCGGCACGAATATCCGCATTGCGAGTCCGAAGCTCACGACGTTCAGGATAACGGCAGACACAAGGATCGGGAAGATATTCCTGAACGTTGGATTTGCGGAAGGAGAGTGATGAGATGGATGCGAAATTGGTGAATCCTTTCGTTGATGCATTTACATCTGTCATGCCGCAGATGGGGTTTCAGGAGCCGAAAAGAGCGAAGCTTTACGTGAGGGAGAAGAACGCTGTCAGTCGCGGCGTCGCTGTTATTGTCGGCTTTACCAAGCAGATTCGCGGCAATGTTGTATACAACATGTCGGTGGATACGGCAAAATCCATCGCATCGACGATGATGATGGGCATGCCCGTCAATGATTTTGATACCATGGCTCAGAGCGCTATTGCCGAGCTGTCCAATATGCTGACGGCCAATGCGGCAACGAATCTTACGGGAATGGGCTTTGAAGTGGATATTTCCACGCCCAGCCTGACAATCGGGGAGAGCTTCCAGGTCAAGATCAGCGATGCTCAGTACCTTACGGTGGAGATGGATCTGGGCGGTCAGATTGTGGAGCTGGATGTTGCTGTGGATCAGCAGTGATAGGAATTCTTGTTATGGACAGAGAATCGATGTGCCGGCTCATGGCTGGTTCGTCGATTCTCTGTTTCTTTAGGAACGGCATATATTTTCTCCTTGGCAAAGTTTGAGTACCTGCGTTATAATGAATGGAAATGCCTGAAAAAATGACAGAGAAGCTAGGAGGATGCAGGTTGGACATCAAGGAAACATTGGAGAAGGCCATTGAGGCGGCAGCAAAAACTGCTATGGAAGAGGGCGTGTTCCCGCAAGGGAAGATTGCGGGCATTGCATTGGAAGTACCGCCACAGAAGGAATTCGGGGATTTTGCTACGAATTTTGCCATGCAGTCTGCCCGGGTGTTCCATATGAGTCCGCGCAAGATAGCCGAGGAACTGGCGAAGCGCATAGAGGGTGACTGGCTGGAGCGTACGGAGATTGCCGGGCCGGGTTTCCTGAATTTTTATTTGAAATCGAACGTTCTGTATGATTCCTTTCGGAAGATCTTCGAAACCGGTGAGGCTTATGGACAGCTTCCTGCCAAGGATGTCGGGAAAATCCAGGTCGAGTATGTGAGCGCCAACCCGACGGGGCCGCTGCATGTGGGGCATGGGCGCGGCGCGGCGGCAGGCAGCGCCTTGGTGAATCTCCTGCGGGCGGCGGGATATCCCGTGGAGAGCGAATACTATATCAATGATGCGGGGAATCAGATGGATAATCTGGCTCTGTCCGTGAATGCCCGTTATCTGGAGCTTCTCGGCAAAGGGTCAGAGTTTCCGGAGAACGGCTACCATGGCGCGGACATCATCGATACGGCAAAGCGGATCATCAAGAAAGACGGGGACAAATACCTGGACATGGAGGAGGGCGAACGGCTTGCCGTCTTCAAGGATCTTGCTTACCGGGAGAAGCTGGCGGCATTGAAGGAGGATCTGGAGGCATTCCATGTGACCTTCGATCGCTGGTTCAGCGAGCGAACCCTGCATCCGGAGGCAGTCAATGAGTCCGTGGAGGTTCTGAGGAAGAATGGGAACATCTATGAGAAGGACGGCGCTCTTTGGCTGAAATCCACGGCTTATGGAGATGACAAAGACCGGGTGGTCATTCGGGAGAACGGGGTTCCCACATATCTTGCGGCAGACATTGCCTATCATAGGGATAAATTCGAGCGCGGGTTTGGGAAACTCATCAATATCTGGGGTGCAGATCATCATGGGTATGTGTGCCGTGTGAAGGCGGCCATGTCGGCTCTCGGTTATGATGCATCGAAATTGGAGGTTCTTCTCCTTCAGATGGTGAGCCTTTATCGCGGCGGCGAACTTGTCAAGATGTCGAAGCGCACGGGAGAGAGCGTTACCTTGAACGAGCTCATGGAGGATGTGGGCACGGATGCGGCGCGCTATTTCTTCCTGATGCGTTCCCTGGACAGCCAGCTGGATTTTGATTTGGATTTGGCGAAGAAGCAATCCAACGAGAATCCCGTGTATTATATCCAGTATGCCCATGCGAGAATCTGCAGCATACACCGGCAGGCAAAGGAAACAGGGCTCTCCCTTTCCGGAAATCCGCAGTTTGAGCTTTTGACGGATGAGACGGAGGTCGCCCTTCTGAAGAAAATAGAGGAGTATACCGAGGAAATCGACCGCGCAGCGGCGGAATATGCTCCTCAGCGCATTGCAAGGTTCGCCTACGATCTTTCCGGCCTGTTCCACAGTTTCTACAATAAATGCCGTATCATGGGCGTGGACAGGCCTCTGGCCGAGGCGAGGCTGGCACTTGTGACGGTGGCGGCTCATGTGATCCGCCATTCCTTGGGAATTCTTGGCGTGTCAGCGCCGGAGAAGATGTGATGGATAATTTGGGAGGTTTTTTCGTGGATTTTATGACTAGTTCGGAAGCAGATGTTGCCTATCATGTGTTGAGCGAGAAGGGCCAGACCATGTACTATAAGGATCTCGTCCTGGAGGTCATCGAGAAGAAGCAAAAGCCGGTGCAATCCCTTTCCGCGGCGATTTCCGAGGTATATACCCATATCAACATGGACAGCAGGTTCCATTATGCGGGAGAGGGGCAATGGGGGCTTATGGAATGGGCGCCGCCGGAGACCAAGCGGGCGCATGGGGCGGCGCGCTCTGTTTCTGCAGGCGCTGGCAAGGGGGCATCCAAGGCCAGCCGCCGAAAGGAGAAGCTCTTCGAGAGCATCCAGGAATAATTGCGTATCATAGCATGGATGGGGAGGAAGATCGATGGCAAAGTATATTTTCGTTACCGGTGGTGTGGTATCTTCCCTGGGGAAGGGCATCACGGCAGCATCTCTTGGACGTCTTCTCAGGAATCGTGGGATCAAGGTCACGATCCAGAAATTCGATCCGTATATCAATATCGATCCCGGTACGATGAGCCCTTACCAGCACGGGGAGGTTTTCGTTACGGAGGACGGGGCGGAAACGGATCTCGATCTCGGGCATTACGAGCGCTTCATTGATATCAATCTCACAAAGAATTCCAATACTACGACGGGCAAGGTGTACTGGTCGGTTCTTTCCAAGGAGCGCAAAGGAGATTATCTCGGAAGCACAGTGCAGGTCATTCCTCATATCACCAATGAGATCAAGCAGAGAGTTTATGATGTAGCTGCGACGGACGGTGCAGATGTGGTCATCACGGAGATCGGCGGCACGGTGGGCGATATCGAGAGCCAGCCGTTCCTTGAGGCGATTCGCCAGGTGAAGAAGGAAGTCGGAAAGAATGATGTCCTCTATATTCACGTTACGCTCCTGCCCTATATCTCGGCAGCAGGCGAGCTCAAGACGAAGCCCACGCAGCACAGCGTCAAGGAACTCCGCGCCATTGGTATCCAGCCGGATATCCTCGTCTGCCGCACGGAGAAGACGATTTCCAAGGAAATGAAGGAAAAGATTGCCCTCTTCTGCGATGTGGATGCCGATGCCGTCATCGAGAACCGCACGGCTCCCAGCATCTATGAGGTTCCGCTCATGATGCAGCAGGAGGGGCTTGACAGGATTGTTCTTACGAAGCTCAATATGGATTACCGTCCGGCCAACATGGAGGAGTGGGAGAAAATGGTCTACAAGATCTATCATCCCACGAAGAAGGTGAAGGTCGCGGTGGTTGGCAAGTATGTGGAGCTTCCGGATGCTTACATATCTGTTACGGAGGCATTGCATCATGCAGGCATTGCCAATGATGCAGCAGTGAAGATCCAGTGGGTGAACTCTGAGAAGATTGAGGCGCCGGAGATGGATCTCGATGAGGTTTTCATGGGCTGCAAGGGGATTCTTGTCCCCGGTGGCTTCGGGGAGCGTGGCATAGAAGGAAAGATCAAGGCCATCCAATACGCGAGAGAGAATCGCATCCCATTCCTGGGACTGTGCCTTGGCATGCAATGTGCTGTCATTGAGTTTGCCCGCCATGTTTGCGGCATGGAAGATGCACATAGCACAGAATTCAATGTGGAAACGAGACATCCGGTCATTGCTCTCATGGATTCCCAGCTGGAGGTCGTGGAAAAAGGCGGCACGATGCGCCTTGGGGCGTATCCCTGCAAACTCGTTCCCGGCACCCGTGCCATGGAATGTTATGGCAAGGAAGAGATTGCGGAGCGCCATCGCCATCGCTTTGAGTTCAACAACGAATACCGGCAGGCACTTGCGGAAAAGGGGATGGTCATTGCAGGCACCCTTCCGGATGACAGCCTTGTGGAGATCATCGAGGTCGAGGACCATCCATGGTTCGTGGCTTCCCAGTTCCATCCGGAACTCAAGTCGCGCCCGACGCATCCGCATCCTCTGTTCCGTGGATTTGTTGAGGCGGCTTTGGAAAAGAAATGATAAATTTATTTCTTGTAGCAGGAAATCCTTCTTCTTTAGCGAAATACTTGTGTAAGTAAGAATACATTTGGGGAGAAAGGAGAGGGATCCGGTGCTTATTCAGACGTTGTGCTCCGTGGCGTTTTATTGCCAGCGCTGCGGGCAGATCCATATTCAGGATGTGCCTTGTTTCAGTGGCCGGCAGAAGTTTGTCCTGCGTTGCGGCAATTGCTCCCATGAGCAGGCAGTTATCCGTGTGCGTCCGCACAGAGGACTGATGATTGAGACTGTTTGCGGTGTTTGCGGCGTGAAGAACACCGTGGCCTATCCTTTGCGTCTTCTGCGCCAGATGCAGTTTGAGAAGATTTTTTGCGGCCAGGATCAGTTTGAGCTGGGATATATCGGGCAATGGCATTTCATTGCGGAGTTTCTTGATTTCAATACGGCAGAATATGAGGCGCTTCATCCCGGTGATGATGACAATTTCATGGGACGCCAGCAGATCCTTTTGGAAGCCGTGAACAGGGTCCATGATTTGGCCGCGGATGGGAAAATCGTCTGTCCCTGCGGCAGCCACGATTTTGTTGCGGATGTGGCAGAGGATTCCATACTGCTTGAATGCACGCATTGTGGCAGCTATGCGGTGCTTCCGGCAGGATCGGCAGAGGATCTCAGGTGTATTGTACCGGGGGTTTCCATGGATTTCATGCTGCCGGATTGCATGAGCAAGAGGTAAGGAACATTTGGCAAAAGCAGTAATTTGGTTAGGGACTGTCGGCGGACAAGTATCCGTCGAAAGTCCCCTTTTGCGGTGTATAGGGGAGTGCTAGGATGAATTCACTTTTTGCAGCGATGCTGCAGGATAATTCCATTCGGAAGCTGCAGAAATATTTTTCGGGGAAGTCCCGGACCCTTGTGTATGGCTTGGGCAATTCCCAGAAACATGCGGCTTTTGCGGCGTGTTTCCGGGAATCTTCCCGCCCCACCGTCATCCTGGTGCATAGCCGGGAAATCCTTGAAGCTTGGGAGGAGGATCTGAAGGCATTGCTGCCGGATGTGCCGGTGCTGGAATTGCCGGAAATGGATTCCATTCAGATCCAGGCAACCGTGAAGAGCATTGAGCGCTCTGCGAAGCGCATGGATGTCATGGGGCGGCTCGTGCGCAAGGAGAATGTCATTGTCCTTGCGATGGCGGCGGCTGCTGTTCAGAAAGGCATGTCGAAAAGTGATTTTGAGCGGATGAGCATTCATATATCCATGGGGGATGTGCTGCCCAGGAAGGCTCTTTTGGAGCGTTTTGTACAGCTGGGATACGAGTGCGCAGCGGAAGTGGAATATATGGGGCAGTTCAGCGCAAGGGGAAGCATTGTCGATATTTTCCCCATCAATTCCACGGTGCCTTTCCGCATGGAGTTCTTTGATGACGAAGTGGACACCATTCGGGAGTTTGACCTTCTCACCAAGCGTTCCCTGCGGAATATCAATTCCCTGTCGATTCTGCCGTTGGCAGAGGCCGGCAGGGAGGGAAGTTCTGCGTGTTTCCTTTCGTATCTCGGGGAGAACGGCACTGTCGTTTTTGATGAACCTATGCGGATCAGGGAACAGATCCGGAGCATGGTCAAGGAGAATCCAGAACTCAAGAAAACGATTTTCCGTTGGGAAGATCTTTTGGAAGCGGCAGAAGGGAAAAATGTCGTGTATTCTGTGCTGATGCTTCAGCAGATCCATGGGGCAGAGCCGGAGAACATGCTCAGTATGAGCATGGTGAACATGATGCCCTTCCAGCGGCAGATGGATATGCTCGGGAACGAGCTTTCCCGATGGCTTTCCCAGAAGCAGAGAATACTCCTGCTCTTGGGGGACCGGCAGAAGGCAGAGGCTCTGCGGGAGACTTTGGCACGCAAGAGGATTCCATCTTCCTTGGTGCCGGAGGGGACAGAACTTTCCGACAAGTTGGTAAATATTCAGGAAGGCAGGCTCCGGAACGGGTTTGAGATGGCCTCGGCGCGATTGGTGGTTGTGACGGAACAGGATATTTTCGGCCACATAAAGAAGCGCGTGGTGCATCGTTCTTCCCAAGGGGAGCGCATTTCTCATTTTCGGGATATCAAGCCGGGGGATTATGTGGTCCATGTCAACCATGGCATTGGCAAGTATCTCGGCGTGGAAACATTGATGGTGGGGGGAGTGCACAAGGATTACCTGCACATAAAATACGGCGGGGATGATAAGCTCTTTGTGCCCACGGATCAGGTGCAGCTCCTGCAGAAGTACATCGGATCGGAAGGGGAGGTTCCAAAGCTCCATCGCATGGGAGGCACGGAGTGGGTCAAGGCGAAGGCGAAGGCAAGGGCATCTGTGGAGGATATTGCCCAGCATCTCATTGAGATCTATGCCAAGCGCAAGGAGGCAAAGGGATTTGCTTTCTCTCCGGACGACAGCACCCAGAGAGAGTTCGAGGAAGCGTTTCCCTATGAGGAGACGGAAGACCAGAAGCGGGCGATTGAAGAAATCAAGGCGGATATGGAGAAGGAGAAGCCCATGGATCGTCTCCTTTGCGGAGATGTGGGCTTTGGGAAAACGGAGGTCGCTATCCGTGCGGCGTACAAGGCGGCCATGGACGGCAAGCAGGTGGCGGTTCTTGTGCCGACGACGGTTCTTGCCCAGCAGCATTACCAGACCTTCATGGCCAGATTCATGGACTTTCCGCCGAAAATCGATGTCATTTGCAGGTTCCGCACGGCGAAGGAGCAGCGTGCTACCCTGCAGAAGGTGGAGGCAGGGCAGGTGGATATTCTCATCGGCACCCATGCCATCCTGAACCAGCGGCGGGTTCATTTCAAGAATCTGGGACTTCTGATTGTGGATGAGGAACAGCGTTTTGGCGTGAAGCAAAAGGAGAAAATCCGGAGCCTTGCCGCAGGAATTGATGTCCTGACGCTTTCTGCGACACCGATTCCCAGAACCCTCCACATGTCCCTGGTGGGAGCAAGGGACATGAGCATCATCGAGTCGCCGCCGGCGGAGAGATTCCCGGTACAGACCTATGTCATCGAGAACAATGATGCAGTCATTGCCAATGCGATCAAGAGGGAAATCAAGCGGGGAGGGCAGGTGTATTTTGTCTACAACCGTGTGGAGACCATCGACCGCATGAAGGCGCATCTGGAGGAAATCGTGCCGGATGCACGCATCATGACAGCCCATGGGCAGATGCCGGAGGAACTTCTGGAGCGGGTCATGATGGATTTCTATGAGGGTCTTTACGATATCCTTCTGGCGACGAGCATTGTGGAAAATGGACTGGATGTGGCGAATGCGAATACCATTATTGTCTATGATGCGGATCATTTCGGCCTTTCGCAGCTCTACCAGATGCGGGGGCGCGTGGGGCGCTCCCATCAAATGGCCTTTGCCTATTTTGTCTACCGGGCCGATAAGATCCTGACAGAGACGGCGGAGAAGCGCCTGCAGTCCATGAAAGAATTTGCGGAATTGGGAGCAGGCTTCAAAATCGCCATGCGGGATTTGGAGATACGGGGCGCCGGGAATCTCCTTGGCTCCCAGCAGCACGGGCATATTGCCAGCGTGGGATTCGAGATGTACTGCAAGCTTCTGGAGGAGGCAGTGGAGGCGCTCAGGAAGGACAAGCCCATCGAGGAGAAGCCTGAGCCGGTCATTGACCTGCAGGCGGAGGCATACATTGATGGCGGCTATATCAGTGATGCCATGCATAAGATCGAACTCTATCAGCGCATTGCGGCCATTCGGAAGAACGAGGAGATCCGGGGGCTTTTAGATGAGCTCATTGACCGCTTTGGGGAGCCGAGCAACAGCATCATGAATCTTCTGGCGGTGGCGCGCATCAAGAATTATGCCAGGGACATTGGCGTGAAGTCCATTGTCCAGAAGACGGCTCTGCTGGAACTGGTGCTTTTGGATAAGCCTCATTTTGCGGTCAAGGGAATCATGAAGCTGGAGGATACGTTCGGGCGCAATGTCCGGATGATGCCGGAGCGCCATATGATGCAGTTCAGGCTCTTGCCTGCCTATAAAAAGAATATTATGGGCTTTGTCACAAGGGTGCTCATGATGCTGTCGGGAGATGAGGAAGCCTTTCAGACGAAATCAGCCCGGGCTTTGGCATAGCGCCGGGAACAGGGGAGGAAGACAATGGGAGAGATCACAGTGGTGGGGCTTGGACCCGGAAGATTCGGGCTCATTACGATGGAAACGTGGGAAATACTGTGCGGGGCATCCTGCCTGCTTTTGCGGACGTCCGTCCATCCCACGGTTGAGCCGCTTCGGCGGAAGGGTCTGGTATTCGATTCCTATGACAGGTTCTATGAAGAGGCGGAGGATTTCTCTTCTTTGTATGAACACATTGTGGCGGATCTCCTGGCGCGGGCGCAAAGAGGCGATCGTGTGGTCTATGCAGTGCCGGGCAGCCCTTCCGTAGCGGAGCGCACGGTGGTCCTTCTGAGAGACAAGGCGAAAGAGGCCGGCATTTCTTTGCGCATCCTCGCGGGCATGAGTTTTTTGGAGGTCCTGTATGCACGTCTGGGAGTGGATCCCATTGAAGGGATTGCCGTTCTCGATGCGATGGATGTGGACAGGATCCCGGCTTGCCGTGGCGTGTCCCTGGTATTGACGCAGGTATATGAGCAGAGGATTGCCTCGGATGCGAAAATCATGCTCCTCGAGATGTTCCCCGATGAACATGAGGTGATGTACGTCCGTCACCTGGCTTTGCCGGATGAGTCTGTGCGCCGGATCCCGCTGTTTGAAATGGATCGCCAGCCGGATATGGATCATCTCACGAGCGTTTTTGTCCCGCATCTGTAATTCTTTCCATCATTTTTTGCCTTTTTTTCAGGAAGCCCTTGATTTTTCAATGGTTTTCTGTTACATTTTGTTGAGTGGAAAGAGAAGCCCCGATATATGGCGGGCGTATCTATTGCCAATAAATTATTAAGGAGGCTACGATCGTGAACAAAACTGAATTGGTAGCTAAGATGGCGGAGAAGTCCGGCCTGACGAAGAAGGATGCGGAGAAGGCAGTGAATGCTTTTTTCTCCAGTGTCGAGGAAGCACTTGTGGCAGATGATAAAGTCCAGATTATCGGCTTTGGCACTTTTGAGGTCAAGGAGCGCTCTGCGCGCAAGGGCCGCAATCCCCAGACGGGCAAGGAAATCGATATTCCTGCTTCCAAGAATCCGGTGTTCAAGGCCGGCAAGGCTTTGAAGGATGCTGTCAATAAATAATCATTCTGTTTATCTATGGCCGGGTTCGGAGAACCCGGTTTTTTACTATGAAAATCCAAGAAGTCAAGCCGCAGGCGCAGACTGAGCTTAGTGCACTGCCGTTTTGGCTGCCGATGAATGTTCATGCTGCGGATTCGGGTGAGAATATGAAGGAGAAGCGGGTAATCATCACCGGGGGAACCTCCGGCATTGGCCTGGCTGCTGCTTCCATGTTTTTGGAGCAGGGCGCCAGGGTCGTCCTGGCAGGGCGTTCTTCCGGGCGGGGGGAGGAAGCGCTGCAGTCCCTTCCCCCAGGGGTTCGCAGCAGGGCGGCTTATGTCCCATGCGATGTGGCGAAGCCCGAGGATTGCCGCAGTCTTGTGGAGGATGGCACGGCATGGCTGGGCGGTGTGGATGTGCTGGTGAATTCGGCAGGCATCTATCTCGAACAGCCCATCGAATCCATGACGGAGGAGCTTTTTGACCGGGTGATGGATGTGAATGTGAAGGGAACCTATTTCATGTGCCGGTATGCAGTGCCGGAACTCAGGAAAGAGAAGGATGCGGCGATTGTGAATGTGTCATCGGATGCCGGACTCCATGGGAACTACGGATGCACGGCTTATTGCGCATCCAAGGGGGCTGTTGCGCTTTTCACACGGTCACTGGCATTGGAAGTGGCAAGCTTCGGTCTGCGGGTAAACTGTGTCTGTCCGGGGGATATCCTGACGCCGATGACAGAACGCCAGCTGGCGGAAGGAAACTCGCGGGAGGAAACCCTGCGGGAAATGCAGTCGGTATATCCTATGGGAAGGATTGGGCGCGTGGAAGAGGCAGCATCTGTCATCGTGTTTCTGGCATCGCCTGCGGCATCCTTTGTGACGGGGGCGGCATGGAGCGTTGACGGAGGTCTTACAGCGTAGAAGGAGAGCGTTTGATGCGGACGAGGAAGTTCCTCATAATGACGGCTTCCATCGGTTCGGGGCACATTCGGGCCGCTGAGGCGGTGGAACAGGAACTGCGGTGCAGGTTTCCGGGGGATGAGATACGGACGGTGGATTTCATGTCCTATGGAACATCAAGATTCAATGGCTTTCTAAAGTCACTGTATTTAAGGATGCTGGATTTTGTGCCCAATCTGTACGATGTTTTCTACAAGGTGTCCGGAAGCGGTTCCAGCGGCACGTTGGCTCAGAGCATGTTTGCCGCGGCGACCTATGGAACGATGCGCCGGATCTTGCAGACATATCGCCCCGATGTTCTCGTGTGCACGCATCCCTTTCCGGAGGGCGCCGCATCGCTGGCGAAGCGGCTCGGTCACGGCGGCTTCCGTCTGGTGGCGGTGCTTACGGACTATTCCCTGCATCAGATCTGGATCTACCCGCAGGTGGATCTGTATTTCACGGCGACGGAGGAAATGCGGCAGGGGCTTTTGGCAAAGGGCTTTTCCGCAGAGGCGGTCTTTGCGCCTGGGATTTCCGTGTCGGAAAATATTCTGGGAGCGCCTTCCAGGGAAGAAGCCAGGAGATCCCTTGGAATCGGGGGAGATGGGAAGGCAGTTCTGCTCATGGGCGGGGGGTTGGGCCTCGGGGGAATCGAGGAGTCCCTGGAGGATCTGGAGAACGTGGACTGCCCGCTTGTCCTGCTCGTGGTAGCGGGACGGAACGAGGAGCTTCGTCGGAAGGTGGAACTTTTTGGGAAAAGCTCCCGCCATACCATCAAGGTTTGGGGCTATACAGATCAGGTGTATCTTCTCATGTCAGCAGCGGATCTTCTCATTACAAAGCCGGGAGCGCTTACTATGAGCGAGGCTTTTGTACTGGGACTTCCCATGCTTCTGCGCGAGCCGATTCCGGGGCCGGAGACGGAGAATGCGGTGTATGCCTCGGAGCATGGGACAGCCGCGTGGGTGCATCATGGCGAGTCCCTTTCCCAAGCGGTGTCCGGGATCCTGTTTGACGAGACGAAGCTCGCGCACATGCACCGGCAGGCACTGGCCTGTGCCCGCCCATATGCCACAAGGGATATCGTGGAGGCAATCCAAAGGAACCTTCACGGAGAGTGACCTAAGGTCCTGCCCAAAAGAAAATTTGAAGATTTTTCTTTTGGGCAGGAGGTTTTTGCGCTTTTGCATGGAAATAGATAGGAGATAGATTTTTGAGAGGGCAAAAATTCGCTTGTGGATCTGGTGATGGAAATGGCCGTAACGAAATTGCAACGGAATGAAAACAAGAAATTTGTCTGCCCCAAATGCGGGCGGGAACTCGGTTTTATCGAAGGGGGGGCTGTATCGGTTGTAGCTGGGAAAGTTGACATGAGTTCGGTATTGCCAAAGTATCCATGCGAGTCGTGCGGCATCTATTACCAGGAACTGCTGAACTCAGGGTACTATGATGAGTTCCCTTTGCCCGAAAAAATGAAACCGAAGAAGCTTGTCAGGACGGGGGATATCCCGCCGATGGAGCTCAAGCGGGAGGCAGACGGGAAATGCACCTGCCCGCGGTGCGGCGAGCGCATGGACTTTGTGGAAGGGCAGCCCGTGCGCATCGTGAATGGCAAGCCGGATATGGAGAATGTCAAGGATCATTTTGCGTGTCGTTTCTGCAACTCGGTGTACAGGCGCATAGCCTCAACAAATTATTTCCAGTGGTCGGAGAAATAATTTGGAAACTACTTGCAGAAAAAGAAAAATCTTTGTATCATAGGACATGCATGGTCATGTCATTGTGTTGCTTGAAGGAAGTGTTTCGATGGGGAAGCCGGCAGAGGAGAAAAAAGAAAAGACGTTCCATTGGTTTCTTCTGGCCGCAATCATCATTGTCCTGTATTTTTCGTCGGTGCTCATTTCGCAGCAGTTTTACCTGAACCAGGTGAACAGAGATCAGGCTTCCGCAGATGCGCGGCTTCAGGAGGCACAGAAGGAAAATGCGGCACTGCGCGAGGAGAGGGAGATGCTCAGCGATCCTGCGTATATCGAGCGCATTGCCCGGGAGGAGCTCGGAATGACACGACCGGATGAAATACCGTACAGTACGGTGAGAAAAGGACGGAATTAGCTTCCTGCAGGAAGGAAGCGCAGCTAGGCACATTTTGTGCGGGAATTTAAGGAGGAAGAATTGTTTTGTCCATTGAAGTAGGCAGTGTGGTAGAAGGCGTAGTGACCGGCATCACGAATTTTGGTGCCTTTGTTGAACTGCCCGAGGGCAAGGTTGGCCTTGTCCACATATCTGAGGTTGCTGACGTCTATGTGAAGGACGTCCATGATTTCCTGAAGGAGAGGGATCAGGTCAGGGTAAAGGTATTGAGCGTGGATGAGAGGGGCAAGATTGGCCTGTCCATCAAACAGCTTCAGGAAAAGAAGGAAGATGCGGCGCAACCGGGACAGACTCCTTCGCTCCGTCCGCAGCATGGGATGCGGGATTTTCGCAAACCGAACAGGTTTGCCAATTCGACGCCCTCCTTTGAGGACAAGCTGTCGAAATTCCTTAAGGACAGCGATGAGCGGCTCACGGATCTTCGCAGGAAAACGGATTCAAAGCGTGGTGGGCGTGGGTCGCGCAGATCGGATTAAAAGTTCTCAGGGCACTTGGTGAAGGTGCATGCATGGGGCGTGCTTTGCACGTCCCTGTTTTATTTACTATGAAAAATTAGCGGATCAAGCCCGCAAGAGCGCAGATGAGCTTAGTTTTCGTGTAAGGGCGTAGTGCGAAACACCGTTTCGCACGGAGTTTATGGACAGTTCCTTGGGGTGTGGGAAGATGCTGCAGCATGTGGAGGAGTTTTGTCGGTTCCATGGTCTTTTCCGTCAGGGAGAAGGGATCGTTGTGGCCTGTTCCGGCGGCCCGGATTCCATGGCGCTGGCGCAGTTCCTGTATGAACGGAGGAAGCCATGGGGACTGCGGCTCTGCATTGCCCATTTCGAGCATGGCATCCGTGGACAGGATGCCGTGCAGGATGCCAGGTTTGTGGAGGAATGGTGCAGGGAACACGGGCTGATGTTTCGCATGGATTCTGCGAAGGTACCGATTCTGGCAAAGAAGAAGGGCATCTCTGTGGAAACGGCTGCCAGGGAGCTTCGCTATGGGTTTCTGGAGCGGCTTCGCCGGGAACTTGGCTATGACTCCATTGCGACCGCCCATCATGCGGATGACCAGGCGGAAACGGTTCTCCTGCGGATCCTGCGGGGCAGCGGGATGGATGGTCTTGCCGCCATGCTGCCGCGTTCCGGCCACATTGTCCGCCCTTTTCTTTCTGCGAGGAAACGTGAATTGGAGGATTTCTGCGTGGCAAGGGGGCTGGAGCCGAGGCATGATGCTACGAATGACATTCCCGCCTGTACGCGTAACCGCGTGCGGCTGGATTTGCTGCCACGGCTCATGAAGGACTATAACCCCGGCATTGTCCTCTCCCTTTGCCATCTGGCGGAGCTTGCGGCAGAACAAAGGGCCTACATTGCGGGGGAAGTGCAGGGAATCTTCTCTGCGGCTGTCCGGCATGGAGACGTGACGGAGCTTTCCCAGGCAATGTTCCGCTCTTACCCGCCGGCCTTGCAGCGCGCTCTCCTGCGCCGCTTTGTGCAGGAAGCGGTGGGGGGGCTGAAGGATCTGGAGTTTCATCATTTCTCTTCCCTTCGCGATCTTCTGCTTCATGGCAGGACAGGGGAGAGAAGGGAATTGCCGGGGGGGTGGATGGCAGAGCTTTCCTATGGGTGGATGCGGCTGTTCCGATGGAAGGAAAAGCTTTCGGAGAAGGAATTGCCGGAGTATGCGCTCTGCGTACCCGGAAGAACGCTTCTCCCGGAATACGGGATTTGCGTGGAGGCGCTTCTGCTTCGGGAAAAACCGGAACATACGGCCTCCGAAGAATATTATTGTGATTATGGTTGCCTGTCGGGGGAGGTGCTCGTTCGTACCCGCCGGAAAGGGGACAGGATTTCCCTGTCCATGGGGCATAAATCCCTGAAGAAGCTTTTGGTTGACGAGCATGTTCCGAAGGGGGAACGGAATCGCATGCCGGTCTTCGTTTCCGGGAATGAGGTGCTCTGGCTTCCCCCGTTGCGGCGCAGCAGCCTTTATGCTCTTGGGCCGTCCACGGAACGGGTGCTTTATCTGAGAGTTGAGAAACTGAAGAAGGAAGGTATGACGCATGATGAAGGATGACATCGAGAAAATCGTGTTCACGGAGGAGGACATCCGGGCAAAGGTTAAGTCTCTGGGCGAGGTAATCAGCCGGGATTATGCCCATGTGCCGGAGGGGATTTTTTGTATCGGCATATTGAAAGGGGCTGCGATCTTCTTTACGGATCTCGTCCGCCAGATATCCCTGCCGGTCCAGTTCGATTTCATGATCGCTTCCAGCTACGGGGATGCCATGGAATCCAGCGGGACGGTCAGGATTCTGAAGGATCTCGACTATGATATTGACGGGAAGCATGTGGTCATCGTTGAGGATATCATTGACTCCGGCACCACCATGCATTATCTTTTGGATTACATCCGCCTTCGCAAGGCAGCCAGCGTGAAGCTCTGCGCTTTCCTGAGCAAGCCGTCCCGCCGCACGGTGGAGGTGCCCATCGATTATTGCGGCTTTGAGGTTCCTGATGAGTTCCTCGTGGGCTATGGTCTGGACTATGCAGAGAAGTACAGGAACCTTCCCTATATCGGGGTCTTGAAGCGGGAGGTCTATACCTGAGAAACTCCAAGAAGAATGTTTTGCCTATGGTAAAACTTGAACAACTGCGTTATAATATATGCGGAATTGATTCCTGTGGTGTTTTGCAGGAGAGGGAGGTCCCGGTTTGAACAAGTTTTTACGCAACGTGGGTTTTTACCTGCTGATTATCCTTGTTGCCATATCCATTATCGATTACTTTTCCGTGAAGAATACCGTGCGGCAGGAAGTCGGATATACGGAATTCTTGCAGAAGGTGGATCAGGGCGAGGTCGCGAAAGTGACGATCATCAATAATATGATCCGGGGGGTTCTGGCGGATGGCACGGAGTTCACGACGATTACGCCGAATTATCCGAACAATGATCCGGGGCTTTATGACAAGCTGCAGGCAAAGAACCTGGAAATTTCGGCGGAGAATCCTCCTGAGCCTCCATGGTGGTCCACGATGCTCTCCTCGATTCTGCCGATTCTCCTGCTCATTGGCGTGTGGTTTTTCATCATGCAGCAGACCCAGGGCGGGGGCGGCAGGGTGATGTCCTTTGGCAGGAGCCGGGCGCGCATGAGCGGAAGCGACAAGATCAAAGTCACCTTCCAGGATGTGGCCGGGGCGGACGAGGCGAAGCAGGAACTGGAGGAGGTTGTGGAATTCCTCAAGCATCCGAAGAAGTTCAACGATCTCGGTGCGCGCATTCCGAAAGGCGTGCTGCTCTTCGGCCCTCCGGGTACGGGCAAGACCCTTCTTGCGAAAGCTGTGGCAGGGGAAGCGGGGGTTCCCTTCTTCTCCATCAGCGGCTCGGACTTTGTCGAGATGTTCGTGGGCGTGGGAGCCTCCCGTGTGCGCGACCTTTTCGAGCAGGCAAAGAAGAATGCGCCCTGCATTGTCTTCATTGATGAGATCGATGCGGTTGGCCGCCAGCGCGGTGCCGGTGTCGGCGGCGGGCATGACGAGCGGGAGCAGACACTCAACCAGTTGCTTGTGGAAATGGATGGCTTTGCGGCAAATGAGGGAATCATTATCGTTGCGGCGACGAACCGGCCGGATATCCTGGATCCCGCGCTCTTGAGGCCGGGGCGTTTTGACCGGCAGATTGTAGTGGACAAGCCTGATGTGCGGGGGCGCCTTGCCATTCTGAAGGTCCATACGAAGGGGAAGCCCGTGGCTGAGGATGCCGATTTGGATATCCTTGCCCGCCGGACCCCCGGTTTTACGGGAGCGGATCTTTCGAATCTCGTGAATGAGGCGGCTCTTTTGGCGGCACGGCGCAACAAGAAGAAAATCGCCATGCCGGAGCTTGAGGAATCCATTGAGCGCGTGATGGCGGGGCCGGAACGCAAGTCCCATGTCATGAGCGATGACGAGAAAAAGCTCACGGCATATCATGAGGGCGGACATACACTTGTTGGCATGATGCTCAAACATGCGGATCCCGTTCACAAGGTCACAATCATTCCCCGTGGGCGCGCAGGAGGATATACGCTCATGCTTCCGAAGGAGGATCGCTCCTATGCCACGCGCTCGGAGCTCATGGATCGCCTGAAGGTTGCCATGGGCGGACGGGTCGCAGAGGAAGTGATGCTCAAGGAAATCAGCACGGGAGCATCCCAGGATATCCAGCAGGCCTCGCGAATTGTCCGGAGCATGATCATGCAGTATGGCATGAGCGATGTTTTGGGGCCTGTTTCCTATGGGGAAGGGCAGGAACACCAGGTCTTCCTTGGCAGGGATTTCAACCATCAGCGCAATTACTCGGAGGAAGTCGCCTGCGAGATTGACAAAGAAGTCCGCAAGTATATGGAAGAGGCTTATGAGGCATGCCGCAAAATCATCACGGAGAACCGGGACAAGCTGGAACTCATCGCCCAGGCGCTCATCGAGCGGGAGACTCTGAGCGCCAAGGAACTGGAAGAGCTTCTCACCACGGGAAGGATTGCGGCACCGGTCATACGGAAGGACGATGATGCGCTTCCGCCTCCAAGTCCTGACAGCAAGACGAAGCTCTCCCTCCGCAAGGAAGATGAGCCGAAAGACGGCGATCCGGCTCCTATCGGTCCCGCACTGGCGGAGCCGGTAAAGGCTGAGCACGATCAGGTGCCTCTGGAGGAAAAGGAGCAGATCCCGGCCGGTGACTCGGAGCCGAAGTTCAATGTGACGCATTATGATAAGTGAAAACGAAAAGCACCGGAAGAACCCGGTGCTTTTCTGGCCATTGATTTACGGAGGGAAGCAGATGGGAAAGGAACGGAAAGCGGGGACGACGATGGATGCTGCACCGGAAGTATCCATTATTGTCCCGATCTACAATGCAGCAAGGTTTTGCAAGAGGTGCTTTGGCAGCATTCTTGCGCAGGACTTCCGGGATTTCGAGGTTGTGGCAGTGGATGACTGTTCCACGGATGGAGGAGCAGAGCTGCTGGAGAGATCCTGGCCCAAAGATGCTCCTCCGCTTCGCATTTTGCGGAATGAGAGAAATATGGGGCCGGGCGGGGCAAGGAATCGCGGCCTTGAGGTAGCCAGAGGGAAGTACATCGGTTTCATTGACAGCGACGATTCCGTTCGGCCGGGATATATCCGGACGCTCTATGAAACGGCGGAAAGAACCCAGGCAGGGTATGTTTCCTGCGGCTCCGTATTGGCCTATGAGGATGGGACGATGGCTCCGCATATGTGCAGCAATTTTGTGGCGGAAGGACGCCGGGAGATTCTGGAACGCTTGGAGAGCTTTGAATTCAATCTGACCACATGGGGTTCCCTGGTCCGCAGCAGTATTGTC
The DNA here is from genome assembly GCA_902773295.1 of uncultured Veillonellaceae bacterium. Lineage (GTDB taxonomy): Bacteria > Bacillota > Negativicutes > Selenomonadales > Selenomonadaceae > UBA3796. Next base: position 1,983 of record CACYDT010000014.1, on the reverse strand, counting down.
GAGAAATATCATGTGCGCTTCAACAACGGGCCGTTCGAGGATATCTTCTTTCATTTCCGCGTCTTGTTCCATTCCCCGAGAGCGGTGGTGGTCAATGACATGCTGTATGATTACCATGTGAGAAAAGCCAGCATCTCCCATGAGATGGCAAGGGAAGATTTCAGCTATATCGAGATTTTTTGCACCCTGCTTCCCATGGTGGCTGACTTTCTGTCCAAATCAGAAGCGAGTGGGGGGGAAGCGCTGGCACAGGAGGATGAGGAGAAAATCTATAACTTCTTCCTGCGCTTGATGGTCCATCAATTGAAAATGACTGCCGCAAAGATTGGGACGGCAGCCTTTCGGGCGCAGCTGGCGGGGTGCCTGGAACAGCATTTTGGAAAAATGCCTTCTTTTTATATCCGTACATTGGTTGAATTCGTGCTGGATGTCTGGAGCCTGGAGCAGGAGAACGCCCTGCGCAAGAAAATACAGGCGCTCTCCGCTCAATTGAATCTTTGCGAGACAATGGTTCCGGAACTGGTGACTTTTAGCAAAAAACGGAGGATGTCGGTTGCGTTGCTGAATGCTGCACAACACCCGCTTCAGATACTCCTTCAGCAGGAATGGTACCATGAGTACTGGAATCTGGTAGCGGAGGATGTCCATGCTCCCGGTATGCAGGAGGAATTGCTGCGGATGAAGAAGGATGTGGTTGCATGGATCGAGAAGCATAGTGGTACTGCCCGTCAATTCGGGGCTTTGGGGCTTTTGCTGATTGCACCGATTTCCGAGGTGCGTCCTTATATTGACACATCCCTTTGGCCGGAGGCATTGAGAAGGGATTATGAGGCATTGGAAGCACGGGGACGCTGATTTTTGCGCTGCTTTTTGCATGTCTTTGGGTGAAAGGGGGAATACCTATGACAGAATACCTGAGCGCCGTGGGGAATCTGGGCTTCCCGATTGCTGTGACTGCGTTCCTTTTGGTTCGCATCGAGAGCAAGCTGGGGGCACTGAATGACAGCATCCAGCAACTGACACAGACCATCGCCCGGAAGTGAAGGAACGGCAGGGAAGCACGAAAAATCACAGCCAATCTGAAGGAGAGGAACATGACAATGAGGACGGCATTGACGATAGCAGGAAGCGATTCCAGCGGCGGCGCAGGAATCCAGGCGGATCTCAAGACCATGCTGGCCAACGGGGTCTATGGGATGAGCGCGGTAACAGCTCTTACGGCGCAGAATACCACAGGAGTGACGGATATTATGGAGGCAACACCGGAATTTCTGGCGGCGCAGTTGGATGCGGTGTTCCGGGACATCCGCCCGGATGCTGTGAAAGTGGGCATGGTTTCTTCGCCGGAGCTCATCGAAGTGATTGCCCGAAAACTTCTGGAATATGAGGCGGGGAACATTGTCGTGGATCCCGTCATGGTGGCGACAAGCGGCGCCCGCCTCATCAAGGACGAGGCTGTCCGGATCATGAAGGCGAAACTGTTCCCTCTGGCAACGATCATCACGCCCAACGTGCCGGAACTGGCCTGCCTGTCGGGGGAGGAAATCGACAGTGCGGCGGCCATGGAGGCCGCCGCAGGCAAACTCCGTCAAGAGTATCATGCAGCGGTTCTTGGCAAGGGCGGCCATTTCGGCGAGGATGCGGATGATGTGCTCTGTACCGAGGCAGGAAGCAGATGGTATCGGGCAAAGCGCATCGGCAACCCCAATACCCATGGCACGGGATGCACGCTTTCCAGCGCCATTGCCTCCAACCTGGCCAAGGGTCTTTCTCTGGAAGCAGCTGTGGGGCAGGCAAAGGAATACCTGACGGGAGCCCTTTCCGCCATGCTGGATCTGGGACAGGGCAGCGGCCCCCTGCATCACGGTTTTGCATTGCAAAGCCGGTATGTGGTATAATGCTGTATTTATAATCAAACTTAACAAACAATGTTAAATATTTTTATAAATTTTGTTGTTCGTTAACTACTCACGACAAGCCGAG
>CACYDT010000013.1 GCA_902773295.1 uncultured Veillonellaceae bacterium | reverse complement strand
ATGATTTCGGCAGTGGTAGTATCATAGCGTGACACCAAGTAGGGTGCCTCTCCACAGGTAATCTCCAGCCGCTTGGAATCAATATACCGCTGCCAACGCTTACGCTTTGGGAACTCTATTTTACCTATGTTTGTAACCCAGCCCTGCTCGCACTCGGTATTGAAGACATTTTCCCTGCCAAACCAGACATCATCACAGTTGTTATTCATCTTGTTGCAAACCCAAGAAGGGGTGAACACCTCAGCATTCTTGCGGGTTCGCTTGGATTGTTCTTCCAAGCTTTTCAGCACCCGTGGCTGAAGATCCAGAGAATCCATGCCCAGCAATACATCAACCGTGATCGGTGTGCGAGGGCTTATTCCGCTGTCTGAATAGGCATCCGTAGCAAACATAATATTCTGCTTTGTAGTTTTGTCCTGCAAAAGTTCCCTAAGTACAGCACGAACCGGATCAGTTTGGAGATTGATTAACTTCAAGGCGTATCACCTGACTTATCATCCATCAACCATGCCTCTGCTGGATATTCGCTAATCCGGCAGGGGCGTGTCCTTCATGAAGATCAAAACTTAAATTTTCGCAAGGAATTCTGAAGGCCTTGTGCCAGCTCAGCCAAAGAGCTGCTGGCAGTGGCAATCTCGTTGGAAGATGCGGACTGTTCCTCCGAAGCAGCGGACACCGTCTCCATCTCTTGGGAAACCTTGCCTCCGTCAGAGGAAATCTGCTGGGACTTCGACTTGATGTTGTCAGCCTCCCGTGCCACATGCTGGAGATCCTGCGTCATGCCATGAACCCTCTGTGTGACTTCGCCGGAAGCGGTGCGTATCTGCTCAAAGGTTTCCCGCAGTTTCTCCACAGATTGGGTGCCTTCCTTGACTGCGGTGCTGCCCTCCCGCATGGCGGATACCGCCTCTCCCGTATCCGCCTGAATGCCGCCGATGAGACCGGTGATACGCTGGGCTGCATTCTGGGATTCCTCGGCGAGCTTCCTGACCTCATCTGCGACCACGGCAAAGCCGCGTCCGTGTTCACCGGCTCGGGCGGCCTCAATGGCGGCATTGAGCGCCAGAAGATTTGTCTGCTCAGAAATAGCGGAAATAGTCTCTACGATCTGACCAATCTCCTGAGAACTCTGCCCAAGCTTATCCACTGTTGTGGCAGAATGGTTCACAATCTTCTCAACACTCAAGATCTTCTCCACCGCAGTTTCGATGGAAGTGCTGCCGGCATCCGCCATCTCCTGAGAAGATCTTGCGTTGTCCGCTACATCACGGGCAGTATTTGTGAGATGATCTATGGCCACAATGGTATTATCCACAGACGCCATGGTATCGGCCACGTTCTGCTGCTGTTCCACTACAGCTCCGGCCGCATTGGTAACGGACTGGGCTACCTGCTCAGATGCCTGAGCGGACTGCGTGGCACTGGCGGTGAGTTCCTGTGATGAAGCGGCCAGCTGCTCTGCGCTGTTGCTGGTACTGTGCATGAGTTTGTTTATGGTACTGCGCATATCTACAATGATATCCGCCATCTGTCCGAACTCATCCCCGCGGACGGTAGCGGCAGAGCGCGGCACATCCCGGAAATCCCCATCGCGAAGCTTGGCGCAGGCCGCCATCATGAGGTGCAGAGGATTGGTGATCTCCTTTGTAATCCAAAGACAGGAGATGATGAGGATCAACAGGATCACGATACTCTGAATGACCATGTTCCGTGAAGTGGCAAAGGCGTTGTCATTGCTGACCTGCCCCATGGCTTCCGCTTCCTTATCGGCGGTGACGGAAATCTGGACGAAATGTTTGCCCATATTGGAGGCAATAGCAGCACCTCTCTTGTCGTAATGGGCACGGCCTTCAGCATAACGTCCTGCTTTGGCGAGATCCATGGCTTCCGAAAGAACCTTCTTATATATGCTCCAATCCTGCTGGATCTGAGCATAACTCTGAGACAGTTCTTGATCCTTTTCCACGATGGGACGAACTTTTTCCAGATTTTCCTCCATCTCTTTGATGCCGTCATCAAATTTCCCCGCCACGCTTTGAACGCGAGCCAGATTATCGGTACCCGTGGCGATGAGCATCATGCCTTGCATATAGTAAATAAATATAATCAAACTATTTAAAATTATTTAAAACAATGTTATAATGAACTTAGCGAACCTACGAGGACTGTACT
>CACYDT010000012.1 GCA_902773295.1 uncultured Veillonellaceae bacterium | reverse complement strand
GCTGGAGACCGTCGTAGCCAAAGGGTTTGACATAGACGGGCGTTCCTTTATCTGTCTGTATTATCTGCGTGGTGAGGCGGTGGAGCGGAACCTTATGGAGGGGGATGATTTGAAGCTCGATCTCGCTGCTCTTTCCAAGATATTGCCACGCTATATGCTTCCCACCTATTACATTCCTTTGGAAGAAATGCCTTTGAGTGACAGAGGGAAGATCCTTCGCCGACTTCTTCCCGCACCGGAGCTGAAAGATATGGCTGGAAAGTACGTGCCTCCCGCAAATGAAGGGGAACGGGCAATCTGTGAGCTGATGGCCGAAATCCTGGGAGTGGGAAGGATTGGCGCAGAGAGCGATTTTTATAGGATGGGCGGGGACTCCCTGCGTTCCATTCGCTTGATCTCTCTGGCGGGAGATCGCGGCTTTTCCTTTACGGCAGAAGAACTGTACCATACGAGGACACCGAGGAAGCTGGCAAAAATTGCCAGAGCAGCAGATACAGGTTTGGCGGAGAAGAATTCGGCAGCGCAGGGAAAGGATATGCCTCTCTTGCAGCTTCAGTGTCTGTGGCAGGATAAATTGGGCGAAGAACTGAACTATCCAATTGCCAGAATTGCTTCCCTGATGAAACTGAAGGACGGGGTGGATCCGGAACGATTCCGTCAGGCTGTGGATCTGGTCTATCGCCATCATCCCATTCTTCTGACAAGACTGCGCAGAAATTCCTCCGGTGAATACGTGCAGCACTATGACCCGGAACTCTTTTCCCCAACCCTGACGCTGGAACTTACGGCGGAGGAAATGCAAAAACGGATAAAGGGCGGCGATTCCTTTGATATAGAGCGGGGAATCCTGCACCATCGGGTGATGTTCAAAACCGAATCGGGTGTGTATTTCTACATGCTTTTCCATCATGTGCTGACGGATGGGACAGGGGTTCGTGCCATCCGGGATAATATCTGCCGTGCCTATGAGGGAGAAGAACTTCCGCCGGATTATTATTATTACCTGCTGGAACAGGAATTCCCCAAAAATCGGGAAGCCATGGAGAAAGAATATGAGGAACGGTATGGCCTCAAGGACTGCAGCGGCACATTGGACCCGGATCTGGCCGGACCGGATGCGGCTCCCCGTGTGGTGACGGAAAATTTCTCCAGAAAGGATGATGATGATAACGTATGCCATCTTGCGGCAGCGGCTCTGGCAACAGCCAAGTGCAACGGTACGGATCGGGCGCTCATCTACTGGACGTATAGCGGCAGGGACGATTACGCGAAGGGACATAGCGCAGGGGGGTTTGTCAAGTACCTTCCTCTGCAGCTCCAGTGGGAGAAAGATGACACACCTGCCTCATTCAAGTCCAAGGTCAAGGAACAGACAGCCTATACGCTGTCCCATAATCGTGCCTTCCAAGGAGGACTTTTTGGCAGGAAACCTACTGTGCAAAGCCTGATTTATCTTTATCAAAAAGATATTTTCTCTCTGGGAAACATTGCCGGCTTGGTTGATGAGGTTCCACTGCCGCCGGATCGATCCATGCCGATGGGGGTACTGCTGTTCACTTTGGTGGATACGGCAGGGGATACGGAACTGTCTCGCCAGTTTGTGTATTCAGGCGGCTTTTACTCAGAGGAGAAGGCGGCCGAATTTATGAGATATTTCAATGAAGCTTTGATGAAGATGTATGTATCCGTTGAATAGGGGGAATTATGGTGAAAAATAAAAAACTTTATGCCGCTGTTCTGGCAGCAACTCTGAGCCTTGGCTTTATGGCAGAGGTCCCTTGCGCCGATGCGATGACGCGGGCAGAAATCTCGCAGATTTCCGTGAATGGAAAGGGCAGCAACTTCAAGTATTGGAACAAGGAAGCCGCCTCCTATCAGGCGCTGGTTTCCTATGTGAAGGATGTCACCAATCCAAAGAGCAAGAATTTCATTCCCGTGGAGGACCGGATCGCTACCTATGACATGGACGGGACATTCCTCTGCGAGACTGCACCTTATTATTTTGACGGTATGCTGCTCATTGAGCGGGCCGTCAACGACAAGAACTATCAAGCTTCTCCTTCGGACAGGGAGTTTGCCTTGGGGCTGGAACGGTTCATCCGCAGCAAGGATGCCGGGGACAAGCTCGGCAGCAGCGCACCTCATCAGGCAGCGGTGTTCGAGGGGCTGGGCTATCCTGAGTATACCGCCTATGTCCGGAATTTCATGGAAACTCCGGTGGAGGGCCTGACCAACTTGAAGTGGGGTGAGGCATTCTATCTTCCTATGGTGGAAACCATCCAATATCTGCAGAACAATGGCTTCCAGGTCTATGTGGTTTCGGGAAGCGAGCGGCAGCTGATCCGGGTTCTCGTTTGCGATGCCCTGCATATCCCGGAAAATCACATCATCGGCACCGATATCGAAATCAAGGCAGATCATCAGGGAGATAAGAATGGGCTGGATTATGCCTATAAAAAAGGAGATTCTCTGGTGCGGGGCAAATTCGTCATCAAGAATCTCCAGATGAACAAAGTGCAGGCAATCGCCAGAGAAATCGGCAAGCAGCCGGTGCTGGCCTTCGGCAACTCCAGCGGCGATACCAGTATGCTCAACTATACGGTGAACGATAACAAGTACAAGAGTGCGGCATTCTTCCTTCTGTGCGATGATCTGGAGCGGGAGCTGGGGGATACCAAGAAAGCGGAAAAATGCAGGAAACTTGCCGACGAGAACGGCTGGGTTCCCGTTTCCATGCGGGATGATTTCAAGACCATTTACGGTGAGAATGTGACCCGAAGCAATAAGTGATGCGGTGCCGCGTTTGGAGGGTGAGGGAGATGGCTGATTGCGAGTTCCGGGAAGAGGCGCATATAAAATACGAAAGGATAGATGGCGTGGAATATATGCAATCTGCTGCAGCGATACCGCATCAGAGCATACAGGGAAACCTGTACAGAAAAATCGGTAACTATCTGGAAGGAAAAAGATGCAAGGTGTATACCGACGCAAAGGTCGTATTTGCTGACGGAGTTTGGATGGAACCAGATCTTCTTGTGGTATGCGAGCGCAGCAAAATAAAGAAAACCCATATCGAGGGCCCACCTGATTTTGCCGTCGAGATCCTGTCGCCATCAACCCAGCTTCGCGATCTGGGGATCAAGAAAGATACTTACGAGAAGTTCGGCGTGAAGGAGTACTGGATCATAAATCCTGAAGACAGAACGATCAGCGTCTATCTGCTGGAGGACGGAAAATACAGGCTTGACAATGTGTACCATGACTATACGGAGGAGGAGCTGAGATGGCTTTCAGAGAAAGAGAAGGAAAAAATTTCTCTTGTGCTGAAACTCAGTCTGTATGATGATCTGGAACTCAGCGTGAAAGAACTGTTTGCGGATTGAAGGACGAACTCATAAGCAGCCGATAATATCGACAAATCTACACATAAGTGGACAAATATCTCATGTATAGATACTTATGAGGCCGTTTCAAGCCCCAGTGACCG
>CACYDT010000011.1 GCA_902773295.1 uncultured Veillonellaceae bacterium | reverse complement strand
GCTCTGTGGCTGGTTCGCATTGCCTGCCTGCTGACCCTGCGGCTGGTTCGCATTCCCTGCCTGCTGACCTTGCGGCTGGTTCGCATTCCCTGCCTGCTGGCCTTGCGGCTGGTTCACATTCCCTGCCTGCTGACCTTGCGACTGGTTCGCATTCCCTGCCTGCTGGCCTTGCGGCTGGTTCGCATTGCCTGCCTGCTGACCCTGCGGCTGGTTCGCATTCCCTGCCTGCTGACCCTGCGGCTGGTTCGCATTCCCTGCCTGCTGGCCTTGCGGCTGGTTCGCATTCCCTGCCTGCTGGCCTTGCGGCTGGTTCGCATTTTGTTTCGCCGTATGATACGCAGTTTCCCCACCTTCCGGATTAGTAGTCGGCTGGGGCATGAAATATTTCACAAGCTGCTTCAAAAATCCCAAAGAAGAAGATTCTCCCCCCTGGTTTGACACTTGTGAACCACCGGAGACCTGAGCCTGAGCCAGCAACTGCTGCAACACTTCCGGCAAATCCTCCAATGTTTTCGTATCCAACAGCTCAAACGCCACTTTATTTAGCAAAACCGGTTCCAGGGAATTTCCCTCTTCTGTTGTCATATAAGTCTTCAAGTTCTTAAGGAGCGCCTGAAGGTCATCACCGAAATCTGTAGAAAATCCCTTCTCCACCAAATTTCCGAGCTGGTAAAGCATGCGGGAAAGAGCTGTCAGCTGCTCCAATGAAAACCTCTGGCTCTCCAGTGTGCTTCCAATCCCCTGGGACAGCGTTTCCTCCATAGAAAATGCCTGTTTCATGACATTTTGTACGACATTTTGCAAATCCTTGGGCATTTTTTCCAGATTGTCTGCCTGTTCGTTGGAAATCTTGGCAAGAAGCCCCGCCATGTCTTCCACTGCTGTTTTTATGGCTACATCTGTTCGGGGACTGAAGGCAGAGGAACTTCCCCCGTCACCGCGCCGGCTAACTCCTTCCGTCCCTGATGGCGCAGAAGGCCGGTTAATCGGACGTATGCCAATGGGCATATTGGTTTCCATGGGCATATTCTTGCACCTCCACTTATGCTATCTGATTCCTTCCCTTAATGCAATGGAACGAACGGGCTCAAAAGAAAGCCTATGAACAGCGCAGGGTCCGTACTTCCGGAGTGCCTTGAGATGTTCTGCGGTTCCATAGCCCTTGTTCCTGGCAAAACCATATTCCGGATACTCCCGGTCATATTCCATCATCAAGCGATCACGCCTGACCTTGGCTATGATAGATGCCGCTGCAATCGATGCCGATTTTTCATCTCCCTTGACCACGGAAAGCGACGGCATTGGGAGATTGTCCAAAGGAACTGCATCGATGAGCACTTTCTGCGGCTCCGGCACCAGGGAAAAAATAGCTTCATACATGCCATTGATGGTTGCCTGATAGATGTTCACCCGGTCGATCGTCTTTGCATCCACAAAAGACGTACCGACAGCAACTGCTTTCTCATGTATCAGCTCGTAAAGTTCCTCGCGGACCTTCGCCGAAATCTTCTTGGAATCGTTGAGTTTGGGAAGGAACAACCCACGCGGAAGAATCACTGCTGCCACGGAAACCGGGCCGGCCAGAGGCCCACGGCCGGCCTCATCCACGCCAGCCACAAGCTCCATGCCCTCCATTGCCGCCAGCTCCTCAAAAGCGTACAATTGCGATACTCTCTGCCGTTCCTGCTGTTCCCTCTCATAACGGCGTATCAGGCGCTGTACTGCCTTGCGGCTATCTTTGCCACACTCGTTCAACAGTTCGGGAGAAACATGACCCGCAGCCAAAATACTCTCTATCTCTTTTATCGTCATTTTTGCCAAATTCATTAAATCACCTGACAGCTTTTTTCAAATTTTTTCTGGCTCATCCAAAGTTACCTTGCCAAGCTTGCCTGAACGGAATTCTGACATGACAATGCGCCATACCTTTTCCCGGTCAATGATGCCGCCTTTCAGCAGACATCCCCGTTTCCTCCCGATGCTGTCCAATAGCTCCTGCCCTGTTTCCGGCATTTCCGCAAGCTTGAACCGTTCTGCCAGACGTTCCGGATAACTGCGCTGCAATAGTTCCAGAAGCAGCAGCGATACCTGTTCCAAATCATAGATTTCATCATTGATTGAGCCAACAAAGGCCAGTTTCAGGCCTACCATCCTATCCTCAAATTTCGGCCAGAGAATTCCCGGTGTATCCAGGAGTTCCACATTCGATCCTATCCGTATCCATTGCTTCGCCCGTGTCACACCGGGCTTGTCTGCAGTCTTCGCCTTCACCGCGCCTGCCAGGCGATTGATGAGGGAGGACTTGCCCACATTCGGGATGCCAAGAATCATGCAACGAGCCGATCTTGCTTTTGCGCCTTTCTCCACGAGCTTTTCCGTCCTTGGCCGCGCCAGTTCCTCCGACAGCTTTATCAAAGTTTTTATGCCTGTTCCTTTCACCGAATCAATCGCCACCGCCTGCAAGCCCTGTTGATGAAAGCATTCCAGCCATTTTTTTGTCATGGCGGGATCCGCCAGATCCGATTTGTTCAAGGCGATGACTCTCGGCTTCCCGGCTATGATTTCCTTCAGCATAGGATTCGCACTGCTCATGGGAATCCTCGCATCCAAAAGTTCCACTACCACATCCACTAATTTCAGGTTCTCTTCAATAATGCACCTGGCTTTTTTCATATGCCCCGGAAACCATTGCAAAACGGGCAGTTCCTTCACATCTCCACGATCCATTTCCCATCCAATCCTTTCTCGCACACAAAAAGCTGCCCCGGCAAGATGCCAGGACAGCAGAAAACATTGAGAAATACATATCAGAAATACATGCTAACAAGATTCCCTACATTCATATAGCTATTCATGCGAGATGCTCCACTGCCCGTATAGGCTTGTGCCGTCTTCAACTCCGAGCCGAACATAGACGAAGCCGATGGGAAAAGTTTGTCTTTCTGGTAATCGGCTGTCTGCTTATGGGATTCCGCTTTGCCGGCCAATCCTTCCTTCCCCACGATGCGCGCTACTTTGTCGGGAGAAGAAACAATCGCATCCGCCAGTTTCTCCTCATTTATGGAAAGTGCTCCATCCTTTCCTACAGAAATACCGATACTTTCATAGTTCGAAGCCCGATACTTAGTGTCCGAGAACATATCGCTCATGTTCTGCATACGGTTAGAAAGCGGCGCATTCTCCTGGAAGAGGTCAATCGCACCGTTATAGGCATCTACAAGCCCCTTCACATTCTTCATAGCGGTCTTGAGTTCATCGCTCATATCAAGCTTCGTTGTCGTATTCGTTTTTCCGTCCTTGTCCGTCGTTGTGACCTGCGTCTTCGCAAGAGCATCCTTTCCGACATGGAAATCCGTGGAATTCACAGACTTCACGGCCTTGGAGAGATCCTCCATCGTAGAGCTGTACTCAGCATGAAACGTCTTTTTCGCATCTTCATAGGAGGACAGAACTTCCCTGGCGCTGGATTTCACCCCGTATACGTTGGCAGCCGTAATGCCATAGGAACTATTCTGCGAATTCGCATAATTGTTCCACATCGCCGAAATGCCATCGTTTGCCTTTTTGGAACTGTTGCTTCCAAACAAAGATGCCCCATTCTTCGATGCAAAATGAAACATCGAATATGTATTATTCGCGATTGATGAAACCGTATAAGCCATACGTCATTCTCCTTCCATCCGTAGAATCCTTCCTAACACATCCTGTCAAGCCACTCAAGGTACACTCCTCCATTTATATCTTAAGTGTATCATCTATAAACGCACTTGTCAATCACTTGCACCTCTGTTGTTCAAGTCTTGCCAAAAGAACAACAAAAATCTGCCATCCATCAAACAAGCTCCTCATGGAGTTCCAAACCCACCGGGCAATGGTCACTGCCATAAATCTCGTTATGGATGGTCGCATCCCGTACCTGAGCCATGAAACGGGAAGATACCACAAAGTAGTCGATGCGCCATCCTGCATTGGTATCCCTTGCCTTCCTTAGATACGACCACCAGGTATAAATTCCGCCCCTCTCCGGATAAAGCGCCCGGAAGGTATCAGAAAACCCCGACTGCAGAAGCTCCGTGAATTTTCCTCTCTCCTCATCAGTGAAACCGGCATTATGATGATTCGTCTTCGGGTTCTTCAGATCAATCTCCTCATGAGCCACATTGAGATCGCCACAAACAATCACGGGCTTTTTCGCATCCAGTCCCAACAGGTAGCCACGGAAGGCATCTTCCCATTCCATGCGATATCCCAGCCGTTCCAAGGCACGCTTGGAATTCGGCGTGTAAACTGTGACAAAATAATATGCCGGAAACTCCAACGTGATGATGCGCCCCTCATGGTCGTGCTCCTCCATCCCCATTCCATAGGAAACAGACAGCGGTTCCACCTTCGTAAAGACTGCCGTGCCTGAATACCCCTTCTTTTCCGCACTGTTCCAGTACTGCTTGTAGCCCGGAAGATCCAGGATTGCCTGGTCCGGCTGCATTTTCGTTTCCTGAAGCGCAAAAATATCTGCCCCCAGCTCCCGGAAGGATTCCATAAACCCTTTTTTCAAGCAGGCCCTGAGGCCATTGACATTCCAAGAAATCAGCTTCATCCCCACGCCCCCATTCACATTCACCTTGAGTGAAAAATAATTTTGACGGTTCTGCATAAATGATAGTATAATAAATGGATAAGGAACAACAAAGACATGCGAGGTGCAATCAATGTCAGACAGAACATACGAATTACATGTAGCAGGCTGCACACGGAGCCTGCCCATACTGAACATCTCCGACAAACTGGCCATCGCCGCTTTCATTATGCTGGGCGATGTAGAGCTCGTAGAGAGCTGTGCCAGGGAGCTTTCCAGGAAAATCCCTCCCGAAACGGAAATTTTCATGACTGCAGAAGCCAAGGGCATTCCTCTCGCAGCTGAGCTGGCACGCCAGCAGGGCATGAAATGGTACATCACAGCCCGCAAATCCATCAAAGCCTACATGGAACATCCCATCACCGTTGAAGATGAGTCCATCACCACGGCCGGAAAGCAAATTCTTTGCCTGATGGATACGGACATAGAACGAATCAAGGGAAAGAACGTCCTCCTTGTCGATGATGTCATCAGTACCGGAGGCTCCATGAAAGCTCTTAGGAGCTTGGCAGAAAAAGCCGGCGGAAAAGTTGTCGGCGAGGCAGCTGTCCTTGCGGAAGGCAATGCCGCTGACCGCACAGATATTATCTACCTGGAACAGCTCCCACTCTTTGAAGCAACGCAAGGTTGACACTCCCCACGCCTAAAGGCGGGGGATTCTTGGTTCGCTGAGCACTGCGTCACGACCTTGGCCGTTCCGTCTTACACGCTCTC
>CACYDT010000010.1 GCA_902773295.1 uncultured Veillonellaceae bacterium | reverse complement strand
GGCTTGTCGTGAGTAGTTAACGAACAACAAAATTTATAAAAATATTTAACATTGTTTGTTAAGTTTGATTATAAATACAGCATAATATAAACAAGTGTCTTGCCGAGTGCAGGAGATTTTGGAAGTTGGAAGTTTTTCAGCGAAAAGGAGAGGATGTTGTATGTTTGGTATCATTGTGGGAACTCATGGCAGGTTTTCCGAGGAGCTTTTGAAGTCCTGTGAGATGATTTGCGGCGAGCAGAAGAATGTCAAGGCCGTTACCCTGATCCCGGGGGAGGGTCCGGATGATGTGGTGAAGAAGTATGAGGTCGCCATCCAGGAGCTTCAGGAGAATGGCTGCGATGGAACCGTGCTCTTCCTGAATGACCTTTTTGGCGGCAGCCCTTACAATGCTGCCTGCCGTCTCGTCATCAGCAATGAGTCCTACGGCATCGTTACCGGAGTCAGTATGCCGATGCTCATCGAGATGATCAGCGCCCAGATGGCGGATGACGGATCGGATATCAAGGATGTCATGGCAAAGGCTGTCGAGGCAGGCAGGAATGGCGCCCAGACGTTCCATGCGAGTTCTGTGGCTGACGAGGAAGAGGACGAATTGTAATTGCTGGTGAGACGGGAGAGATGACCGATGATAAAAAAAGCGATTGCCGTGATGACCTCCGGTGGCGATGCCCCCGGTATGAACGCTGCTGCCCGCGCGGTAGTTCGCACGGCTCTCCATGAAGGCGTGGATGTCTATGGCATCCACAATGGCTACAAGGGGATGATTGCGGATGATATCCAGCAGCTCAATTCCCGCAGTGTCAGCGATCTCATCCAGCGCGGCGGCACCTTTCTGGGGACGGCCCGCAGCAAGGAATTCAAGACGCCGGAAGGGCGCAGGAAGGGCTTTGAGAATCTGCAGAAGCGCGGCATAGAGGGTCTGGTGATCATCGGCGGCGACGGTTCTCTTACGGGCGGTTCTCTCATGAGCAAGGAGTTTGGCATCCCTATTGTGGGCCTGCCCGGCACGATAGACAATGATGTGTGGGGAACGGACTATACCATCGGCGCGGATACGGCGGCCAACACGATCGTGGAAGCCATCAACAAGCTCAGGGATACGGCTTCTGCCCATCGCCGCATCATGATCGTGGAGGTTATGGGGCATAAGTCCGGCTGGCTTGCCATGACCACGGGGATTGCGGGCGGTGCAGAGTATGTCCTGGTTCCGGAGGTCAAGTTCGATCTCGATGATATGTGCCATGAGCTCAAGGAAGCCTACGAGCGGGGGAAGAGGTACAGCATCCTCGTTGTGGCAGAGGGCGCCTGCGATGCCATTGGCCTTGGGGCGGTAGTGGAGGAAAAGACGGGCATAGATACCCGTGTGTCCGTTCTCGGGCATATCCAGCGCGGAGGCTCGCCCACGGTCGAGGACCGCATGAAGGCTTCTATGCTGGGGGAGAAGGCCGCACTTGCCATCATTTCCGGTGCCACGAATGTGGTCTTCGGGTTTGATGCGGGCAAGGTTGTGAGCATCAATCTCTTTGATGCGGTAAACAATCAGAAGACGTTGGATCCGGAGCTCGTGCGCCTTGCACGTGTGCTGGCATGACGGAAAAAGAGCTGCTGCATGAACGCTTTTCGTTCATGCGGTAGCTCTTTTTTATTGTTCATCCAGAAGGTAGATGGTCGGGTCGATGTTGAGCTCATGGATGAAGTGCAGGAGCTCAATGCCGGAGATTTCCATCTCGATGGCATTGGGGACATCCTCGGAGAGATCCATGCGGATGGGGTTCGGAAGGATTTTTCCTTCCGTGTTGGCAAAGATGCAGACGGAGGGGGTCTCCGTCTTGCCAAATTCGCATTTCGTGACGATGCCGAAGCCATAGATGGTCTTGATGAGAGTGCCGACGGGATAGATGGCGACATTGTTGAAGAAGAGCTTCAGAAGTTCCATGTCGAATTGCCCCTTGTTCACGTTTACCATGATATTATGGGTGATGGAAGGGGTGTAAGCCTTCTTGTAGGGGCGCTGGCTGGTGAGGGCATCGTACACATCGGCAATGGCGACGATTTTGGAGAAACGGTGGATCTGGTCGCCGGTCAGATGCTGCGGATATCCCTTGCCGTCGATGTGCTCATGGTGCTGGGCTGCGATGGAGGCAAGGAGGCTTGGCGACGGAAGGATGGCACCCATCTGCCGGATGCGGCGGGCGCCTTCCATGGGGTGGTTCTGGATGATGGAGAATTCCTCGTTGTTGAGCCTGCTGGTCTTGTTGAGGATTTTGGAAGAGACTTTGATTTTTCCGAGATCGTGGAGGAGCGCACCCAGGGTCAGAAGGGCGAGATCCTGCTTCGTATAATGGCAGAGAAGCCCAAGCATGGCGGAGAGAATGGCAACGTTCACGCTATGGGCGAATGTGTAGGTGTCATGGAGGCGGATGTCCGTGAGCTGCACGAGGTTTTCCCGCCGCTGGATGACATCGAGGAGGATGTTGTCCGATACAGCCTGCATGGTATCCACGTTCAGTTGCCCGGAATTCTCCACATCCTGGAAGGCGTCGAAGACGCGCTGGATGGCATTCGCCCGCGTGGTCTCCTGCACGATGTCGGAGGGGGGCATGAGCTTGAAGTTCGGATTCGTGGATGTGACGGATATGGCAGGGATGCCGATTTTTTTCAGCCGCTGGATATACTGAAGGGTGAGCGGCTGTCCCTTGACGAGATAGCTGGCACCTTTTTTGTTGTAAATGCTCTGGGAAACAATCATTCCAGCCTTGAGTTTTTTGACCGGTATGCGTAGCACATGAAACCCTCCTTGAGACGGAAATATTCAAGGGATGGCCGGTTGCTGCAACCGTTTCCGTCCCTGCATGGTTCTTTGGATTTGTTTTTGCTGTCCTCTTTAATCATACCTTAAATCCGCATAAAATGAAAGATGCTTCTGACAGATTTTTCTTGTTTTTGCATTCTTGCAGGAGATAGCGATATTTGCTATACTATCGTAGGTAAAGACTGGTAATTGATGAGGGGATTATGATATGCGAAAGACACGCCATAAAAATCAGCGCGATTATAAAAGAATCGGATGGCTCATTGCCGGACTGCTCCTGCTTCTGGTGGCAGCGGCAGGGGCTTATCGGGGAATGCATCGCGAGGAGACCGCTATGGAGCCGGAGTTTTCTGCGAAACGGAACATTGCCCATGTCATGATTCTCGGCGTGGATCGCCGGGAGGACGATGCCGGGCGCAGCGATACGCTCATGGTGGCTTCTCTGGACGAGGAGAATGGCAAGGGCTCGCTTCTCTCCATTCCAAGGGATACCCGTGTGGCGATCGAAGGCAATGGCTACGACAAGATCAACCATGCCTATGCCTACGGCGGCTACAAGCTCTCCCGGAAGTCCGTGGAAAGCTTGCTGGGGATGCCCATCAATCATTACATCCTCATTGATACCAAGGCATTTGAGCGCATCATCGATGCCATGGGAGGCGTGGACATTGATGTGGAGAAACGGATGTACTATGAGGATCCGTGGGATGACAACGGGGGGCTTATCATAGATCTCTATCCGGGAGAGCAGCATCTGGACGGAGAGCGTGCCATCCAGTATGTGCGCTACCGCGATGGCGAGGGGGATATCGGGCGCATCCGGCGGCAGCAGAAGTTCATGAAGGCCGTTCTCGCGCAGCTCATTTCCCCGCAGATCCTGCCGAAATTGCCGGATCTTGTGGAGAAGGTCAGCGGGGCGCTGGAAACGGACATGTCCCTTCCGGAGCTTCTGGCATTTGCCGGAAAGCTGAAGCAGGTCCATGACCACGGGGTCACGGCTCAGATGGTGCCGGGGCGTCCTGCGTACCTGAAGGATATCAGCTACTGGATCCCGGATATCAAGGCGCTCCGGGAATTGATTGCGGAGTCCCTGGATGTGCCGGTGACGGAGGAACTCCTTGCGTCGGCAGAGCGCGCGGCGGAAGAATACGAGAAGGATCTGCCGGAGGGGATACAGATTGCGAGTGCGGCGGACAGCGCCGATTCCGGCAAATCTGCGAAGGAGGCAGAACGCGAGGCGGATGATACGCCGATGAAGCCGGAGGAGATTTCGGTCCTGGTCATCAATTCCAGCGGGATCAACGGGGCCGGTGCGGAAGTGGCAAGGATTTTGCAGCGCAAGGGATTCATCATTTCCAGTGTGGAAACGGGCAAGACGGATTCCTGGGAGCATACGACGATTACGACTTCGAGCCGGAATACGGATGTGTTCTACGGGATGCCGTTTGAGTGCATTATCATGGACGGCGGCAGCAAGAACCAGGCCGTGGTCATGATCGGGCGCGACTATCGGAGATAATCGCCGCAGGATGGATCTGTCATAGGATATGCAGGCGGAACGTTTCGTGGAAACGTTCCGCCTTTGTGGAGGGAAAGCTTTGGGCAAGTTGAAAATCGAGGGGCTCAGGAAATCCTTTGGCATAGAGGAGTTGTTCCATGATGTCCGGTTCGAGGTGGCACGGGGCGACAAGGTAGGCTTCGTGGGGGCGAATGGCGCGGGCAAGACAACGCTCATGCGCATCCTGCTGGGACAGGAAGAATACGATGAGGGCGTGATCCGGATGGACAGCGCGGATACCATCGGTTATGTGGAACAGCAGGCGAGATTCGGGGACGGTTCCCTCTATGAGGAATTCAGGAGGGCGTTTGAGGATATCATCGAGCTCGGAGAGCGCAAGAAGGAACTGGAGCGGGAGATCGGGGAGGCGAGAGACGAGGCATCCCTGGAGCAGTATGGCCGCATTGTGGAAAGGTTCGAGCATCTGGGCGGCTATGATTATGAAAGCCGTATCCGGCGCGTTGCGTTCGGTCTCGGCTTTACGGAGGAGGATTTCCGGAAGGATGTCGCCCATTTCTCCGGCGGCCAGAAGACTCGCATCTGCCTGGCAAAGGCGCTTCTGCGGGAGCCGGATTTCCTGTTTCTCGATGAGCCGACGAATCATTTGGACATTGGCATGATTGAGTGGCTGGAAGGTTTTTTGGCGAACTACCGCGGGGGCGTCCTCATCATTTCCCATGACCGTTTCTTCCTGGACCGTGTGGCGACGCGCATTCTTGAGCTTGCGGGGAAGACCGTGACGAGCTATGAGGGGAACTATACGTATTTCATGAAAGTGAAGACGGAGCGGCGGGCGGCTCTGCAGTCGGCCTATGAGAAGCAGCAGGAGCATATCCGGAAGACGGAGGAATATATCCGCCGGTACCGGGCCGGCATCAAGTCTAAGCAGGCGAGGGGGCGGCAGAGCCAGCTCAACCGGCTGGAGCGCATCGTATTGCCGCCGGAGGCCGCGACTTTCAATTATTTTGCCTTCCATGCTCCGGAGGAGTGCGCGCAGCGGGTTGCGGAGATGGAGGATGTTTCCATGCAGTTCGGGAAGCATGAGGTCTTCTCCCATGTAGACCTGCTCATCCGCAAGGGGGATGGGGTTGCCCTGGTGGGGCCGAACGGCGCTGGGAAGACGACGCTCCTGAAAATCCTCATGGGGGAACTGGAGGCGACGGGCGGCCGCGTGAAATTGGGCAGTCGGGTCAAGACAGGATATTTTTCCCAGCAGCACGAGGGGCTGAATCCGGAGAACACGGTGCTGGACGAGATCCTCTATGAGTACGGTACGACGGAGGAGCAGGCGAGGAAGTACCTTGGGGCGTTCCTTTTCCATGGGGATGATGTGTACCGCCGTGTCGGGGAGCTTTCGGGCGGAGAGCAGTCGAGGCTGGCCTTTTTGAAGCTCATGCTTACGGGGGCGAATTTCCTCGTTCTGGACGAGCCGACGAACCATTTGGACATTCCCGCGAAGGAAGCTGTGGAGGAGGCGCTTATGGCCTTTCCCGGCACGTTCCTTGCGGTGTCCCATGACAGGTATTTCCTCGACAAGGTGGCAAACTGCACTTTGGAACTGGAGGATGGGCATCTCAC
Source organism: uncultured Veillonellaceae bacterium (assembly GCA_902773295.1). Taxonomy (GTDB): domain Bacteria; phylum Bacillota; class Negativicutes; order Selenomonadales; family Selenomonadaceae; genus UBA3796. The sequence goes on along the minus strand of CACYDT010000010.1, from coordinate 24,624 downwards.
GGAGTACGGGGGAAGTTACAGCTATTACCGGAGGAAGAAAGAGGAAGACCGGGAGCCGGAGAAAGAAGCTGACGGCAGGAGACATGAGACCCGGGCGGTGAAGAGGGAGGAAGCCCCTGAGCCTGTTCGGGAGAAGAAGCCGCAGCGCAGCCAGTTCCAGGGCATGAGCGAGGCGAAGCTGGAAGAGCTCATCCAAAGAGCCGAGGCGGAAATCGCCATGGCGGAGGCGGAGCTCAAAGGGCTGGAATACGAGATGAACCGGCCGGAGGTGCAATCGGATCCGGAGAGAAGCCGGGCGATTGCCGAGGCCTATGCGGCAAAGGAACAGGAGATTGAGGAGCGCTATGGGACGTGGGAGAAACTGACGGAGTCCTGATCTTGTGGAAGGAGGGGTTGGAATGGTGAAACAGGAGACCTTGCCGGGACTGGACGGCAATGAGGAGGAACTGGAAGGGGTGGTGGACAGCGTGGTCTTTGCCAGCGAGGATGGCCGTTTCTCCGTGTTCCGCCTGCATCCGTTGAAGAAGAGCAGCCGCATCGTTGCGACCGTGGGTTCCATGCCGCCCCTGGTAGGGCAGCAGGTGCGGCTCAGGGGCCGCTGGGTGGTTCATCCGAGATTCGGCGACCAGTTCCGGGCTTCCGGTATGATCGTTGCGGCACCTGCGAGCGTCGATGGCATTGAGCGTTTTCTGGCATCCGGTGTCATTGATGGAATCGGCCCTGCCATGGCAAGAAGGCTTGTGGAGAAGTTCGGCAAGGACACTCTGGACATCATTGAGAAAAAGCCCCGCCTGCTGGAGCAGGTTTCCGGCATCGGGAAGAAGACGGCAGAGAAGATTGCCGCATCCTACCGCAAGCAGTCAGAGCTCAGGGATATCATGCTGTGGCTGGAGGGACATGGCGTGTCGGGTTCCTATGCGGCTCGCATCTTCAAGCAGTACAGTTCCTTTGCCATCGATGTTCTGGAGAACCATCCCTACCGGATGGCACAGGAGGTGGACGGCATCGGCTTTTTGACGGCGGATGCCATCGCGGCGAGCAACGGCATGCAGAGGGATGATGAGGCGCGGGTTGCCGCAGGCATTGAATACGCCCTGCATCAAATCTCGCTTTCGGGTCATTGCTGCATCCCGGAAGGAGCTTTGGCGGAACAGGCAGCGAAGCTCCTTCGCGTGGAGATCGGTACGGTCAGGGAGGTCATGCGCCATCAGCTGGAAGCCAATCGCCTGGCGGCGGAATACTTGGGAGGGGAGACGCTTATTTATCCGCCGTATCTTTATATGGCGGAGAGAAAGACGGCAGACAAGCTGCTCTACTTGCAGAAGGAGGCGCAGCCCCTTTCGGTGGAAGAGCCGTACCAGCTTGTGGGGGAATGGGAGGCAGAGGCCGGCGTGAAGCTGGCGCAGAAACAGCGGGAAGCTATGGCTGCGGTGCTGGTCCATGGGATCTTCGTGCTCACGGGAGGCCCCGGTACAGGGAAGACCACGGTGATCCGGGGCATGCTGGACATGCTGGAGATACAGGGACTGCGGATTCTCCTGGGGGCACCCACGGGACGTGCCGCAAAGCGGCTGGCGGAGGCGACGGGCCGGAAGGCTATGACGGTGCATCGCCTGCTGGAAGCGCAGGGACAGAGGGAGGGAGCTTCTGTCTTCGCAAAGGATTCCGAGGAGCAGCTGGATGCGGATGCCATCATCCTGGACGAGGTTTCCATGATGGATATCGTGCTCATGCAGCATTTCCTGGAGGCTGTGCCGGATGGATGCCATGTGATTCTCGTGGGGGATGTTGACCAGCTTCCTGCTGTCGGCCCGGGTTCCGTGCTCAAGGATATCCTGCGCTCCGGAGCCATACCGAGCGTCCGGCTGACGGATATTTTCCGGCAGGATGAGGCGGGCACCATTGTGCTGAACGCCCATGCCATCAATGCCGGCCGCATGCCCCGGTGCTCCCCGGACGGGGATTTCATCTTTCGGGAGATCGAGGATCCTGCACGGGTGGCGGACGGCGTAGTGGAGCTCTGTGCCACATGGCTGCCTGCCATGGGTTTTTCACCTTTGGCGGATGTGCAGGTGCTGTCTCCCATGCATCGGCAGGAGTGCGGAGTGGACAATCTGAACCGGCGCCTGCAGGCGGCACTGAATCCGAAGTCGCCGGAGAAACCGGAATTCATCAACAGCACCCAGACTCTCCGTCTGGGCGACAAGGTCATGCAGACGCGGAACAATTATGCGAAGCATGTGTTCAACGGGGATATTGGCTTCATCGTGGAGATGGAGGAAGATCATGTCACGGTGAGGTACAGCGATGAACTGTCGGTGGATTATGAACGGAATGAACTCATGGAACTGCAGCTCGCCTATGCCATGAGCGTCCACAAGAGCCAGGGAAGCGAGTACCCCGTGATGGTTCTGCCGCTGGTTTCTGCGCATCATATCATGCTGCAGCGCAATCTTCTCTATACGGCTGTGACCAGAGCCAAGAAGCTCGTGGTTCTCCTGGGGACAAAAGCGGCGCTTGGCACGGCGGTGCGGAACGACCGCATGAGGAAGCGGTATACCCTGCTGGCAGAGCGCCTGGCACGGAAGCTGTAGGGATGGCGCGAAGGTATGGCGAAATTTTCCAATTGGCGTTATAATATATCGATATATGGATAAGAGGGGGGTTGCGCGTGCGTTCTGGTATATTGGATTTGCTGCGGGGGGGAGGTTTCGTCTCCGGGGAGGAGATGGCATCGCGGCTTGGCGTGTCCCGGACGGCTGTATGGAAGCAGATCAAGGGACTTCGGGAAGCGGGATACCGTATTGCCAGCCAGCCGAGGTGTGGGTACAGCCTGGAGGAATCCCCGGATATGCTTTTGCCGGAGGAGATTGAAAATGGGCTTGGGACCCGTTTTATCGGCAAGGAGATCCACTATTTCGACTCTATCGGTTCGACGAATATTGAGGCAAAGAAGATGGCGGCGCAGGGAGCGCCGGAGGGGACCATCCTTGTCGCAGAGGAGCAGGGCACGGGAAAAGGGCGCATGGAGCGCTCTTATTTCTCGCCGAGGGAGAAGGGCATCTGGTTTTCCGTGATTCTCCGCCCGGCGTTCCTGCCGGGGGAAGCGCCGAAATGCACCCTTCTTGCGGCAGCTGCCGTGGCGCAGGCCATGGAGAAGTTCGGCCTCAGGGCCGGCATCAAGTGGCCGAATGACATCCTGCATGAGGGAAAGAAGCTTGTGGGCATCCTCACGGAGATGAGCGCAGAAGTGGATCGCATCAACTATATTGTCATTGGGACAGGCATCAATGTGAATTTTGCGCCGGAGGATTTCCCGGAGGATATCCGCAGAATCGCCACGTCCCTTGCTGTCATGAAGGGGGAGAAGATTCCCCGCGTGAAGTTCTTCCAACGGGTTCTGGAATCCATGGAGGAGCTTTATGTGATGGCATTGGAGAAGGGCTTTGCGCCGGTGCTGGAGGTATGGAAGAAGTATTCCATTACCTTGGGGCAGGAGGTCAATGTGATTGGCCTGGGAGAGAATGCCTCTTTTTCCGGCGTCGCTGCGGATATTGACGAGGACGGTGCTTTGCTTGTGGATACGCCGGAAGGACGGCAGAGGGTGTTGGCAGGGGATGTGTCCATCCGTCCGAAGAAATAATAAATGGAGTCCTGTAGGGGAGGAAATAACGTGATCCTAGTGTTTGATATAGGGAACAGCAATATCGTCATGGGAACGTATGAGGGGAAAAAGCTCCTGAAGCATTGGCGCATCTCGACGGATCGCCAGAAAACGGGGGACGAGTACGGCATGCTCATCAACGACCTGTTCCATTATCAGGGGGTAAGCATGGCGGATATCAAAGCCATTGTCATATCTTCTGTCGTGCCGCCTCTTGTCGTTCCGATGGTCAAGATGTGCGAGCGTTATTTCCATCTTCACCCTTTGGTGGTGGGGCCGGGCATCAAGACGGGAATCCGTCTCCACTACGAGAATCCCAGAGCCATTGGCGCGGATCGCATTGTGAATGTGGTGGGAGCCTATGAGCAGTACGGGGGGCCTTTGATTGTCATTGACATCGGGACGGCAACAACCTTTGACGTGGTGGCGGAGAACGGCGATTTCCTCGGGGGCGTCATCGCTCCCGGCATCGGAACTTCTGCGGATGCACTGTTCCAGTCGACGGCAAAGCTTCCGCGCATCGAGCTGGTTCCCACGAAGCAGATTGTCTGCCACAATACGATTCAGGGCATGCAGGCGGGCATTGTTTATGGCTATGTGGGGCAGATCGATGAGATTGTGACCCGCATCAAAAAGGAATTGGGGATGGAGATGAAGGTCATTGCCACGGGCGGTTTTGCCCGCATGATTTCCAAGGAATCCAGGACCATCAACGAGGTGGATCACTTCCTGACGCTCACAGGGCTTCGTGTCCTCTATGAGCGCAATATCCCGGAAAAGGCGCAGACGAAATGAGGATTGGCCATCTGGATTTCGATGCGCCCGTGTTTCTCGCTCCCATGGCAGGTGTCACGGACATGGCCTATCGCATCCTTGCCCATGACCTTGGCTGTCCTCTTTGCTATGCGGAAATGGTCAGCGTACAGGGGATCCACTACCGCAACGAGCGAACTCTCTCCATGCTCCATACGGAGCCGGGGGAACGGCCCATTGCCATCCAGCTCTTCGGGCCGGAGCCGGAGGGTGTGGCAAAGGGAGCAAAATACCTTGAAGATCTGGGCACGGCGGATATCATTGATTTCAACATGGGCTGCCCTGCGCCCAAAATCGTGAACAACGGGGAAGGCTCCGCGCTGATGAAAGATCCCAGAAAGGCGTTTGCTATATTGAAGGCGCTCAGGAAGGCAGTGAGGCTTCCCGTGACGGTCAAGATGCGGAAGGGATGGGACGAGGCTCATGTGAATGTGGTGGAGATGGCGAAGATGGCAGAAGAGGCGGGGGTGGATGCCATCGCCGTGCATGGGCGCACACGGGAGCAGTTCTACAGCGGCAAGGCGGATTGGGAAGTAATCGCGAGGGTGAAAGAAGCGGTGAGGATTCCCGTGATTGCCAACGGGGATGTGCGCACGCTGGAGGATCTGGAACGGATCCGACGGGAGACGGCCTGCGACGGCGTGATGATCGGACGAGCCGCTCAGGGGAATCCCTGGATTTTCCGCCAGATGACGGAATACCTGCGTACAGGGAGGCGGCTTCCGCCTCCCACGAAGAGGGAGCGGGCCGACATGATTCTGCGCCACCTGGATTTGCTCCTGCAATTCAAGGGGGACTATATCGGTCCCAGAGAAATGCGGAAACATGCCACCTGGTATACGCGGGGGCAGACAGGCGGTGCGGAGCTTCGGAATCTCTTCAACCGGGCAGCGACACGGGAGGATTTCAAGGAGATACTGGATCGTTATTTTTATACTTAGGAGCAGGCATAGATAATCATAGGTTGTAAGGAAGGAAGATTTTCATGGCAGAGCAGAAACAAGATCCCAAGAAAGATTCCATTTGGAGCAGGTATACGGAGGAGGACAAGCAGGCATTGGAGGCGCTTAGTGCGGGCTACCGGGATTTCCTCTCCAGGTGCAAGACGGAGCGGGAGAGTGCTGCCGAGGCTGTCCGCCGGGCAGAGGCCGCAGGCTATCGCAATCTTGCGGAAATCCTTTCCGCCGGAGAGAAGATCCGGCCGGGGGACAAGGTATATGCCGTGAACATGAAGAAGGCGGTCGTGCTGTTCAACATTGGCACAGAGCCGTTGGAGAAGGGTATGACGATTCTTGGTGCCCATATTGATACCTGCCGTCTGGATGTGAAGCAGAATCCCTTGTATGAGGATGGGGGGCTTGCCTATCTCGATACCCATTACTATGGCGGGATCAAGAAATACCAATGGGTGACGCTGCCTCTCGCGATTCACGGCGTAGTGGCGAAGAAGGACGGCACAGTGCAGGAGATTGTCATTGGGGAGGATGAATCCGACCCGGTGTTCTGCGTTACGGATCTTTTGATCCATCTTTCCCAGGAGCAAATGAAAAAGACGGCGGCCAAGGTCATTGAGGGAGAGGGACTTGATATTCTCGTGGGGAACTATCCCTTGAAGAAGGATGACAAGGAATCCGTAAAGGAGGGCGTACTTCGGCTCATCAAGGAGAAATACGGCATGGAGGAGGAGGATTTCCAGTCGGCGGAGCTGGCTCTTGTTCCTGCAGGAAAGGCGAGGGATCTGGGCTTTGACCGCAGCATGGTTCTTGGATACGGGCAGGATGACAGGGTGTGTGCCTATACCTCCCTCGTTGCCATGCTGGAGACGGAGCAGGTGAGAAAGACGGCGTGCTGCCTTCTCGTGGACAAGGAGGAAATCGGCAGTGTCGGCGCGACGGGCATGAGGTCGCGCTTCTTCGAGAATACTGTGGCAGAGCTTATGAATGCCATGGGCGTGTACAGTGAATTGGGGCTTCGCCGCGTGCTGGCCAGTTCCAGGATGCTTTCCTCGGATGTGTCCTCTGCTTATGATGCCCTTTATGCATCGTCCTATGACAAGAAGAACGTGGCTTATCTCGGCAAGGGCATGGTGTTCAACAAGTTCACGGGAGCGAGGGGCAAATCCGGATCCAATGATGCGAATGCGGAATACCTTGGAGAGATCCGCGCCATGATGGAAAAGCACCATGTCCATTACCAGCTTTCGGAGCTTGGCAAGGTGGACCTGGGAGGCGGCGGGACCATTGCCTATATCATGTCCCTCTATGGCATGCAGGTCATAGACAGCGGGGTTGGTGTGCTTTCCATGCATGCGCCATGGGAGGCGACGAGCAAGATCGATATCTATGAGACGAAGAAAGGATATGCGGCGTTCCTGAAGGAAGCGTGAGCAGGAAAGAGAAGAAGGGCGGGACTGAATGTCCCGCCCTTCTTCTCTTTCCTTCTTCAATCTTCGATGGCCGTTTCCAAGGCAATCTTTATCATGTCATGGAAACTGGTCTGACGCTCCTCGGCAGTGCATGCCTCGCCCGTGAAGAGATGGTCGCTGACCGTGAAGAGGGCAAGAGCCTGGACATGGAACTGGGCCGCGAGGACGTAGAGAGCCGCAGCTTCCATTTCGACGGCAAGGATGCCGTACTGTCGGAGTTTCTCGTTGTCAATCTCCTTGTCATAGAAGCGGTCTACGGAAATGATATTGCCCACGCGCGCTTGGAGCCCCAGTTTCTTTGTGTTGGCAACGGCTTTGGAGAGAAGCTCGTAGTCGGCGATGGGAGCGAAGTTGATGCTGCCGCCGAAGATGTTGCGGATGATGGAGGAATCCGTGGAGGCAGCCTGCGCGATGAGCACATCCCTGAGGTGGACATCCGGGTGCATGCCGCCGCAGGTACCGACGCGGAAGAGTTTTTTTACGCCGTATTCCGCGATGAGTTCATGGACGTAGATGGAGATGGAGGGGATGCCCATGCCCGTGCCCTGCACGGAGACGGGGATGCCTTTGTAGGTTCCCGTGAAGCCCAGGATGTTTCGGATGGCGGTGTACTGCTTGGGGTTGTCCAGGAAGTTCTCGGCGATGAACTTTGCCCGCAGGGGATCTCCCGGAAGCAGGATGCGCTCGGCAATCTCGCCTTTTTCTGCGGCGATGTGTGGTGTGGACATAAAAAACCTTCTTTCTTTCATGGAAGCATCATGCAAAATGTACATTAATTTATTTATGGACAGTTCCTTAGGTTCGTTAGGCTCATTATAGCATGATTTTTATCATTTGAGAATGGTTTGATGCTATATGCATTTTGGCATAAGACAAATAAAAAAAAATTATATATAATAGCAGGAAAAAAAGAGGGGGAGTCGAATTACAGAAACGAAGGTAGTCGCTGGCATGCCAGTGAGTTCCTTGTGAGGTTGGTAAAAATCCTTTCGTCATGTATGGGAGATGCGGCGGGAATGGTGGAAAGCGTGGCACAGAAGAGGACAGTTGAATCGCAGGAACAGGGAAAGGCGGAAACCCATCAGGCTGATGTATGCCTGGTCAACATGCCCTTTGCTGAGGTACATATGCCATCAATGGCCTTGAGCCTTTTGAAAGCATGTCTGACAGAACGGGGCATATCAAGCATCGTCCAATATGAGCATCTATACTTTGCCCAGAAATTCGGCGGTCTGGAGGGATACCTGAATATTCTGGGAGCCCGGATTGACTTCCTGGGCGGCGAGGTGGCTTTCTCCAGGGCCGCTCATGGCAATCCTATCCGATCTCTGGCTGAATATGTGGAATATATCCGCTATGAACGGCTTGGCGGCTGCGAGGATTGCATTCCCCAATGGCTGCTCAGGCGCATCAACCATTGGCTGGACAGTTTTCCAAAGCGTCAGGAAATTGCGGAAGAATTTATCGGTGAGGCCGCTGAGCGCATTTTGAGGTGCCAGCCGAAAATTGTGGCTCTGGCCTCCATGTTTCAGCAAATCAACAGCAATATTGCCCTGGCCAGACGGCTGAAGGCTCTGGCTCCCAATATCGTCATCATGATGGGGGGCTCCAACTGCTCAGGAGAGGCCGGCTTGGCGCTTCTGGATTACATTGAGGCCGTGGATTATGTTTTTTTCGGCGAGGCCGATGAAATCTTTGCCGATGTATGCGAGTCTGTACTGAGGGACGGCAGGATTCCTCCCGAAGAGCTTCCCTATGGCGTATTATCCCATGATTCTGCAAGGCCGCAAACTGTCATCCATCGTCTCACCAGGGATGTGAACAGGCTGCCGATACCGGATTTCAGTGATTATTTTGCCACCTATGAACGTCTTGGCTTTCCCTTGGGAAGCGCCAGTTTTATGGTGGAGGGCTCCCGTGGATGCTGGTGGGGCAGGAAGAAGCCCTGCACTTTCTGCGGATTGAATGGCCCCGCCCGAAACTATCGGGACAAGACCACCGACCGCCTGGCAGATGAGATTGCGGTGCTGGCCCATCAGTGGCCCCGGGTCGGCCACTGTATTTTCACGGACAGTATTCTAAGCCGTGCGCATGTGAAGGAACTGCCCGAGGCTTTGAAGAAGAGAAACCTCACTGCCCTTGATTTCTTTGTGGAGGTCAAGGCCAATCTCACGCCGGAGGAGGCATTCCACCTGTCTGAGGTGGGATTTTCCCGCATGCAGCCCGGCATCGAAAGTCTCCAGGATGACCTGTTGCAGCTTATGAACAAGGGCTGCCGGGCCATTCGCCAGATTGAGACATTGAAGAGTTTTCGCACTTACCGGATCTGGCCTGTCTGGAACCTTCTCTGCGGCTTTCCGGGTGAAAAGGAGGAGTATCTGGCCGACATGGCGGAACTGCTGCCCAAACTCTCCCATCTCAATCCCCCCAATATGCTGCTCCCCATTGCCTACCATCGCTATGGGGAGTATACGGAACATCCCGGAGACTACGGGCTTTCCCTTCGTCCGGCTCAGGTCTATGATTTTGCTTTTGCCGATAAAGACTTCATCCACCGCACAGCGTATCTTTTTGAATCGACAGATGAGGAGACCTGCAAGGCGCGGTTCGATTGCCGGCGCATGGGCAAGGCCTATGAAACAGTGATGGAGTTGGTGGGGAAATGGAATTATAAGAAGAACAATCCTGACCGCCTTGATATGGAAATAGGGGCGGAGGGGATTGACATCTACGATATGAGGGAACTTGCCGAAAAATCCGTGCATCATTTGCATGGCTTGGCGGCCAGGCTCTATGCATCCTGCACCACAGTACGCACGGAGGAGTCCCTGCTGGAGGAATTCAAGGAATATGAGCCAGCGGAGGTATTGGGAATCCTTGCCCGTCTGGAGCGGGACAAGCTCGCTGTCCATATTGGCAGGGAATATCTGGCGCTGGCCATTGACCGTGCTGAGACGCGGAAAGTCCCAGGCATCCATAAGAGGCGGTGGTGAATTTGGAAGAGCCCTGTGAGGTCTGTCTTGTCAATATGCCCTTTGTGGATGCCAATATGCCATCCATGGCACTCAGTCTTTTGAAGGCCTGCCTTTCCCAGAGCGGCATCAGCAGTATGGTTCAGTATGAGCATCTTTACTACGCAAAAAAATGCGGCTTGGGTGAGTATCAGCAGACGATGTATTCCCCTATCCATTCCCTGGAAGGGGAGATCGTCTTTGCCAGGGCTGCCCATCAGCAGCCTCTTCGCTCCCTGGCGGAGTATATGGACTACGTTCACCATGAACTTTTGGCTGCCGCCTCCTTGCCGGAGCCTTTTCGGGTTTGGCTGGATCGGTGGGCCAGGGATTTTCCCAAGCGACAGCGGGAAGCAGAGGCATTTATTGCCGAAGCTGCAGGGCGCATATTGCGGCATAGGCCCAGGATTGTAGCCCTGGCCTCCATGTTTCGTCAAATCAACGCCAATATAGCCCTGGCAAGAAAGCTGAAGGAACTCAGGCCCGAGCTGGTCATCATGGTGGGGGGCGCCAACTGCACGGGAGAGGCGGGTCTGGCATTGCTGGATCAGATCGAGGCGGTGGATTGCGTTTTCCAGGGAGAGGCCGATGAAATTTTTGCTGAGGTCTGCAAGGGAGTGCTGAGGCGCGGAAGCCTTTTGCCGGAAGAGCTTCCCCATGGGGTTCTCTCTCGTGGCTCCAGGCGCCCGGAGCATCCGGTCCACCGTATCACTCAGGATCTGAATGTCCTGCCCCTGCCGGATTTCAGTGATTTCTTTGCTGCCTGTGAGGAGCTGGGGATCCCCCCGGAGAACCTGCATCTCATGGCGGAGGGCTCCCGGGGCTGCTGGTGGGGACAGAGGAAGCCATGCTCCTTCTGCGGTCTGGTGGGGCATGCCCGGGCTTACCGGGAGAAGGACGCCGGGCGCCTGGCTGATGAGCTGCAGCTGCTTGCCAAAACCTGGCCTCAGGTAAAAAAATGTTTCCTGACGGATGCCATTCTCAGCATGAATCAGGTCAAGGAGCTGCCTGCAGCCATGAGACAGCGGGGGATTCGTCTAGAGCTTTTTGATGAGGTCAAGTCAAACCTGACATCGGAAGATGTGCTTGGCCTGTCGCAGGCGGGCTTTACCCGCTTGCAGCCCGGCATCGAAAGCCTGCAGGATGATCTGTTGCGCCTTATGAACAAGGGGTGTCGCGCCATCCGGCAGATCGAGATGCTGAAAAGCTGCCGTACCTATCATGTGAAGGCTCTGTGGAACCTGCTGTGTGGCTTTCCGGGGGAAAAGGAATCCTATCTGGAGGAGACAGCTGCGCTGCTGCCAAAGCTGAGCCATTTTGATCCTCCCAACCTGCTCATGCACATTGTCTACCATAGGTACAGTGAATACACGGAGCATCCTGAGCGTTACGGGCTTGCCCTGCAGCCATCCCGGGTATATGAGTTTGCCTTTGCAGACAGGGAATTTATTCGCCGCACGGCCTATCTGTTCGAGCCGGCAGAGGCTCAGGAGCGGCCAGCCTATCGAAATTGTGCGGTCAAGGGTGGTGCCTATGCAAGGACAGCTTCCCTGGTGGCTGAGTGGAACAGGAAAAAGAGGAATCCCGACCGTTTGGATATGGAGGTTACCCCGGAGGGCGCAGAGATTTACGATATGCGGGCCATTGCCAGGCAGACTGTTTACCATTTGAGGGGGCTGGCGGCAAAGCTGTATCTTGCATGCCGAAGGGTGCGGACGGAAGCCTCCTTGCTGAGGGAATTTCGGGGGGAGTGCGAGGAAGAAAAAATTCGGGAGATGCTTGACTGGCTGGCAGGGGAAAACCTGACGGTCTGCATCGGAAGGGAACATCTGGCGTTGGCCATTGACCGGGCCGAGGCCGGGCGGGTTCCCGTTCCGCGTTGGAGGCGATAGGGATGATGGAAGATATCTGTGATGTTTGTCTGGTCAATATGCCCTTTGCTGATGTCCGCATGCCTTCGCTGGCCCTAAGCATTTTCAAGTCGAGCCTGGCGGAGCGGGGGATTTGTGGCAAAGTCCAGTATGAGCATATTTATTTTGCCCAAAAGTGCGGTCTGCTGGATTATGAGAAAATCGTGTATTCCCACACAAGGTTTCTGGCAGGGGAAGTCATATTTGCCAGAGCGGCGCACGAGCATACACTTTCAGACATAGAAGAATACAAGGAGTACATCCGGAAGGATATCCTCTCACAGAGTTTCATACCGGAAACCTTTCGGGGGGAAACCCGGAAATGGGCAGCAAGCTTCCCCAGGCTGCAGGAAATGGCGGTGGAGTTTGTCCGGGAAGCCGCTCTTCGCATCCTTCGGCAAAAGCCGAAAATTGTGGCGTTGTCTTCTTTGTTTCATCAAATCAATGCCAATATTGCCATCGCCAAAAGGCTGAAGGAGCTGGCGCCCCATATCGTCATCATGGTGGGCGGTCCCAACTGCACGGGTGAGGCGGGGCCGGCTCTGCTGGATCATGTGGAGGCCGTGGATTACATCTTTTGCGGGGAGGCCGATGAGATTTTTGCTGAGGTCTGTGAACGTATCCTTCGCTTTGGACGGATTCCGCCGGCAGACCTTCCCTATGGTCTTCTCTCAAGAGAGGCCGAGCGGCCGGACGAAATCATCTATCGCCTTACCCGTGACATGAATGCTGTGCCTGTGCCGGATTTCAGCGATTTCTTCCGCATTTATGAACAATCCGGCCTTCCGCAGGAGGCAGCAAATGTCTGGGTGGAAGGGTCCCGGGGCTGCTGGTGGGGGCTGAAGAAGCCCTGCACCTTTTGTGGGCTGAACGGGCCTTCCCGAAGCTACCGCCACAAGGATACGGAGCGTCTGGCCGATGAGATTGCCAGTCTGGCCGCTGCTTGGCCCAAGGCGAAGAAATTTTATTTTACGGATTCTATCCTCAGCATGAGCCATGTAGGAGAGCTTCCTGCAGCATTGAAGAAGCGAGGTGTTTTTCTGGATTTCTTTGCAGAAGTCAAGTCCAATCTCACGCCGGATGAGCTGCTCAGTCTCGCGGAAGCGGGCTTTGCCCGTCTGCAGCCCGGCATTGAAAGCCTGCAGGATGATTTGCTGCAGCTCATGAACAAGGGCTGCCGGGCCATCAAGCAGGTGGAGCTGCTGAAAAATTGCCGTACCTATCATGTGGAGGTTATCTGGAACCTGTTGTGCGGCTTCCCCGGGGAAAGGGAGGAATACCTGGCGGAGACAGCGGAGCTCATTCCCAAGATCACTCACCTGACACCGCCGAACCAGCTCAATCCCGTTGTCTTCCAGCGTTATGGTGAATACACGGATCATGCGGCAGAGTACGGGCTGGTTTTGCGACCCTTCCGCAGCTATGACTTCGCTTTTGCGGATAGGGATTTCATTCAGCGCACCGCCTATTATTTCGAACCGGTGGATTTGGAGGAACGCCTGGCCTACCATGACTGCACCCGCAGAGGGAGCGGATATCGACGAACCCGCGAACAAGTGATGCGCTGGATACAGGGCATTGGCAATGCCGACCGCCTGGACATGGAGGTGGTGGAGGGGGGCGTGGATCTTTATGATATGCGGGGCATAGCGAAAAAATCCGTCTATCATTTGCAAGGACTGGGGGCAGCGCTGTATCTCGCCTGTCGTGGCGCAAGGAGCGAGAAAGGCCTGCTGGAGGAATTTTCCAAGGAGCATGAGGAGGGGGCCATTCGTGAAAAGCTTGCATGGCTTGCAGAGGAGAATCTGCTGCTTCATATCGGCGATGAATACCTGTCCCTGGCCATTGACAGGGGAGAGGCCAGGCGCATCAGGCAGCGTCGCCTGCCCCTTATGCGCATGGAGCTCAACCAGGAACTGGAGCGGCTCATGCAGTGCTGGGCGGCAGAAAATGCCGGAGAGGATTCCGAAAGAGAGGGTGAACGATGGGAAAGCTGGAAATCAGGGACTTGATTGTGCCGGGGGTGACGGATGCCGCTTATATTCGCGAAGTGGCAGAAACAAAGCGCGCATTGGAGCTCTGGACCATGGAGCCGGGATTTCAGGAGAAGTTCATGGAGTCACCGGAGGATGCTCTGGCCGCACATGGTCTGCATATAGATGTACCGTCCGTGCGAATCCTCGTCGACCATGAGGAATCAGAGAAATACAGGGGGGTTCCTCCGGAAGAACTGCTGCCCACGGCAGGCCGCTATCGGGGCTTTATCTATGAAAAGCTCCGCCAGCGTGAGCACATGGTACATTGTGACTGTGTGCCTGCACATGCCGGCTTCCGTGCCTGGCGTACCCGTCAGGTGAGCCGTTGCTGGGCGGAGCTGGGCAGGAAAAACGGTGCCATGGTCCATGCGCCCCTCATGTTTGAACTGGATCTGGGGTGTTCCGTGGGCTGCCCCTTCTGCGGCATCGCGGCGGGAAAACTGCAAAAGGTCTGCCGCTATGATGAGGAAAACCGCGCTCTTTGGCGGGGCATATTATCCTATATGAAGGACATCCTTGGCCCTGCAGCGGGTTCCGGGACCTGTTATTATGCTACCGAGCCTTTGGACAATCCAGATTATGAAAAGTTTGTCAGGGATTATTTCGAGATCCTGGGCATGGTACCGCAAATCACTACGGCGGCTTCCATGCGGAATCCTGCCCGCACGAAGGCCTTGCTGGAAGAATTGCACCGGATGAGGCCGGCAATCCATCGCTTCTCTGTGCTCAGCCTGGATATCCTGCACCAGATCCACGGTTATTTCCGGCCGGAAGAACTCCTTTATGTGGAGCTTTTGCCACAGTTCATCGAGGCTCCCTCCTGTCATTTTTCCAAGGCGGGACGTGCCCAGGAAATGCAGGATGATCATGTGGTGGATGATGATGCCAACACGATTTCCTGCATCAGCGGTTTTGTGGTCAATATGGCAGAGCGCGCGGTCCGGCTGCTGACTCCCTGCCCTGTCAGCGAGGCCCATCCCACAGGGGAGTACTTAGTGGCCCGGGAAAGCTTTTCGGATCTGGAAGATTTCAAGCGGGTGATCGAGCAGCTTATGGGGCAGTTTATGGCGGTGGAAATGCCCAAGGATCAGCCCTTGCGTCTGCGTCCCGGCATAGAATACGAAATGACCGGGGAGGGTATCACTTTCAGCAGGAAAAAACGCTACCGGCTGAAATTTGGCGGTAGCGATGACATTTCCCCCGAGGTCTATCAAAAGGTGCTGACAGCCATGCAAAAGGGAGGCAGCCCCAGGGGAATTGCTGCCCTGCTCATGGATGAGAACATTGCACCGGCCTATACCTTTTTTATCCTGAAAAAATTCGAGACCGCGGGGCTTTTTTTGGAGGGCTATGAATAGGACGATTTCCTGCTCCTCTGAGAGGGGCTTGAAATAGAAACATCAACGTATTTCTTTTTTCAAGGAGGCGCATCTTATGTCCGAGAAGAACAATCTTGTCCTGTACGGAGAAATCGTTGCCAAGTGCTGGGAGGATGAGGCATATAAAAAACGTTTTCTGGAGGATCCTGAGGGTGTTATGCAGGAGGCCGGTATGGTTCTTGAGGAAGGTGTCACTTACAAGGTGATTGAAGCTCCGAAGCTGGTCAAGTATATGGTTCTCCCTAAGGAACAGCCCCAGCGGGCAGTGGAAGAGCTGACCAAGACACTCTTGAACAAGGCCGAGGTATCGGATAAGCTTATTCCGGAGGGGGTAGAGCTTCGCGTTGTCCAGAATACCGAGGATATCAGGTATTTTGTGCTGCCGGCTTCGCCCAAGACCTTCACCAAGGCAGAACTGGCCGCAGTGGCCGGTGGTGGAGGCTGGACCTATACCACCAACGAAGCAGTCTTGGTCAATATAGGAGCCGTCAATCAGGTGGAGGCTGTGACCGTGGGTACAACAACGCAGGCAGCCGGGGAGCTGGAGGTTGTGGCAATTTTGGCAGCCATAGTATTCTGACGGGAAGTTTTACTATGAAAATCCAAGAAGTCAAGCCGCAGGCGCAGGCTGATTGGCAATTTTCATGTATGCGAGGTGCACTTGGCGAAGCAAGTCCGAAGGACGCAGTCTGAGTTTAGTGCACTACCGTTTAGGCAGTTCGTTGGAGGCAGGCTCGGAGGGATAGGGTCTGCCTTCGATTTCGTTCGAGAAATACCGAGGGAGGTGAAAACGTGGAGGCAAAACGGTACCTGCGTATGGGCATCTTTGGCATCATCATCATCATCCTGGCGGTTACGGCGTATGCTATTTTTCTCAATGAGGCCAGTCGTCGCCATATTGACAAGATGGAGGCGGCGCAATACACAATATTGGAAGCAGTCCATGCAGATTACCACAAGATCCGCACGGTGGTAAAGGATGCCAGCATAAGGGTGGAGCCTCTATGGACCATCGACGTGAAGGCGCAGCACGATGGAACCCTGTCAGAGATATACGTCGACCTGGGAGAGCATGTGGAAGCCGGAAAAATGCTGGCATCCATGACCGACGCTGAACTGGGCTCTCAGCTTGCCTCAGCGGAGGCCTCCATTGATGAGAGCAGGGCTACGCTGTTCAACTATGAGCAGATTCTGCGTCGGGATGAGTTGCTGCGGCAAGACCGTGCCATTTCCGAACAGGAATATGAAACCGCTTTGTCCCAGCGCGATGCCGCTCGGGCACAGATGGAGAATCGCATGGCCCAGCGCGACATAACGAAGGAAGAAATAGAGAAGATGAACGTGTTTTCGCCAAGGGCGGCAGAACTTCTGAATATCTATCATGGGCAGGGGGACTATGTGCGGGCAGGGGAGTCAATGTTCTTGCTTTCCGACCTGGCCGAACTTCGGGCAACCGGCATCATGAGTCATGAGGATATAGCGGCGTTGATGCAGCATGGGCAGGACTTTATCTTGGAGATACCGCCCCATCGCCTGCTGCACCGTGTCTATCCCATGGGCCAGCAGGCGGGAACGACAGAGGGGCTTCAGCTGAACCAGCTTGCCGCACGCATTGACAGCGTCATTCCGGCACCGGATGCCAACGCGGAGTACCATGAGGTGGTCTGGCATGTACGGAATCCCGCATGGATCATGGAGCCGACCTATTACAACGGTGTAGCCTTCTATTCCCAGGAAGAAACGCGTGTTCTGGCCGTTCCAAGTCGGGCGCTTCGCCGTTCCAAGGAGGACGGGGGGTTTTATGTCTATGGGCTGGATGAAGAGAGCCGCCTTGTCCGCCGCCCAGTCAAGGTGGGCATTGCAGATGATGCTTTCGTGGAAATCACGGAAGGGATTGCCGAGGGTGACCTGGTCATTACGCAAGATCCCGTTGCCTACACGGAAGGAATGCGGGTCAGGATAAGAGGCGATGCCGAGGAAGGGGAGACCGGGCCATGACCCCGAACAGCATGTTTTCACAAAAGGCTCTGGAACATCTCAAAAAACAAAATAAGTCCGGACAGGCATTTGCCATTACGTCTCCCACGGCATGGATTGCTCTGGCTGCTGTGGCATTGTCAATTCTTTCCATTTTGCTCTGGTCGGTGTTCGGCATCATGGCAGACAAGGTGGAAGGCTATGGCATCATACTGAATGAGAACGGGGCTGCGAACATTGCTCCCACAAGCGGCGGGCGTATCTTGGAGATGAAGGCGGGGAAAGGGCAGCATATCGTGGCAGGGGAATCGGTTGCTGTCATGGAACAGCCGGATCTGAAGCAAGAGATGTATTTGCAGGCAGACCAGGCCCAGAATACTTTGAGCCATGAGGATATGAGAAACCGGACCTCTCAACTTGCCTCGGCGAAGGAGAAGTATCAGAGCGAGGCGAATGTCATAAGTCCCTATACGGGAACCATCCTGGAGCGGAGGCAACGCGAGGGTGATGTGGTTTCGTCGGGGACGCCCCTTTACGATATCCGCATTGAAACCGGAAACGAGGATCTGATTGCCCTCGTTTACGTTCCCGTGCTGACGGGCAGCAAAATCAAGCCGGGCATGACGATTCAGGTGGCACCGGGAGCTGTGGATTCCAGCCTTTACGGGTCCCTGGTGGGCAATGTCCTCAATGTTTCAGAATATCCGGTGCCCAGCGACCGTGTTGCATACTGGACGGGCAACGAGGAATTTGCGAAGTGGGTTGTGCAGAAGTGCGGGGGGGCAGTTATGGAGGTCAGGGTTGAACTGATCTACGACGAGGAAACCCCCTCCGGTTATCTTTGGACAACGATACTGGGACCCGATGAGCAGATCCGTGCAGGTATGGTCTGCACTTCTACTGCCATCGTAAAACGCGAAGCGCCGATCGTCAAGGCCTTCGACAAGCTCAGCCAGTGGATACGGAGTGATTGATATGGGGAAGACGCGCAGGGAAACTCCCGTTGTCCTGCAGATGGAGTCGGCGGAATGTGGCGCAGCCGCCCTTGGAATTATCCTCGGCTATTACGGGAAATTCCTGCCCTTGGAGCGCTTGAGGGTGCTGACAGGCGTCAGCCGCAATGGCAGCAATGCGAAGAATATCCTCATCGGGGCGGAAGACCTCGGTATGAAAGGCGAAGGTCGTTTCTGCGAGCCGGAGGAACTCCGAAAGTTCCTTCCTCCCTTCATCCTTCATTGGGGCTTCAATCACTTTCTGGTCTGCGAGGGCTGGGATGACAAGGGACACGTCTATCTCAATGATCCTGCCGTGGGGCATCGCAGCGTGGAGTGGGAGGAATTTGAGAAAAAATTCACGGGCATCGTGCTCATCCTGCGCCCTGGCGATGACTTTTGCCCGGACGGGAAGCCGGACGGCGTATGGAAGGAACTGGTCCGGAGCCTTCTGGGCGACAGGCGCACATTGGCGTTTGTCATCGGCATCTGGGCGTGCCTTTCTTTTGTTGACTTGGTCACGCCGGTCATTTCGCAGGTTTTTCTTGATGACGTGCTATCCTATCTGCATCGGGAATGGCTCTTTGATATCCTGCTTGCCTTTGGGGTGGCGCTGATCCTGCGCCTGACGCTGATATTCCTGCGCTCGTGGCTTCTGCTGCGATGGCAGGGGAAGATGACCATTCAGGATTCTTCTGATTTTTTCTTTCATGTGCTCAAGCTGCCCATCACCTTTTTCCAAACCCGGTTTGCGGGCGAAATTGCTTCCCGGGTGCAGTTCCACGAAATCATTGCCGATTTTGTGACGGGAACCTTGGCGCGGACGGTATTGGATATTGCCATTGCCGTTCTGTACCTGGGACTTCTCTTTTTGTACAGCGTGAAACTGACCATCATCGGCATGATCTTTACCGGGTTGAATGCCTTGGTGACCTACGCCAGCTACAAATGGCTGGAAGAACAGCAGATGAAGCTTCAGCAGGAGATGGGACAGCTTTACGGGCTTTCCGTTTCCGGTATCGTTGGGATCGAGACACTCAAGGCAAACGGCAACGAGGGGGATTTTTTTGCCAAGTGGGCAGATGCCAATGCGGTCTATCTGACGATGGCGCAGCGGCAGGAATACTATGCGCAGTTCATCCGCCTGATTCCCGCGGTCCTGGCAGGCCTGAATGCAGCTATCATCATGGCGGTGGGCGGCTTTTCGATCATGGATGGCATGATGTCCCTGGGAGTTTTTGTTGCATTCCAGGGCCTGATGTCCAACTTCCAGGCTCCTGTGGGACGCATCACGGGCCTGTCCCAAAACATCCAGCAGACCCATGCGCAAATGCTGAAAATCAGGGATGTCTACCGTTATCCCGTCGAGAAGGAGAAGAGCGTTTCCACGGCCGGGAGGGTGGGAATTCCAGCGAAGCTTTCGGGGAAGCTGGAGCTCAGGCAGCTTAATTTTGGCTATATGACAGGTGAAAAGCCCCTGATCAAGCGTCTCAATCTTTCCCTGGAACCGGGGCGACGTGTTGCCATTGTAGGGAAAAGCGGCAGCGGGAAGTCAACCTTGGCGAAGCTGGTATCGGGTCTTTATCAGCCATGGTCCGGGGAGATTCTCTTTGACGGCCTGCCCGCAGAGGAAATTCCCAGGGAGGTCATTGCGCAGTCCATTGCCGTGGTGGAACAGGAGATTTTTCTCCTGGAGGGCACCATTGCGGACAACATTGCCCTCTTCAATCCGGCTGTGCCAAGACG
This sequence comes from uncultured Veillonellaceae bacterium, assembly GCA_902773295.1. GTDB lineage: Bacteria > Bacillota > Negativicutes > Selenomonadales > Selenomonadaceae > UBA3796. The sequence continues at coordinate 4,671 of CACYDT010000010.1, read as the reverse complement.
GGATATTATCCGCGCAGCCAAGGATGCTATGATTCATGAGGATATTTCCAGGATCTCGGGCGGATATGAGGCAGAGGTGGAGGAAGGGGGCTACAACTTCAGCGGCGGCCAGAGGCAGCGGCTGGAGATTGCCCGTGCATTGGCCACGAACCCATCTCTCTTGATTTTGGATGAGGCCACCAGCGCACTGGATCCTGTGATAGAAAAGGAAATCATGAAGAACATTCGGCGGCGAGGCTGTTCGTGCTTCATTGTGGCGCACCGCCTGTCCACCGTTCGGGACTGCGATGAGATCATCGTGCTTTCCAAGGGGCGTGTCGTCCAGCGAGGTACCCATGAGGAGCTGGCGGGAGTGGAAGGGTACTACCGGACTCTCATACAGGGATAGGAAATGAATTTGAAATTTGAAAGGAGGCGGGAGAATGGAGGATGGGATTGTTGCCATGAAGATGGGCGAATGGAATTGGCTGAGCGGCAAGGATGCGTTCTTTCGTATAACGGACGGCGAGGCGGAGCTGTATGCGGTATACGAAAGGAAAAGCGGCGGTGCGGTCCGAAAATTCCTTCGTGCCGCAGGAAGGGGGGATATCCTCTGCAGTCTTGAGGATGCAGGCGCAAAGCGTCTGCACATGCTCGTGATTGCCGTAACGCCGCTTACGCTCCGTCCTGTCTCTTGGGAAGACATCTGTGCCTCTGTTCCCCCGGAGGGCGGAACCGGCCTCGATGCGATGCTGGAAACCTTTTTATGCCGTCCGGAAGGTGATCTTCCACCGCATAGCCGGCAAGAAGATCCCTTTGGCGAACCCATGCCCTGTCCTGCGGCAGAGATGCTTGGGGTACATGGTAGCGATGTGGTGCGAAAGAGGTTTCTCCGTGAGATGCGCCGTTTTTCTGCTGCCTATCTTGCCCATTTCCGCAGGGAGGAAAGGCTGGATGAGGAACGGCTTTCCCAGTTTGCGCAAACCAAGGAGCTTTTGCTTACCAATTCCTATAACGAGCTTTTCCAAAATATCATTCCCGATGCAGATTTCGTCAACCGTGTGGAGGACAGGAAACAGCCGCCGATCGTCCATGCCATACGCGAGATTGGCGCTTGCCTGGGGATTCCCCGCGGGCGCATTCGGCTTCCTGCAGATGCCTGCCATCTCACCGACCGGCAGGAGATCCTGCGGCTGATTGGCAGTTCCTGTGGTCTGTACAGCCGTGTCGTTGACTTGGAAGAAGGCTGGCACCGTACGGATCTGGGACCACTGCTCGTCTTTCGGGACGACAGTCCCTATGCTCTCCTTCCGAAGTCGCCCGACAGATATGAATGTATTGACCTGGAGGAAGGCCGCCGCATTCCTGTCGATGATCGGATGGCCGCGTCCTTTTCGCCCCGTGCTTTTTTTTTCGCACAGAAGATGCCGGAGGATGTGGACGGTATTTGGAAATGGTTCCGATGGACCGGTCGCCTTTCCTGGTCCCAGGACTGGTGGGTGCTCCTCCTGTGCTGCCTCATTGCGGGCTTCGTTCCCGTTGTCACGCCTCTCGTCACACAGACGGTGTTTGATGACATCATTCCCAGCTATGACAAGCAGGCGCACCTCCTCGTGGTGCAGGTCATGCTCGTCACTGCGGTATCCGGTGCACTCGCCCAGCTTGTGCAGGGCATCACGTTGCTCCGCATCAAGAACCGCAGCCGCCAGACGGCTGAGTCCGCCCTCTGGCTGAAACTGCTTTCTCTTCCGGCCTCATTTTTCCGTCGTTATCAGGTGGGTGAATTGGCACTTCGCATGCAGGGCATCGGTGCTCTTTCCCATCAGCTTTCATCGGCGTCAGCGGGAGGTATTTTCAGCGGGATTTTCTGCTTCTGGAATCTGGTCTTGATGTTTTGGTACAGCTATGAGCTGGCAATTTTGGCCGTGGTCATCTGGGGAATCTATTTTCTGCTTGTCATGGTCTTTTCCTGGCGGCAGGCAAAATACCTGCGCAAAAAGACAGAGGTTAGCGGACGTGTTTCCGGACAGGTGATCCAGATTCTCACCAGCCTGTCGAAATTCAAGCTTCGGGCTGCCGAGGAGCGGGCCTTCTATCTCTGGACACGGCGTTTCGGTGTTGAATGGAAATGGAACCGTAAGGCACGGAAACAGGCGAATTGGGTGGAATTTTTCAACCAGTCCCAGACACTGGTACTGAATTTCTGCATCTTTTACTTGGCCATGACATTTTTCGATGATGGGAAGGCAACGGGAACCACATTTATGAGCCAGGCGAGCTTCCTGAGCTTCTATTCGGCCATGGGAAGCTTTGGCAGTTCCATCTCCGGCCTCCAGTCCGGCATCACCAGCATTTGGAATGTCCTGCCTTCGCTGGAGTACATGCGGCCTATTTTGGAAGAAAAGAGCGAGGTTTCGGAGGAAAGGGTACCGGCAAGCGAGCTCAGCGGCGCTATTTCAGTGGAATCCGTGGACTTTCGCTACAAGGCGGGGATGCCCCTCGTCCTGAAACAGATTTCCTTTTCCGTGAAGCCCGGCGAATTCCTGGCGGTTGTCGGAAGCTCGGGGAGCGGAAAGTCAACCCTGATGCGCATCCTCCTGGGAATGGAAAAGCCGGAGAAGGGAACGGTGTTCTACGACGGGCAGGATATCAGCCTGTTGGATATCGCTTCCGTTCGTCGGCAGATCGGCGTTGTTATGCAGCATGGACAGCTCATGAGCGGCAGCATCTTTTCCAACATTGTCGGTTCCCTGCCTCTCACCATGGAGGATGCATGGGAGGTGGCGAGGCTGGTAGGGTTGGATAAGGATATCAAGGATATGCCCATGGGAATGCACACCATTGTGGGGGATGGAGGCGCGACGTTTTCTGGCGGTCAGCGTCAGCGCATGCTCATAGCCAGGTCTTTGGCCAACCGCCCGCGCATTGTGTTTTTTGACGAGGCCACCAGCTCTCTGGATAATGAGACACAGGCCATTGTCTCCCACACGCTGGAAAAAATGCGGGCCACGCGAATCGTTGTGGCACATCGCCTCTCCACCATCCAGAAAGCCGACCGTATCATGGTTCTTGAACAAGGGGAAATCGCAGAGATTGGCACCTATGGCGAGCTGATGGAAAGGAAGGGAGTCTTCCACGCTTTGGCAGAATGTCAGATGATTTAAAAAAAGAGGGAAAGACCATGATGTATATTACCTTCAATGACTGGGCTGTGCGGGGACAGTATGGCGTCAGCGCAAAGATTATGGGACAGGTCCATGCTTTTGCCGATGCCTTTGGCAGGGTGTATTTTACCGGAAGGAAGGCCGGGCGGGTTTATCTTGGCTGCGGTGAGCAGATGCTTGAGCAGCAGGATATTGCCAGTCTGGCAGATTATGTTGATCTATTGACGGGTTGGCTGGAGAAATATCATATTGAGAAAACATATATACGGTATCCTTTGGCCACTCACGATTTTATCAGGCTGCTGGAACACCAGAAGAAATCAGGAATTCGCTCTGTACTGGAACTGCCCCTGTATCCCTATGACAAGTTGCTTGTTGATGCACCGGCGGTTCTGCTGACAGATCGAAAGTACCGCCAGGAGATACCGAAATATCTGGATAGGATTGCCAGGGTCGGTGGGCAGGAGGATGTTTGGGGGGTCAAGTCCATTTACATATTCAACGGCATAGATATGGAAAAAAACTGCCCGCCGAAGCACAGCCGTGCCAAAACGGAGGAAATTGTCTTCATCGTCGTAAGCTCCATGGAGCCCATACATGGCTATGAAAGACTGATCGAAGGATTGAAAAATTACTATGGGGATCCGCATGGGACTTCCCGTGTCCGCGCCCTGCTTGTGGGAACCGGCCCGGAGGAAGCGCGGTACAAAAAAATGGTGCAGAAGTATGGTTTGGGCGAGTTTGTGGAATTTCACGGCTTCCAAACCGGGAAGAAGCTTGAAGAACTGTATGGCCGGGCAGATATTGCCGTGGGGGCTCTGGGTGGACACAAATATCAGGTCAGCCTATGGGACACTTTGAAAAATGCCGAATATTGCCTGCATGGTCTGCCCATGGTCTTCAGCCATGTGGATCTGAGATTTCCGCCGGCTGCAGGGTTTATCTTCCAGGCTCCCCCTGATGATACCCCGCTGGACATAGGAAAAATATTGTCGTTTTACAACGAGCTGCGCCGAGAAGATGATTTTGCTGCCCGGATCCAGTCCTATGCACGGGAGAAATTATCATGGTCTTCCTCGCTGGAGCCGGTTATCGCGTATTTAAAAAATGAGAATACTTAGAAAAGATAAAAGAAATAGAAAGATTATAGAAAAATTAGCGCGTTGGTTGACAGATGGCTACAAAATATAGTATAATAAGCCCTGTCGATATGAGTAGTTAGGGCAATCGCGGCAGTTTCGGCGTTCTGCGCCGGGCTGATGAGGAAAGTCCGGGCTCCATAGGGCGGTGTGCTGGATAACGTCCAGCGGGGGCGACCCCAGAGACAGTGCCATAGAAATTTAAACCGCCGGCTTGCCGGTAAGGGTGGAAAGGTGCGGTAAGAGCGCACCAGCAGTCAGGTGACTGGCTGGCTTTGGTAAACCTCACACGGAGCAAGACCTAATAGGGAAGGGATGATGCGGCCCGCGGAACCTTCCGGGTTGTGTCGCTTGAGCCGATGGGCAACCATCCGGCCTAGATAAATGAT
>CACYDT010000009.1 GCA_902773295.1 uncultured Veillonellaceae bacterium | reverse complement strand
GCGTCCAGTTGTAGTAGTTGCTGCGTAGACCGCTTGCTTGGTTGAGGGTTCGCCCAATACTCGGCTTGTCGTGAGTAGTTAACGAATAACAAAATTTATAAAAATATTTAACATTGTTTGTTAAGTTTGATTATAAATACAGCATGATTATTATGCTATGATATACGGAAGGCCGGTATTGCACGGACGATACCGGCTTTTCCTTCATTAAGGAATTCTTGCATGGAAAGCTTATGCAGGAAGGAAGGGGTCTGCTATGCAGTTTATCGATCGGACGAAGATTTCTGTCAAGGCGGGTGACGGCGGTCACGGAAAGTCTGCCTTCCGGCGGGAGAAGTTCGTCCCGAAAGGCGGTCCTTCCGGCGGAGACGGTGGGAGAGGCGCTGACATCGTTCTTGAGGTGGATCGGAATATGAATACGCTTCTGGATTTCCGTTACCGAAGGAAATTCAAGGGGGAAAACGGAGAAAACGGCGATATCAAGAATCAGTATGGGCGGAATGCTTCCCCTTGCATTGTGAAGGTTCCTGCAGGAACGATGGTTTTTGACGATGACACGGGTGAGCTCATAGCGGATCTCACGGAAGTGGGACAGCAGGCAACCGTGGCAAAAGGCGGGCGCGGCGGACGCGGCAATGCGAAATTCGCGAATTCTGCCAATCGTGCGCCTACGTTCGCAGAATTTGGGGAGCCGGGAGAGAGCAGGAACCTCGTCCTGGAGTTGAAACTTCTGGCTGATGTCGGGCTTGTGGGATATCCAAGCGTCGGAAAGTCCAGCCTTGTTGCCAATGTGTCCGCAGCGAGACCGGAGATTGCGGATTATCCTTTCACGACCATTACGCCGGTGCTGGGCGTGGTCCAGACGGATTATGAGAAGAGTTTTGTCATGGCAGATATCCCCGGCTTGATCGAAGGTGCTGCGGATGGCGTTGGCCTGGGGCATGATTTTCTTCGCCATGTGGAGCGGACAAAGCTTATCCTGCACCTTGTGGATGCTTCCGGCATGGAAGGACGCGATCCTGTGGAGGATTACCATAAAATCAATGCCGAACTCCGGAAGTACAGCGAGAAGGTTGCCCGCCGCAGGCAGATTCTTGTGGCGAACAAGATGGATCTGCCGCAGGCACAGGAGAATTATCCCCGGCTGGTGAAACTGGCAGAGCAGGAGGGCATCCGGATTTTCCCGATATCCGCTGTGACAAGGCAAGGCTTGAAGGAGCTTGTTGCCTGTGTTGGGGAAGCACTGGAACAGTATGTGGATGAGCCGGAGGAAGAAGGAGAGGCGAAGGTCTATGATGCCGGCGCCGAGGATCCGGAGCGTATCAGTATCTCGCGCAATGATGCGGGGGATTTTGTCGTTGCGGGCAAGGCGCTGGAGAAGCTGGTTGCCATGACGAATTTCAACAATGATGAGGCTGTGCGCCGGTTCCAGTATATCTGGAGGCTCAAGGGCATTGATGAGAAACTTCGGGAGAGAGGCATCCGCGAAGGAATGACGGTGCATATCGGTGAGATGGAATTTGAATACAGGGAATAGAGGTTCCCGGAGGGGGAAGATTTTTTGATACGCAAATCGTTGACGGGCAAGCAGAAAAGCTTTCTGCGGTCCCTGGGCATGAAGCTGGAGCCCGTGGTGATGATCGGCAAGGAGGCAGTGACGCCTACCGTTGTCATGGCAGCCCGTGAGGCCATCAAGAAACGGGAGCTCATCAAAGTGAAGGTGCTCCAGAATTGTGCAGAGGAGCCGGAGGATGCCATTGAGATCCTGGCGGAGCGGGCAGAGGCGGACCTGGTACAGATCATCGGGAGGAATGGCCTGCTCTACAAGAAGAATCCTGAGAAGCCGAAGATCGAATTGCCGTGAGGGGGAGTCCTGGATGGAAGATGCAAGAGCCCGGCTGCAGGAGGCGGGGCGCATTGTGGTCAAGGTTGGGACGAGTACATTGGCCTATGGGCCGGGGCGTCTGAACCTGTTGCGCATAGAGAAGCTCGTCCGTGAGCTTGCGGATTTGGCAAATCAGGGGAAGGAAATCCTTCTGGTTTCTTCCGGTGCCATTGCGGCGGGACTGGGGCGGATCGGCCTGGACAAGAAGCCGGATTCCATCCCGCAGAAACAGGCCGTGGCAGCAATCGGGCAAAGCATGCTTATGCACGTTTATGAGAAATTCTTTTCCGAGTATGGGAAAGTCATGGGACAGGTTCTTCTCACGAAGGAGAACTCTGCGCGGCATCATCAGTACATCCATTCTCGGAATGCTTTGCTGGCTCTTCTGGAGATGGGGGTGATTCCCGTCATCAATGAGAACGATGCGGTGGCTGTGGACGAGATCAAGATTGGGGATAATGACAGTCTTTCGGCCACGGTGGCGACCCTTGTGGATGCGGATGCCTTGATTATCCTTTCGGATATCGACGGGCTTTATACGGCGAATCCGCAGGAGGATGCGGAAGCAAGGCTTCTCGATGAAGTTTGCGAGATTACGCCGGAACTTGAGCGCATAGCAGGCGGATCCGGATCGGATATGGGGACGGGGGGAATGTCCACGAAAATCGATGCCGCGAAGGTCGCCATGAATGCGGGCGTGACGATGGTCATTGCTCCTGGGGGGCGTGACGGAGTCCTGCATGAAATCCTGTCGGGGAAGCATGTGGGGACAGTGTTTCCGGCAAAGCCGTCCCATCTCAAGGTCCGCAAGAGCTGGCTGGCTTTTGGGAAGCGGCTGGATGGTGACATCATCGTGGATGATGGCTGTGTGCAGGCGATGGTGAAGAATGGATCGAGCATTCTGGCAGCGGGCATCGTGGAGTGTGACGGCGAGTTCCGTGCAGGAAATACGGTGCGGGTTTTGAACAAAAAAAAGCAGGAAATTGCCCGTGGCATCGTGAATTATGATACAGGGGAGCTCAGGAAGATTCTCGGGCGACAGACGAAGGAATTTTCCGGGCTGCTGCAAGGAAAGATACATGATGAGGTCATTCACCGGGATAATATGGTTTTGATGGTATAATATCAAAGGGTCAGTTCGGGGGAAAATCAAATGGATATCAGAGAGGAAATGCTTAAAAAGGCTGGAGCAGCGAAAGCGGCGGCGTACAAGATGGCTATTTTGCCCACAGGGGTCAAGAACAAGGCACTTCTTGCGATGGCAGATGCTTTGGAGCGGCGGGCGGAGCTCATTCTGGAGGCTAATGCACAGGATCTGGAGGAGGCGCGCATGAAAGGGCTCAAGCGTTCCTATCTGGATCGCCTTATGCTCAATGAGATGCGCATTTCCAAGATGGCAGAGGGGCTTCGGCAGACAGCGGCTCTTCCGGATCCGGTTTCCCAAGGAGACTGGTCCACTGTGCGCCCCAATGGCCTGGAGATCCGCCGTATCCGGGTGCCTCTCGGTGTCATCGGCATCATCTATGAAGCGAGGCCCAATGTGACGGCGGATGCGGCTGCGCTCTGCCTGAAATCCGGCAATGCGGTGATCCTGCGCGGAGGCTCGGAGGCCATTCGCTCGAACACGGCCATCAGCTCAGTTTTGTCCAAGGCTGCCTATAAGGCGGAGATTCCGGAGGGAGCCTTGCAGTTTGTGGAATTTGCGGATCGAGAGGCGGTGAGTGTGATGACGCATCTCTCCGAGGATATCGACGTCATCATTCCCCGTGGCGGTGCGGGGCTTATCCGGCATGTCGTGGAAAACAGCTCCGTGCCGGTCATCCAGACAGGAACGGGTGTCTGCCATACCTTTGTGGATGCATCGGCGGATTTCGATATGGCTGTCGATATCGCCATCAATGCGAAGACGTCCCGTCCATCGGTCTGCAATGCCATGGAGACGCTTCTGGTTCACCGGGATATCGCGGCGGATTTCCTGCCACGGCTGGCCGAGGCCATGAAGGCGAAGAATGTCGAGCTCAGGGGATGCGAAGAGTCCCGTGCCATCTGCCCGGAGATGAAGGAGGCAACGGAAGAAGACTGGTCCACGGAGTATGGGGATCTCATTCTTTCTGTCAAGGTGGTGGGAAACATGGATGAGGCGATTGCCCATATCAATCGCTACAACACGGGGCATTCGGATGCCATTGTTACGAAGGACATTGAAAATGCCCATCGCTTCCAGCGGGAAGTGGATGCAGCGGCAGTGTATGTGAATACGTCCACGCGTTTCACCGATGGGTTTGAGTTCGGTTTTGGCGCGGAAATCGGCATCAGCACGCAGAAGCTTCACGCCCGCGGTCCGATGGGGCTCAATGAGCTTACCAGCGTGAAATATCTCATCTATGGCGAGGGACAGGTGCGCGTGTGAGGCATTTCCTGGGCTATTGCCGAACCTTTTGGAATTATGTGCATACGCCAAAGGGCAGCCATGATTTCCGGGATGATCTGAAAGCCATCGGCTGGATTCTTTTGACATCTCTCTTGGTCGGGGGGATTCTCTCTTTGGTTGGAGGAGTTTAGGATGAGGAAACAGTGTGTGGGGATCATGGGAGGGACATTCGATCCCATCCATTTGGGGCATCTTCTGACGGCGGAAGCGGTGCGTGATGCGCTGGGACTGGATGAGATTCTCTTTGTTCCGGCTGCGGTTCCCCCTCACAAGCAGGGCAAGGACATTGTTCTGCCGGAGCACCGCCTGAGGATGGCAGTGCTTGCCACGGCAGCCAATCCGCATTTCAGGGTTTCGGATATCGAGCTGCATCGGCAGGGCCCCTCCTATACGGTGGACACCATGGACGCATTGAAAGCGCAGCGGGGGGAACAGTCGGAGTTTTACTTCATTACGGGAGCCGATGCCATCAATGAGCTGGCAACCTGGCACGATGTGCGGGAACTCCTGCAGAAATGCCATTTCATCGCAGCCACGCGGCAGGGGACGGCATTGGCAAGGGAAGAGCTTTACCGTCAATTCGGTGAATTGGCGAGGGAGCACATCCATGAGGTAATGACTCCGGAACTGGAGATTTCTTCCACGGAGATACGGCAAAGGGTGCGGAAAGGGGCTTCTATCCGCTATATGGTTCCCGATGCCGTGGCAGATTATATCTACAAAGAGGGTCTGTATCTATGAGTATTTCCAAGTCAATTGATGAGATGAAGTTCTTGTTGGAGGCAAGGCTCAAGCCGGGACGTTACCGGCATTCCCTTGGGGTGGCGGATACGGCGGTCTTTCTGGCGAAGCGGTTCCGTGTAGACGAGGAGAAGGCATATATCGCAGGGCTGCTTCATGACTGTGCACGGGAATATCCGAAGGATGCCCTGCCGGAGGAAGCGCGAAGGCGTGGCATTCCCATCGGGCCTGTGGAAGCAGCCATGCCGCTTCTGCTTCATGCCTATGTGGGAGCCCGCCGCATATCGGAGTGCTATGGCGTGGAGGATGATGAAATTGCCCAGGCCGTCTGGCGGCATACTGTCGGTGGGGCTCATATGACCCCTCTGGACAAGATTATTTATTTTGCGGATATGATCGAGCCGAACCGGGAGTATCCCGAGGTGGAGGAACTTCGGCAGTTTGCGAGGGAAAAATCCCTGGATGAGATGCTGCTGAAGGGTCTCAGCGAGTCCATTCTCTTTGTGGTTCAAAAATCGAGTCTCATACATCCGGATACCGTACAGGCACGTAATGAAATTCTGTTGGAACAAAGGGAGCATGCTTGAGTCAAGGATGCCTTTATGGACAGTTCCCAGGAATTATACCGGAGAGTGTCAGAATTTCCCGGAGGGAAAGCGCTTGCGCTCTCTGCATATACCGCGGACGATTTGTAGCGGGATGAGATTTCATTGCTCGCGAGTATAGATGGCAGGGATTGATATGGCAAACCAGACGCGCGAAAACATCATACGCAAGCGGAAGATTCGTAGCAGGAGAAGAAGGATTGCCTTTTTCCGGCTGCTGTTTCTTCTCGTCGTTTTCGGCGCTATCGTTTCGGCGGTTGTGTTTGTCGGCTATGCCATCATCAATTGGGGCAGCCATATCTATCATGAATACCAGGCGATGTACCAGGAATACACGCAACGTCAGGAAGCCAAGCGCGGGGCGATGGATCCCAAGTTTGACGGCTATACGAATGTGCTGGTTCTCGGGCTGGATGATGGTGTCAGAGAGGATGGGACGGAGGCACCCAATGCGGATACCATCATGCTTATGAGCATGGTGAACGAGTCCGGGCGTGTGCGTGTCATCACGATACCGCCGGATACGTGGATATCCTTTCCGGGCGATGGGGGAGAAGGGCGGATTTCGACATTGTATCCGCGAGGGGGAGAGCCCCTCATGGTGCGAGCCGTTTCGAATCTCCTGGGGATATCCGTCCATCAGTACATTGCGGTTGACATGAAGACATTCGCGGAGCTTATCGACATCCTGGGCGGCATTGATGCCTATGTGGAAGAGGATATGAATTACGATGACCAGAAGGCAGGACTTTCCATCCACTTGCAAAAGGGATACCAGCACATGGATGGCGATACGGCACAGAAGTATCTGCGCTACCGTGGCACAGGTCTTGGGGATGTCGGGAGGGTGCAGCGCCAGCAGAGATTCATCAAGGCTCTTTACCAAAAGGCATTGCAGCTCGATACGATTCCGAAGCTGCCGGCCATCGCCGATATTTTCCAGCATCGGATGACGACCAGCGCGGAGATTTTTGACTCTGCACATCTGGCCAATGTCCTCCGCCATATGAACAGCGATGTTCCTGTTACATTGATGCTGCCGGGGGAAAGCGCGGAGGATGATGAGCGCATTTGGATTCCACACCAGAACGAGATCGATCTTCGGATACGGGAACTCTTTCCCGTGTATGAAATCAATCAGGGAAGCGAGGAATAGAAAGAAAGAGGGGGAGCAATTTTGACTGAGCAGGAAATCAGCCTTGCCATCTGCAAGGCGGCAAGCGACAAGAAAGCACGGGATATTGTGATGATGGATATGCAGGGACTCATGTCTTCGACGGATTATTTCGTGATCTGTTCCGCCAATACGGCAACACAGGTCCGGGCGATTGCGGATAATATCGAGGAAGAGCTTGAGAATGCCGGTGTCTCGTTCATGCACAAGGAGGGCTACAGGGAAGGGGAATGGGTTCTCTTGGACTACGGCGATGTGGTGGCTCATGTTTTCCGCCAGGAGAGCCGTGAGTACTATGCTTTGGAGCGGCTTTGGGGCGATGCGAAACTCACTCCTTATGAGGATGAATGATGGAAGAAAAAGTGAAATGCAAGTACGGTCCCAGCACGGTGGCCACGCTCAGAGTGGCGAGACTGGGGGAGATGGGCGCGTTTCTGGATGCGGGTACCGGGAACACATCGGATGATATCCTGCTGCACAGGACACAGCAGACCTCGCCCGTATCCGTGGGGGATGAGGTGGAGGTGTTCCTTTACCTGGATCCGAAACATCGCCTGACGGCCAGTATGCGGGTGCCGAAGATGAAGGAGGGTCAGATTGCGAGGCTCAAGGTCATCAATGTGAGCAAGGACGGCGCTTTTCTCGATGTGGGGGCAGAGCGGGGGATTTTCCTTCCCTACGCAGGCATGCGGGGGCGCCCACAGGTAGGGGAAGTGGTCTGGGCAAAGCTCTATACGGATAAGTCCGGGCGCCTGGCGGTTACGATGGAGGTCGAGGACGAAATCCGGCGCGCTTCCCGGCCGGCGGAAGGCGTGAAGATTGGCGATCTCCTGCATGGTTCTGTATACAACTGCACGGAGAAGGGCGTTTTTGTGTTCACGGAGGAACGCTATATTGTCTTTGTCGCCAACAAGGAGATGGAGGAACGCCCGAGAGTGGGCGAGAATGTGGATGTGCGGGTCACTTTTGTGCGGACGGACGGACGGCTCAATGCCTCCCTGCGCGAGCCGAAGGAAAAGGCGATGCTCACGGATGCCGGGCGCATCCTGGAATTCCTGGAAGGACGCAATGGACGCATGCCTTACAGCGACGATACATCCCCCGAGGTCATCCGCGACAGGTTCCGGGTCAGCAAGGCTGCCTTCAAGCGGGCGATGGGCCATCTTATGAAAGAAGGGCGCATCGAAGTGAAGGACGGCTGGACGTATTTGCGATGAACAAATTTTCTTTTCTTTTTTGCATTACAAGAAGGATTTTGAGCCTTTATCACGAATAAACCATATAAATGAATCTGATTAGGAATACGATATGGAATACATGATTCCGATATGGGGGCGAATTTGATGGCAGATAAAAAAGGCGAGAACAAGGGGATTCTTCTCGAGACAGGCACCAATGAGTTTGAGATTGTGGAATTCAGCATTGGCAAGGTGAATTATGGCATCAATGTGGCGAAGGTCCGTGAGGTTATCACGCGGGCACCGATTACCGGGATGCCTCAGGCGCATCCCTATGTGGATGGTCTCTTCACTCTGCGCGGCAAGGCGATTCCGTTGGTCAACCTGCCCCGCTGCCTCAACGTGCCGTCCTCGGATGTGCCGAAGAACATCATTGTGACCGAGATCAACAACTATGACATCGGCTTCCTTGTGGAGAATGTCTACCGCATTCACCGCATTTCGTGGCGTGACATGGAGCCGGCGCCGGAGGTCGGTGACCAGTCACGCGTGGTGGGCATCATCAAGATGGAGGATCGCATTGTCCTGCTCCTGGATTTCGAGACCATCATTGCGGAGATCAATCCGGAGATCAATGCGAAACTCACGACCTTCGAAGAAGCGACGGTGGACGTGAAAAACCAGCGCGCGGATGTGCATGTGGTGGTGGCAGAGGATTCGGCCATGCTGCGCGATCTTTTGGTCACGACGCTTCATGAGTCCGGCTATCGTTTCGTGCGCGACTTCGGCAACGGCCAGGATGCATGGGATTACCTCCAGGGGCTTGCGGCGAAGAGCGGACCGATTGAGAACCATGTGCGCGTCATTGTCTCCGACGTGGAGATGCCCAAGATGGACGGGCATCGCCTCCTGAAGCTCGTGCGCGAGAACGAACGCTTGGGCAGTGTGCCCTTCGTCCTCTTCTCCTCCCTCATCAGCGAGGAAATGCGCAGGAAGGGCGAGGATCTCGGCGCCAGCGGCCAGATTTCCAAGCCGGAGATCAATCAGCTGATCGGACTTTTGGACAATTTGATTTTTGGAAAGCCCATCCGCCAATCGGAAGAGGATGAGTGATGATATGCCCCCGAACAATGAACGTGCCTTGTTCGGGGGCTTTTGCATAAGAAGGGGAGGGGTGAACGTGCCGGATGTTATCGAAGAAAAATATGAGCTGATTGACGGCAAGGAAGTCATGCTTTCGGCGGCTTCTATATCGCATTTGAACATACAGGGGAATTTGTATCATATTTTGAAGAATTATCTCAAGGGCAAGAGATGCAAAGTATTTTCTGAGGCTAGGGTGGTCTTTGAGAACAAGAACTGGTTCCAGCCGGATCTGATTGTGGTATGCGACAAAAACAAGATCAAGGATACCTATATTGATGGAGCGCCCGATTTTGTCGCGGAGGTGCTGTCACCGACCACGCAGCTTCGCGATTTCGGAATAAAAAAGGACACCTACGAGAAATTCGGCGTCCGGGAATATTGGATCATAAGCCCCAAGGAGGAGACCATTGCCGTATATCTGCTGAAGGATGGGAAGTACCGGATCGATCATGTATACCATAAGTATACAGAGGAAGAGTGGCGATGGCTCACCGACGAGGAGAAAGCGGAACAGTCGCTGGCGCTGAAAATCAGTTTGTATGATGACTTGGAAATCGATATCCGGGATGTGTTTGAGGATGAATGAGGCGATTCTATGGCAACTTTATCCATTCGTGACATAAAAAGCAAAATATCCCCTATCTGCAATCGTTATGATGTAGAAAAAGCCTATCTTTTTGGATCGTATGCCCGCGGCGAAGCTACAGAGGAAAGTGACGTGGATATTCGGATTGACAAAGGAAAGAGTCAAAAACTGCGAGGACTGTTTGATGTAAGCGGGTTTCAATTAGCTCTTATGGATGCGTTGGGCAAGGATGTCGATTTGATTACCACATTGCCAGAACAGGAACTGTACTCCATATTTCGGAAGCGGATGGAAAAGGAAGAAGTGCTGATATATGAGTCTGAGTGAGTCAGATGTGCAGATTTTGCGTCATATTGCAAATTATTGCAAGGAGATAATAGATACGATAAAAGTGTTCGGCAATGATGAAAATACCTTTTGTGAAAGTTTTATTTATCGAAATGCAGTTTCCATGCCGATTCTGCAAATTGGTGAACTTGCTAATCATTTATCTGAAGAATTTATCGCAGAGCATAACGAAATTCCTTGGCGTGCAATTGTGGGGATGCGTAATCGCTTTGCTCATGGGTATCAGGTGATGGATGTAAGTGAGATTTGGCATACTGCTACACAGGATATTCTGATGCTCGAAAAATATTGCACTCGGATTCTTGAAAGGGAGTAGTTTTTTTGCTTGTATGACGATTTGGAGATTGATATCTGGACTACGGGAATTTTCTTGTTTTGTCTTGACAGAAGGGCTTCCTGACCTGAAAATAGGATGCAGGGTTGAAATTTTCTTATGAGTTCATGGGGAGGCAGCACGTGGGGAAGAAGTACAGACTTTTGGCGTTGGATATGGATGGAACGACGCTGGATTCGGAGAAGCGGTTTCCGAAAGAGACGGCGGAGGCTGTTCGGGAATTGACGGCACGGGGGATTTATGTGGTCGTGGCGACGGGGCGGGGCTTGGCAGAGCTTTCCGATTACAGGCAGGAGATTTCCTGTACCAGCTATGCCATTGCCATCAGCGGGGGGCTTGTCTATGACTTCCGGCAAGGAAAGCCGCTTTTCCTGCAGCCCCTGCCGCTGGCGGCATCCCTGGAGATTCTGGCCGCAGGCGAGGCAGAGCATGCGATGGTTCATTTTTTGACGGTGAGGGAATCTGTATGCAGGACGGCGGATATAGAAAATATGAAGGATTTCCATATGGGAGTCTATCAGGATATGTACCGGCGGGTCTGCTGCCCGGAGGATGATCTGGCAGGCTATGCGAGGGGGCATGCGGATGAAATCGTGAAGATCAATCTCTACCATCGGTCCACGGAGTCCAGAGAGCGCAGTCTCCGTCGTCTGGCTCCCCTTGGGCTTGTGAATGTGTTTTCCGAGGTGACGGGCCTTGAGACATCTCCACGCGGCATCACCAAGGCGCGGGGACTGGAAGTCCTTTGCGGGCAGTTGGGCATTGGACTGGAAGAAGTGGTAGCTGTCGGAGATGCGCCGAATGACATGGAAATTCTGAAATTGGCGGGTATGCCGGTGGCCATGGGGAATGCGGCGGAAGAGGTCAAGGAGATCTGCCGCGACGTGGTTGGCGACAATGACCATAATGGCGTTTTGGAAGCCATCCGGCGCTATTTTTGATGTGATTTGAGGAGGATGAGATTTTGGGCGAGGCAGCGAAGGAAATGATTCTGGTGTTGGATTTCGGCGGGCAGTACAATCAGCTCATAGCGCGCAGGGTGCGCGAGTGCAGTGTGTACTGCGAGGTGCATCCCTATACTCTTTCTATGGAAAGCATACGGGAGATGGCACCCAAGGGGATTATCTTTACGGGAGGCCCCAACAGCGTATACGAGGAGAATTCTGCTCTTTGCAGCAGGGAACTTTTGGAAATGGGAATCCCAATCCTGGGCATTTGCTATGGATCTCAGCTCATGGCGCATGTTCTGGGAGGGGAAGTCAAAACCGCCCCGGTCAGTGAATACGGCAGGACGGAGGTGTCGGTGTCAGACAGGGATTCCCTGTTGTTTAGGGAAGTTTCCGGTCGGACCATCTGCTGGATGAGCCATACGGACTATATTGCCGATGTTCCGAAGGGATTCCATGCCACTGCCGCAACAACGGCGTGCCCCGTGGCAGCCATGGAAGATGCGGGAAGAAAGCTCTATGCGACGCAATTTCATCCGGAGGTCATGCACACAGAGGAAGGAAAACAGATGATCCACAATTTTGTCTTCCTGGTCTGCGGGTGTTCCGGCGACTGGAAGATGGATGCCTTTGTGGCCTCTGCGGTGGAACAGCTCAGGAAGAAAATCGGTGATGGAAAGGCTCTTTGCGCCCTTTCCGGGGGTGTGGACTCCTCTGTGGCGGCAGTTCTTCTTTCCAAGGCCATCGGCAAGCAGCTGACCTGTGTGTTTGTCGATCATGGGCTGCTCAGGAAGGATGAGGGGGATCAGGTGGAAGCGGTCTTTGGCACGAAGGGTTCCTACGATGTGAAGTTTATCCGCGTGAATGCCAAGGAACGGTTCTATGCAAAGCTTCAAGGGGTCACGGATCCCGAGCAGAAGCGCAAAATCATCGGGGAAGAGTTTATCCGGGTGTTCGAGGAGCAGGCGAAGAAAATCGGCAAAGTGGATTTCCTTGTCCAGGGAACCATTTATCCCGATGTGATTGAAAGCGGCCTTGGAAAATCAGCGGTCATCAAGTCCCATCACAATGTGGGGGGATTGCCGGACTTTGTGGATTTCAAGGAAATCGTGGAACCGCTTCGCCTCCTGTTCAAGGATGAGGTGAGGGAAGCAGGGCGGCAGCTCGGCATTCCGGATTATCTGGTGGACAGGCAGCCGTTCCCCGGGCCGGGGCTTGGCATCCGGATCATCGGCGAAGTGACGGAGGAAAAGGTGAGGATTGTCCAGGAAGCCGATGCCATTTATCGCGAGGAAGTCGTGAAATCCGGTGCATCCAAAGGACTTGGCCAGTATTTTGCGGCGCTGACGAACATGCGCTCCGTGGGTGTCATGGGGGATGGCCGCACTTATGACTATGCGATTGTCTTGCGTGCAGTGAAGACCAGCGATTTCATGACCGCAGAGAGCGCAGAGCTTCCCTGGGATGTTTTGCAGGCCGTGACACGGCGCATTGTCAATGAGGTTAAGGGTGTCAACCGCGTTCTGTACGATTGCACGGGGAAGCCGCCGGCAACCATAGAGTTCGAATAGGCAGAAGGAGGAAGAGCCGTCACGTGACGGCTCTTCCTCCTTCTGCTCCATCCACTTTATGATATCGCATTCATGGAATCGCTATGAGGTTCTATGGTGTTGCATTGACACGGTTCTTGTTTGTAGATGCCATCTGTACTATCTCCATGGAAAGAATGATTTTGGGCAGGTATGCTTCTTGCAGGCAGGGAAAATCGAACTCGGATAGAATATAGAGAAACGGGAGGCGATTATGGATGAAGGAAAGAGGAAGACAGAAGGCAGTTCTTTGGGCGATGGGATGGCTGCTCATGGCATTGGTGTGGATTCCGGGAATTGGCAGCGCTGCGGATGGCAGTGGGGATCTTGTCATTTTCCACACGAATGACATGCATGCCCGCGTCACGTCGGAAGACGATGGCGGGAGATCCATCGGTCTTGCCGAGCTGGCAGCGGCGGTGAAGTCCGTGGAAGCAAAGAACCCGGACACGCTTTGGCTCGATGCGGGGGATACGTTTCACGGGATGCCGCGCATCAACATCAGCCGTGGCGAGAACGCCGTTCCACTGCTGAACGAGGCGGGGATTGATGCCATGTGCCCGGGGAACCACGATTTCAATTATGGCGAGCCGCAGCTTGAGAAGCTGAGCAGGAAAGCGCGGTTTCCCATCCTTGGCGCAAATATTGTGTACAAGGAGGACAAGAAGCGGCATCCTTTCAAGCCGTATAAAATCTTTGAACTGCCGGGCAATATCAAGGTCGGTGTGTTTGGGCTGACGACACCGGAAACAGCCTACAAGACGGGCCCCAAAAACGTGGAGAACGTCGAGTTCCTGAATCCCGTGGAGACGGCGAAGGAAATGATTGCGGAGCTTCGCCCGAAATGCGATGTCATCATTGCCCTGATGCACATGGGGCTCGATGCCAGCTCGACCTTCACGAGCGATCGCATCGCGAAGGAGGCGCCGGGGATCGATCTCATCGTGGACGGGCACAGCCATACCGCGCTGCCGGAAGGCCTGATGGAAGGGGATACCCTCATTGTGCAGACCGGCTGGCATGAGTACCGGCTTGGCCGCGTGGACATCCGTTTGTCTGGGCACAAGATCACATCGAAAAAGGCATGCCTGCTGGATGCTGCGGATCTGAAGCGCATGGCGCCAAAGCCGGACGCATCCATCGAGAAGGGACTGGCGAAGATCGACAAGCGGAACGAGAAACTCTTTCATACGGTCGTTGCCCATAGCGACCGGTCGATCACAAGCAATCGCCTGACTCTGCGCCGCCATGAGTCGGAACTTGGCAATCTCTGCGCGGATGCTTTTCGCTGGCGCACCGGGGCGGATTTTTCTATTGTGAATGGGGGCGGCATTCGCAGCGATTTTCCGGCAGGGGATGTGACGAAGGGCGATATCATGGCAATCTTCCCCTTCGGCAATACCATTCAGGTGGCAGAGATCCAGGGGAATGTGGTTCGCGCCATGCTGGAGCATTCCGTGTTTGCCTATCCTGCTTCCTTCGGGGGGTTCCTGGATGTGAGCGGCATGAGCTTCAGCTTCGATCCGACAGAGCCGGCCGGCAGTCGTGTCAAGGATATTTCCATTGGCGGACAGCCATTGGATGAGAATCGCACCTATCGGATGGCGGGCAATGACTTTACTTTCTCGGGCGGCGATGACTATGAGATGCTCAAGGGGCTTCCCATTGTCGGCGAGTTTGGGACCTGCGAGGAAATCATGGCAGACTATCTCAACAAGGTGGGCATGGATGGCATTGAGACAGGGCGCATCACGGTGCTGAAGGACGTTCCGGTTCCCGATGAGGCGCCGGATGGACCGGGGGAATACAAAGAAGCTGCATGATGAAGCAGGAATGGAAAGGGGCAAAGTGACATGGGATTGATTCAAGCGGCAACGAGCGCGGTCAGCGGGACTTTGGGAGATCAGTGGAGGGAGTTCATTTATTGTGACAGCATTCCCGCCGATGTTTTGGTGACAAAGGGGCATCGCCGCACGGGCGCGCATAGTTCCAACAGGGGGGATGACAATATCATTTCCAATGGCTCCGGCATTGCCATCAACAACGGGCAATGCATGATCATTGTCGAGTCGGGCGAGGTTGTGGAGCTTTGTGCGCAGCCGGGAACCTACACCTATGACAGATCCACGGAACCATCTGTGTTCGCGGGGGATCTCGGCAATCTTGGAGATAATGTCAGGAATGTCTTGAGGGAAATGATGCGGCGCTTTACTTATGGCGGTGATACGGGCAAAGACCAGCGCGTCTATTTCTTCAATACGAAGGAAATCATGGGCAACAAATATGGGACGCCTACGCCTGTGCTTTTCAAGGTCAGGGACGATGAGCTCAACTTTTCCCAGACCATCCAGATCCGATGCTTCGGGGAGTACAGCTACCGCATCACGAATCCTGTCCTGTTCTATACGAATGTCTGCGGCAATGTGGCGGAGGAGTACAGGCGCAGCGAGATTGACGGCCAGCTCAAGACGGAACTCATGACAGCGCTCCAGCCGGCTCTGGCGAAGATTTCTGCCATGAAGATCGGCTATGATGAGCTTCCGGCGCATACGATGGAAATTGCGGATGCCCTCAATGAGACGTTGAGCAGGAAATGGAGCGAGACGCGCGGCATCCAGGTGGTTTCCTTTGGCGTGAGCAGCGTGAGCCTCAGCGAGGAATCGCAGAAGGTTCTCGAGAAGCTCCAGGAGATGCAGGCGGCAAGAGTGGCCGGAAGCAATGCGGCCATCATGGCCGGCGTGATCGGAAATGCCCAGGCGGATGCCATGCGCTCTGCTGCCGCCAATGAGGGTGGTATGGGCGCAGCCATGGGGTTCATGGGGATGAATATGGCAGGAAATGCAGGCGGCGCCAATCTCGGCAATCTCATGGGAATGGCGCAGCAACAGCAGCAGGCACAGATGGCCCAGCAGGCACAGATGGCACGGCAGGCCGCTCCTGCCGCAGGAGGATGGACGTGTTCCTGCGGGCATTCCGGAAATACGGGAAAGTTCTGCGAGGAATGCGGGAAACCAAAGCCGGCAGAAGCGGCGGCATGGACCTGTTCCTGCGGGCATTCGGGCAACACGGGAAAGTTCTGCTCGGAGTGCGGGAAGCCCCGCCCGGAAGGCCCATGGACGTGTTCCTGCGGAGCGAGCAATACGGGCAAGTTCTGCCAGAACTGCGGCAAACCGAGGGGATAGGAGTTATGGTCAACTGAGGTGAGGAAATGGCATCTACAGCAGTGAATTATCAATGCCCGAACTGTACTGCGCCGCTCAGCTTCCAGCCCGGGAATGACAAAGTAACCTGCGAGTACTGTGGCACAGAGTTCGAGACGCAGGTCATTGAGGACATGTTCCGCCAGAAGGAGGAAATGGCGGCGCGGGCAGCAGATGCTCGGGACGCCAAATGGGACACGGAAGCAGCCGGCGAGGAATGGGATCCCGATGAAGTGGCGATGATGAAGGCATTCACCTGCAGTTCCTGTGGTGCGGAGATTGTCAGCGATGGCAATACCATGGCGACGGAATGCTGCTATTGCGGAAATCCCGTGATGCTTCCCCAGCGTTTCTCCGGTATGATAAAGCCGGACTATATCATTCCCTTCAAGAAAACGAAGGAGGAGGCCGTAGTGGCGCTCAAGAAGTTCTACGAGGGAAAGAAGCTCTTGCCGAAAGCCTTTACGGCAAACAATCGCGTGGAGGCCATCCAGGCCATGTATGTGCCGTTCTGGTTCTTTGATTCCGAGGTGGAAGCTCATGCGTCCTTCCGTGCGGAGAAGCGGCATATTATTGATATGCCGGACGAGACCATCACGGAAACGAGCGTCTATGAGTGCATCCGCAGCGGCACCATGCGCTTTTCGCGCATTCCCGTGGACGGCAGCGAGAAGATGGATGATGCGTACATGGAAAGCATCGAGCCGTTTGATTACAGCGAAATGGTGCCTTTCAGCACGGCATATCTTACGGGATATCTTGCAGATAAGTACGATGTGGATGCAGAGGCATCCGCGCCTCGGGCTGACAAGCGCGTGGAAACGAGCGCGATCGGTGTTCTGGGGGAAACGGTGATGGGATATGATGTATATTCCTGCAAGGAAAGTGCCGTTGTCAAAGGCGAGGGGAAGGTGTCTTATGGGATGGTGCCCGTCTGGATACTGACGACGCGTTATGAGGGGAAGCCCTACACGTTCATGATGAACGGGCAGACGGGAAAAGTCGTCGGCAGCCTGCCCTATGACAAGGGCAAGGCGCTTCTGTATCCTTCGATTGCTGCCTTCATTCTCATGCCGATTCTGTATTTCCTGATCAAGATGTTTCTGTGAAAGGGGGCGGCATGATGCGTATGGTAAAAAAATGGAATGCAGGCTGCCTTTTTGCGGTGATGGTCTTGCTCCTGTTCAGTGCGGCGGCTCTGGCGGCACCCTCGGGAAATGGTGCGAAAACGCCGGCACCGGTTGTGGACAAGGCCGGGATTATTGCAAAGGACGATGTGCAGCGGCTTTCGGAAAGAATCCGGGAAGTCGAGGCCAAACATGGTGTGCGCATCGGCATTTGCGTGCAGAAGTCTGTGAAAGGTTCCATCGGAAAGGCGGCAAACCAACTGCTGGATGAGAGTTATTCCGGAGGCACAAACGGCGGCATCGTCCTGCTTCTTGCCATGGACAGCCGTGATTGGCATATTTCCACGGACAATGCGATGCGGATGCGCATTACGGATGATGAGGGGATCCCTTACGTGGGGGATCAGTTTCTGGGGCAGCTCAAGAAAAAGGACTATGCAGGTGCGTTTGAGTCCTATGTGAATGCCGTGGACACTTTGCTGGTTTACTACGAGCAGCAGGGGAAGCCCTATCGTCCATCGGATGAGTTCAGCTTCCTTGCCTTGCTTTTGGCGGTCATTGCTTCCTGCATAGGCGGCTGGCTGGTGCGCGCAGGACTGATCAGCAGCATGAGCAATGTCACCCATGCGGCAGAGGCGGGAACGTATCTTGAACGGGACAGCGTGAACATCACGGAGAACAGCGATACCTTCCTTTTTATGAATGTCACGCGGACTCCCAAGAAAAAGCACAAGTCAGGATGGAATGGCAGCGGCCGCGACAGCGAACATGGAGGCGGCGGGGGAAAGTTCTAGGACTCTTCGGCAGGCATATATTTTGTGCCTGCCGAAGTTTTTTTCTATATTTATTTGTATTCAAGGGGGCAATCATGTATAATGAAGCGAGAAATAGATATTTTTATACTGGAGAGCAGTGATGCATTTCACAGGAAAGGTGTTCCCCGGTATACGAATGGATATTTCTTGTTTCAGGAAGTTTTACAGGAGGAATAGATAGCATGATCGGTGATATTCTGCGCCAGGAACGTGAGAGGCAACATTTGACCATCAAGGATATCGAACGGGGGACAAGTATCCGTGGACTGTACATAGAAGCTATTGAACAGGGCGAGTATGCGACACTGCCGGGTGATGTGTACACGAAAGGCTTTATTCGGAATTATGCAAACTTCTTAAAGATAGATGCGGATGACTGTGTAAAGCGCTATGTTATGGAGAACCATCCGGACCAGACCCCCGCAGAACCGGTGCAAGCGGATGTCCATCGGCAGGAATCGGGCACAGTGCAGGAAGATAGGGAAAGCTTCTCCCATCGGGAGGCTCCGAACACCCATCGGGAGGCTCCGAAAAGGAAGAGCGGGGCTTCGCTGGTTTTTGGGGTGGTATTTGCTCTTGCGGCAGTTGCGGCATTGCTCGGCGGGGCATGGTTTTTGTTGAGTGACAATACCGTGGCACACCATTCATCTACGTCCAAGCCGCAGGTTCGGCAAGAGAAGAAAACAGAGCCGCTAAAGGCTGAGAAGGTGCCTGTGGCGAAGCAGGAAGCATCTGCGGAAGTTCCTGCTTCGCCGGAAAAATCCGAGCCGGTTCCGGCTCCGGCAGCCCCGACGGAGAAGAAAGCAGACGGGATCCAGGTGACGGCAACCTTTACGGATCGGTGCTGGACCCGTGTCGTGGCGGATGGACAGACGGTCTATGAGGGGACTGCGGAGCAAGGGAAGACCATGTCATGGAAGGGCACCGAGAAGGTGACGGTTACGGCAGGCAATGCAGGGGCAATGGAGCTTACCCATAACGGGAAGTCCATTGGCAAGGCCGGTGAGACTGGTCAGGTCGTTGACAAGGTATTCACAAAGGATTCCGTGAACTGATGAAAGCTTTTCTGCCTGTATCGCGAAAGGACATGAAAGAAAAGGGCTGGGAAGAACTTGATTTCATCTTCATTTCCGGGGATGCGTATGTTGATCATCCCAGCTTTGGTCCGGCAATTATATGCCGTCTGTTGGAAAAGCATGGATATAAGGTAGGGATCATTCCCCAGCCGGACTGGCATTCAACGCGGGAGTTTGCCCGCTTGGGCAAGCCACGGCTGGGGTTCCTTGTGTCTGCGGGAAATATGGATTCCCTTCTGAATAAGTTCACCGCCGCGCGGAAGATGAGAGGAAGGGATTCCTACTCCCCGGGAGGAAGGCCGGGCTGCCGGCCGGAAAGGGCTGTCATTGTCTATTGCAATCGATTGAAGGAGCTGTGGCCGGAGGTTCCTGTCATCATCGGCGGCATTGAGGCAAGCCTGCGGCGGCTGGCACATTACGATTACTGGTCGGATGCCGTGAGGCGTTCCGTTCTGGTGGACAGCATGGCAGATCTGCTCATTTACGGCATGGGGGAGCATGCAGTGCTGGAAATCGCAGCCGAACTGCATCGGGGCATCGATGTGCAGAATCTCCAGGATATCCGGGGAACTTGTTTCCGTGTGCCGAATTTTGACTATATCTGGGAGTACGAGCGGCTTCCTTCCTATGAGGAGGTCAGGACGGATCGGAAGGCGTTTGCGGAAGCGTTCCGGATGGAATATCTTGAGCAGGATCCCTTTCGCGGGAAGCGTCTGGCACAGCAGAATGGCGAGTGGTGCGTGGTGCAGAATCCTCCGGCACTGCCTCTTTCCGAAGAGGAAATGGATGAGGTCTACGATCTTCCCTATATGCGCACGTATCATCCTTCCTATGAGAAAGATGGCGGTGTCCCGGCTATCCAGGAAGTGCAGTTCAGCCTTGTGAGCCATCGCGGGTGTTTCGGCGGCTGCAATTTCTGCGCGATTATCTCTCATGAAGGACGTATCATCCAGCGGCGCAGCCATGCCTCGCTTTTGCGCGAGGCCGTACTGCTCACGAAGCTTCCGGGGTTCAAGGGCTACCTTCATGATGTGGGCGGCCCCACGGCGAATTTCCGGCGGACTTCCTGCGACAAGCAGATGGTTTCCGGCACTTGCCGGGGAAAGCCATGCCTTTCCCCGGAGCCATGCAGGAACCTCATTGCCGATCATAGCGACTATTTGGCGCTTTTGAGGAAGCTTCGCGAGGTGCCGGGAGTCAAGAAGGTTTTCGTGCGCTCGGGGATACGCTTCGATTACCTGGAATTGGCGCAGGATGAAGATGAGTTTCTCGAAGAACTCTGCCGCTATCATGTGAGCGGCCAGCTCAAGATTGCGCCGGAGCATGTTGCCCGCAAGGTTACCCGATGGATGGGAAAATCGGGCAAGGAGGTCTATCTCCGCTTTGCGGAGAAATTTCGTCGTGTCAATGCCCGCCTTGGGAAGAAGCAGTATCTGGTTCCGTATTTCATGTCCAGCCATCCGGGAGCGACTTTGGAAGATGCTGTGGAGCTGGCGGAATTCCTGCGGGATATTGGGCATCGGCCGGAGCAGGTGCAGGATTTCATCCCGACACCGGGGACGCTTTCCACCTGCATGTATTATACAGGGATCCATCCCCTGACCGGGGAAAAGGTCTATACGGCAAAATCATATGAAGAGAAGCAGATGCAGAGAGCGCTTCTGCAATACTGGAACCCGAGGAACCGGGATATTGTGCGCAAGGCGCTTCGACTGGCGCATCGG
>CACYDT010000008.1 GCA_902773295.1 uncultured Veillonellaceae bacterium | reverse complement strand
CCTTGATTTTATCGAGGAGCGAATTGGTGACGGCTCTCTGGGAGAAAACCATTCCCTCCACAGCCTCCATCGCTTTCTCCTCTTCATCATTGGCGAAGAGTATCTTGTCCACAAAGCCAAGCTCCAAGGCTTTCTTGGCATTGAACCATGTTTCTGCATCCATGTAGTCGGACAGCACATCATGGGATAAGCCTGTCTTGAGTTCGTAGGCATTGATGATTCCTTCCTTCACCTCGCCCAGCATTTCGATGGCGGCTTGCATTTCCTTTTTGTCGCCGATGGCTACGGTGGCGGGGTTGTGAATCATGAACATGCCTACGGGGGACATCTCCACAGGCTCTCCTGCCATAGCAATCATGGATGCTGCAGATGCGGCGATACCGTCAATTCGGACGGTGACCTTGCCCTTGTAGTCCATGAGCATATTGTAGATTTGCGCCGCCGCATACACATCGCCGCCCAAGGAGTTGATCCATACGGTAATGTCTCCCTCACCCTTGGTGAGCTCGTCCCGGAAGATGGCCGGAGTGACTTCATCACCAAACCAAGACTCCTCGGCAATCGTGCCGTTCAATACAAGGGTGCGTTCTCCCGTGTCGGAGTCCCGCACCCAATTCCAAAATTTACGCTTTTTCATCTGTGTTGTTCCCTCCATTCTGCTTACCAAACAGCCCCGCATCCCGGAGCTTACAAAGATTTCCGTTGATGAGATACAGATTGCCGCCTTCCTCGTCCGGGATAGGGTTCATATTCTCCATCTCCCGGATGTCGTTCGCCGAGAGCCACCCGTTTTGGCGTCCTATTGAATAGCCCTGCATCCTGCTCTGATAATCCCCACGGAGCAAGCCGTCTACATTGAATTTGATGAAGTAGCGTTTCTGCTCGGAAGGGAGTAAGAGAGCCTTTTGAAGCGACTGCTCCCACCGTACCACCCACGGATTCAGCGTGTATTTCACATATTCGAGGGACTGCTGCTCGATGTTGTTGAAGGAACTTTTCTCCAAATCGCCAATCATATGGGGCGGCACTCGGTAGAGCCGCGCAATCTCATCAATCTGGAACTTCCTCGTTTCGAGGAACTGCGCCTCCTCCGGTGGGATGGAGATTTGTTGGTAATCAACCCCTTCCTCTAAGACCACCACCTTGCCCGTGTTGGCTGTGCCGCCATAGACGGCTTGCCAGCTTTCCCTGAGTTTCGATGGGTCTTTGAGAACTCCCGGATGCTTGAGGACACCTCCGGGACGTGCGCCGTTGGCGAAAAATGCGGAGCCGTATTCCTCGCAAGCGAGAGTCATGCCCACGGCGTTTCTCGCCATAGCTATGGGCGAGTAGCCCACCAGACCATCAAATCCCAGCCCCGGAATGTGCAGGACATCCTCCCGGCGCAGCTTAATGGATTGCCCGCTCTTGAGATTGGGATTGCTGTCACTCATTGGCGTGTAGGTATAAACCAACTCCCCATGCTCGTCCCGGTCAACGCTCATACGATTGGGGAGCAAAGGATACAGCCCCACCACACGCCTCATGCCGTCCCGGATGATTTGCGAAAAAGAATTTCCCCACAGGAGCAGGTGAATCATCGCTGTCTCTCGAAATATGAAAGAGGTCATTTCGGGGTTGGGCGAATCGTGGAGAAGAAAATAGAGCGGATGCCCCGGCACACGCTCTTTCCCGTTCCCTCGATATTCGTAGACATGAAGCGGCAGCCCTGCGATGGACTCCGCCAAGATGCGGACGCAAGCGTAAACCGCCGTGGTCTGCATGGCTGTGAACTCGTTGACCCTTGCTCCGGCGGCAGATTTGCCGAAAACGAACGGCCAGCCGCTGAAGTGATAGCTGTTTTGGGGCTTGTCCCGTGAGCGGAACAGCCAACTGAAAATTCCCATGAGTATCACGCTCCTTTTGTGATGCCATCTATCTGAGATTGAAAGAAGGTCGTCTTTCTATGTTAAATAAAAATCATTCCGTTTTATTGGGTTGCACTTTGTACCTTATTGGACTACTTATTTTCCATACTACTGTTGAAGGAGCTGTTCGTCAGCGAGACATCAACTATCCAGCGTATATGCAAGGCATAGATTATGGCACAGGTGTGACATACATAGTAGGTCACAATCCGCCTGACTCAGATACCGTATGTACAGCCATTGCATACGCAAATCTGAAAAGAGAATTGGGCATAAATGCAGAGGCTCGGATTGCCGCACATCCAAATGCAGAAACGGCCTACGCCCTAAGATATTTTGGAGTCAGAGAACCTTTGGTGCTTGAAAATGCTTCTGGCCAAAACATTATTCTTGTAGACCATAACAGCTTTGCCCAGGCAGTAAAAGGCATGGAAAGTGCCAATATATTGGAGGTGCTCGATCATCATAATATGATTGGCGATGTAAAGACCTCGGCTCCCATTTACTACCGCAATATGCCGGTAGGTTGTACTGCTACCATCGTTTGGCTGGAATATATTGAGGCTAATGTCCCTATCAGAAGAGATATGGCTGGTATGATGCTTTCGGCAATATTATCCGATACTGATAACCTGCAAAGCAGTACAACAACAGATTTGGACAGGCAGGCGGTATACAGCCTTGAGAAAAAAGCAGGTATAAAAGATAGGTCAGCCTATTTCCTTGCTATGGAAGAAGAATTCGCTGCCTATAAGGGTATGTCGGATAAAGATATTTTCTATTCCGATTACAAGGAGTTTAAGATTGATGGTATTTCTTATGGGTGTGCCACAGTTGTTGCATTGACACCGGAAAAAAGGCACGCTTTGGAAAAAAGACTCGGCAATTGGATATCGAAGAATTACTCTACGCAGAAAATGGATATGCTATTCTTAAAAATCCATGACCTTGAAACATACGCAGCAACTATTTCCTGCTATGGTGACGGTGCTCTGAAATGCGCTACAGAAGTCTTCGGCAATGCCGAAGAAAACAAGATTGTCCTCGAGAGAAACCTTTCACGGAAAAAGGTAGTTCGTCTCCTGCAGCCGCAAATAAAAAAATGGGCAAATAAATAACTCAATGCCGCGCTTCACTCCCATCAAGTGAAGCGTTTATCTTTTTCAACACCCTTGATTCTCCTAAATGGGCAATCTTATCTTCCCCAAACCTTGCCTTAATTTTGTCAATCGCTGTGTAAAGACGTTCCTTCTTTTGTTTGTTTTCCATCTCAAACAGAGAAATCTCGCTAGGCGCATCAAAACCACTACAACTTACCCCCAGCAGACGTATACCGCTGCCGTAAGGAAGGGCAAATGCCCGAAAGAGGGCTTTTGCCTCCTTAAAGATGTCCTCATCATAGCAAATCGCATCTGAAAGAGTTTTCTGGCGTGTATAGGTGGAAAAATCTCCCAGCCTTATTTTTATCTGCACAGTATGGGCATTCTTGCCACTACGGCGCAACCTCCAGCCGACTTGGGCGGACAAGTAAAGAAGATGTTGTTCCACCTCCTGCCGGGATTGCAAATTTTCCTCAAAGGTGGTTTCTTTGCCAATAGATTG
>CACYDT010000007.1 GCA_902773295.1 uncultured Veillonellaceae bacterium | reverse complement strand
GTTGTGGGCAATAAATAACGAACAAACTTGCTCAGCAAAATCCTGTAATTTCGCTGCAAAACCATGCCTGTGGAAATAGATTTTTGCTCCTTTGATAAAATCTGCATTTGAAACTCCTATATCCCATCAGGAATTGACATCTTTCACATAATCTTCCCGCACAAGTCCAAAAGCCACATGCTTCACCATATTAGCGAAAGACTTCACATCAGCGCGGCTATAGCGCATGCCGTCGTATGTCACATGCAGAATATAGTCTTTCTCCTTGGCAAGCAGATCCACATAAAGAGGAAACCTGGCAGCATTCAGTTCCAGCATGATGTGACACGGTGCCTTGTCTGAGATCCCCCCTTGGTAGATAAACATTATTTCCGGACGCAATCCCTGCTCATTCATCAGTTCCGTGCAAGGATAGCGCTCCCAAGCATAGGTCTCGGATAGCTGCCGATGCGTTTCCCTGACATATTCCCTGACGGTCATATTCCCAGGATTCCGGGAAACTATGGGCAAGGTTTTCGCAAACATTCCCACAGAGTCCATGAGAGCGGGGAAGGCGGACCGGCCACCGCTCATGGTCACATAAAAGGGATTTTCTTCCCCGGTCACCCTCCGCAGGCTCTCCCCAAAGGCAGCCTGAAGGAAGCTTCCAGGTGTCACGCCGCAACCTTGACAGAAACGATTGATTTCCTCGGCAGAAAAAGACAGGACAAAGGTTCTTGCCCTCGTTCCGTCGGGACGTTGGGAATTGGGAAAGACAGCGGGAACCGCGCCTTCTGCCAGCCCCAAGAAGTAAGTTTTTGCCTTTGCATAACCCTCGCTGCCTTGAAGTTCCTTCTCGTAGAGAGCGAGATCAAAGGCCGTCAGTGTCTCTCCACGCAGCCCTTCACCCGCCAAGGCACGATGTATTTCTTCCCAAAACACATTGGCAGAAAGCCCGTCGTACACGATATGATGGATATCTGAAAACAGCCAGGCACAACTCTCGAATACGTAAACCTCCAGCCGGTACAGACGCTCGGCAAAGAGATCGAAGGGCAGGACACGGCTTTGGAAAAAGGCTTGGTCAGGCTCCCTGTCCAGTTCCGTCAGGCTGACCACAGGCGCTTTGTCATACATGGGCTTTTGCATCACCTCACCCTCTGTATAGAGGAAACGGGTTTTGAGGTACCCATGGGCATTTATGGCATCTTTCACGGCGCGAACTAGGGACTCACCCTCCACATGGGCAAAGGGGATGACTTCCGGTATATTGTACTGGGTCGTTCCACGGTTTTGTTCCCACTCCCTGAGGATGTCCCTTTGGTTTTCCATGAGGGGATAAAGTTCCCGTTTCGGATAGGACATAAGTTCCTGGGCAGCAGATAGCGCAGCCATGGCCCGAATGGTCGGCGACTGCATAATCTTTGCCACGGGAAGGGGCAAATGACAGACTCGATAAATCCCCCCCGCCAGGCGCATGGCACCGATGGAGGACAGCCCCAGACTCACAAGGTTGTCCGTTACGCCAAAATCCTTTGTCCCCAAAATCTCTGCGGTAATTTCAAAAAATTTGCACTCCATATCCGTTTCCGGCGGGACATACTCCAGCGCAGCAGAAAGTTCCGGCTCCGGCAGGGCCTTGCGGTCGATCTTGCCGTTTGGCGTCATGGGCATAATGGAAAGAGGCATATAAACCGTAGGCACCATGTATTCCGTCAAAGTATCCGCCAAGAAACGACGAAGTTCTTCTTGGTCAATGGCCGCACTCTCTGCCCTGGTATAATAAAGAACCAACTGCTCCTTCTTCACCGCCGCAGCCACATATTCGATGCCCTCAAACTGGCTGGCGCAGTTTTCGATTTCTCCCATCTCAATGCGGAAGCCCCGGAGTTTCGCCTGATTGTCGATGCGCCCCAGGTGCTCCAGTTCCCCGTCCTCATTGTAGCGGGCCAGATCCCCCGTGCGGTACATTTTTTGACCAGGCAGGAAGGGGCATGGAACAAAGCTCCTGGCCGTCAGTTCCGGCTTTTTCCAATACCCTTCGGCAAGCTGATTCCCCGCAAGGCACAGCTCTCCCATCACGCCGCGGGGCAGGAGCTGCCCACAGGGGTCGCAGATGAAAGCCCAGGTGTTCGGCACAGGCCGGCCGATGGGGATGTCCAGATCCCGTTCTTGGTCAACTGCATGATAGGAGGCGCATACGGTGAATTCCGTGGGCCCGTATTCGTTGATGAGCCGAATAGCCGTCTTCTTGCAGGGCAGCATCTTCTCCCCGCCCATCATCAGGCAACGAAGGGGCATATCCGGGTACTGGTTCAGCATCGCCATGCCGATCTGCGTGGAAAGGGTGATGGCATCCACGCAGTTTTTGACGAAATACTCTTTCATGCCTGCCATGTCGCGGCGCATCTCCTCGGGAATGATGTGAAGCGTGCCTCCTGCCGCGATTGGGCTGATGAGGTCGTTCAGGGAAGTGTCGAAGGAGAAGCTCGCATGTTCGGCATGAACGCTGTTTTCTGTAATGCCGAGCTTCGCCAATCTCCACGCCACAAGGGCACGCAGGGAGCGGTGGCTCTGCACCACGCCCTTGGGCTTCCCGGTGGAGCCGGAGGTGTAGATCATATAGGCGCGTCCTTCCGGCGTAGCATGGTTGACTGGTTCTGCATTGGCGCGCTCTGCCATGGCCTTTGCCACGGTCTCCTCTGTCAGCGCCAATCGGGCCTCAGAGTCCTTCAGTATATAGGCGATACGCTCCTTCGGATATGCCGGATCGATGGGGACGTATGCCGCCCCCGCCTTGTGGACGGCAATGACAGCGGCCAGGAATTCCTTCACCCGACCCATTTTGAGAGCCACAAAGTCGCCCGTCGCTACGCCCTTTTCCAAAAGATAAGCCGTGATGTTGTTGGAGACATGCTCCAGTTCCCCGTAGGTGAAGGATCCTTCGCTGTCAACCACGGCGGTTTTGTCGGGGATATTCCTCCCATGCTCCAGGAAGAGGTTCAGCCAGGTCTCCTCTTGGTTATATTCCAGTATCTCTCCGGCAGATAAGGACAGAATTTCCTTCCCTTCCTCCGCCGAAATAAGACGGATATCTTTTACATATTTTTCCTTCACAAGTCCCAAAGCCGTATGCTTCACCATATTGGCAAAGGATTCCATATCTGCGCGGCAATAGCGCCTGCCGTCATACTCCACGGCCAGGACATAATCTGCCTCCCCGGAAAAAAGCTCCAAGGAGAGGGGGAACTTGGCCGCATCCAGTTCCAGTCCCCTGGCCTCGGAGAGAATGCGCTTCATCGGCTCGTCATCCGGCAGCCCGCCCTGATAGGCAAACATGATTTCCCCGCGCAGTCCATGGCGTTCCACGATTTCCGTGTAAGGATAGAACTCCCGGGCATAGGTATCCCGCAGCTGTCGGTGGATTTCCTTGACATAATCCTCGGAGGCCATATCCCCCGGAGGCTGCGACACCACAGGCAGGGTCTTCACAAACATCCCCACGGAGTCCATGAGGGCCGGGGATGCGGAACGGCCACTGCTCACCGTCAGGTAGAAGGGCCTCTCTTCCCGGGTCACCCTCCGGAGGGTCTCTCCGAAAGCAGCTTGGAAGAAGCTTCCCGGCGTCACGCCGCAACCCTGGCAGAAACGGTTGATTTCCCCGGCTGGGATGGACAGGGCAAAGATCTCCCCCGTCCTTCCCGCCGGACTCCGGGATTCGGGAAGAAGGGCAGGGGATGCCCCCTCCACCAGCCCATCAAAATAGGCTTTCGCTTCCCCGTAGGTCTCGCTATTTTGAAGCTCCTTTTCGTAGAGGGCAATATCGTAGGCCGTAAGCCGCTCCCCGCGCAGCTGTTCCCCTGCCAAGGCGCGGCGAACCTCACCTATAAACACAGTCCTGGAGAGCCAGTCGTACACTGTATGATGGATGTCTGCGAACAGCCAGGAACGGCTTCCAAAGGTGTAGACCTCCATGTGGTACAGTCTATCGGAAAAGAGGTCGAAGGGCCGGATGCGGCTTCGGAAAAAGGCCATGTCCGGCTCCCCGTCAAGTTCTGTCAGGCTGACCACAGGCTCATCCTCATCCCGGCACTCCTGCATCACATCCCCCTCTGCATGGAGGAAACGTGTCTTGAGATACCCGTGGGCAGAGAGAGCGTCTTTCACGGCGCGAACCAGGGCTTCTCCATCCACGCCATCGAACAGGGTGGCCTCCGGGATATTGTACTGGGCAGTTTCACGATTTTGTTCCCAGTCGATGAGGATGCCCCGCTGGTTTTCCGTGATGGGATACAGTTTCTGCTTCGGATAGGGCGAGAACTGTGGCTTCGTATCGGCACCCTCCGAATATGTCCATGCAGCCAGGGAGCGGATTGTCGGCCTCCGCAGAACCTCCGCCACGGGAATATGCAAACCAAAGGCCCGGTGGACATCCCCCGCCAGGCGCATGGCCCCGATGGAGGACAGTCCGAGACTCACAAGGTTGTCCGTCACGCCGAATTCTTTTGTTCCCAAAATCCCTGCGGCAATCCCGAAAAATTCGTGCTCCCGCTCCGATTCCGGCGGGACACACTCCATCACGGCAAAAATGCCCGGCTCCGGCAGGGCCTTCCTGTCGATCTTGCCGTTTGGTGTCATGGGCATTGCGGAAATGGGCATATACACCGAGGGCACCATGTATTCCGTCAGGGATTCTGCCAGGAATTTCCGCAAATCTTCCTCATCGATCCGGGCATCTTCCACCGATGTATAGTAAAGAACCAGTTGATCCTTCTTCACAGCCGCTGCCACATACTCAATACCCTTAAACCGGCCGGCGAGAGTTTCGATTTCCCCCATCTCGATGCGGAAGCCCCGGAGCTTCACCTGGCTATCCATGCGTCCCAGGTACTCCAACTCCCCTGCCTCGTTGTAACGGGCCAAGTCTCCCGTGCGGTACATTTTTTGCCCCGGCAGGAAGGGGCACTTCACAAAACTCCTGGCCGTAATTTCCGGCTTTTTCCAGTAACCTTCGGCAAGCTGGTTCCCGGCCAGGCACAGTTCGCCCACTGCTCCTTGGGGCAGGAGATGCCCATAGGCATCGCAGATGAAAGACCAAGTGTTCGGTGCAGGTCGTCCGATGGGAATATCCTTGTCCTGTTCCTGGTTCACCACATGATAGGAGGACCATACGGTAAATTCCGTGGGGCCATACACGTTGACAAGCTTTATATCCGTCCTCCGGCATGGCAGCATTTTTTCTCCCCCTATCATCAGGCAGCGAAGGGGCAGTTTCGGGTACTGATTGACCAGGAGCATGCCGATTTGGGTAGAAAAGGTGGCCATGCCGATCTTGTGTTTGACAATGTATTCTTTTATATTCGTCACGTCCCGGCGCAACTCTTCGGCAAGTATATGAACCGTGCCGCCTGCCGCAATGGGGCAGAGCAGGTCGTCCAGTGAAATGTCAAAGGAAAAACTCGTATGCAGGGCATGGACGCTATGCTCCGTAATGTCAAACTTCGCAAGCATCCACGCCATAAAAGCGCGCAGGGCACGATGGCTGAGCACTACGCCCTTGGGTCTCCCGGTGGAGCCGGAGGTGTACATCATATAGGCCTTGCCCTCCGGCACAGCGCGATTGACGGAGGCTGCCGCGGGGTACTTCACAAAGGCCTCGGCCACCTCCTCTTCCGTCAGGACTGCCTTCGATGCCGAATCCTCCACCATGTAAGCCTTGCGCTCCTTGGGGTATGTCGGGTCGATGGGCACATAGGCCGCCCCGATCTTATGCACGGCGATGACAGCGGCCAGAAATTCCTTCACCCGGCCCATTTTGAGGGCAACAAAGTCGCCCGACGCTACGCCTTTTTCCAGCAGCCAGGCTCCAATGCAGTTGGATGCATGCTCCAGTTCCCCGTAGGTGAAGGCTCCCTTTCTGTCCACCACGGCAATTTTCCCAGGAGTATTCTGTGCGTGTTTCAGGAACAGGTTCACCCAAGTTTCGGAGGCATCGTATTCCAGCGTCTCTCCCCGGGACAAAGCGACGATCTCCCGCACCTCATCTTCTCCCGTCAAGGAAATATCCCGCAAGGGAGCGGCCGGGTTGTCAAGCACTTGCTGCAGTACGGTTTTCACCGCTCTGGCAAATGTCCTCACCCTTTCCTCATGGTTGACGGCATCGGAAGAAGTGGCGCGGATTTCGTAATCCGGGCCGGACATGTAGATGATGAGTTCCATATCCATTTGGCCTGTGGGCCTTGGAATCATCGTGGCGGGATATTTTCTGTCGCCAAGATCCATGACCATCTTCACCGGGTGGAAGTTAAAGGTAGCGCGGGGCTTTAGGCCAAGTTCGGCGCTGAGATGGGTGAAAGGGTAGCGCCCCATGGCGTATGCCCTGGCAGAATCTTCGCTGATTTTCCGTATGAAATCACGGGCTGCAAGCTCCCCGGGCAGGCTCGCCTTTATCGCGATTTGATTGACCAGCATGCCCTGGGCCTTCATCCTTTGGCGATTGGCGCGGTTCAGGTAGCTGGTGAGATAGACCGTCTCTTCCCTGTGAGCGAGTCTGCCGAGAGCCAGGGCAAAGGCTCCCTGGAACAGGGAAGG
>CACYDT010000006.1 GCA_902773295.1 uncultured Veillonellaceae bacterium | reverse complement strand
GCGAAGGGAAAAACCTCCTAAATGAGATAAGGAACTCCTTCGAAACATCACTGGCTATACCACATTGTGTGCCGGTTTATTTGTGATACACGTTACAGGGGTCTGAACTGTAACCATTAATAGCCTTTTGTCGCCCATTTCTCTTTCCATCATCAACACGATAGCTCACAACTGCCGGCAATAGATTACTGCTGCTTGCATCTCGTAACGGAAGAATCTTTCCATCGTACGAAAGCCAGTTACTATAACCAATGATTTCCGGTACACATCGGAAATGTTCCCTCAGCATCAAAGGAAAGTATGTCGTCTTGGCAAGATCATAGATAGAAGTTTGGCCATCATAAATCGTGTAATTCGGTATATTTTCTGATAAATACATCTGCTTGAGTTTATCTATTTCATCCACATCCATACCGACAGCCATCGGGCTCACCTGTTTATCATCCCCTACAACAATCAATTTCTTTCCCATATAAAGGATTGCCAAAGAAGAAATATCCGATTGGCTTGCCTCGTCTATGATAATGATATCGAAAATATTTTTTGCTGGATTCAGGTTTTCCATAGCTTTATGGATTGGCATAATCCAAGCAGGAACCGCTTTTTGGCATTTTTTCATCAAATGCCTTGCCTCTGCTTTATATGTTTGTATGCGATTTCGGTTTCCAGTGCCTTTACCTATTTTCTTTACAGTAAGCACCCATCCCTCCAAAGCCTGTTGAAGATTCAAATCTTTTTCCGTCTTTAAGCGCAAATGATACCACCCAGACATTTCCGCATACTTCTCCGTAATCTCTCGATATGCCTTGCTCAACCTTTTGCTTTCTGCTTGATACTCACTAAGTGGCGTAGAGGTAATTTCTTCAAGCATCATCGACAATTGACGCCACTTCCAGGCATCCATGATATCACTACGGACAACAGCTTCACCATGGATTCCTTCGTACTTGCGAATTCCTTCTGCCCAATCAGGTGCATACGGTTCCAATCGTTCCAAGTATTCCTTGCGCTTAAACAGCACATGATATTTCTCATAAACCGTACCAAGGCGACTGAATGACACACTATAAATTTCGGAATTTCTCGTGCTTATAGCAGAATGCATCTCCTGTAAAATCTCGCTGTTCATGCGATTGTCTTTCATCACAACCTTCAACATTTGATTCAAACTGTTTTTACATTCAACCAAATCCAGAATATCCAAGCATACATCACAGCATACCGGAATAATCTCGTGAATCGCCTTCAATCGTTTTGTCAATGACGTCTGATCAGAATCCAAGTCAGAAATGCCACATACGTCATTTTCCGGAATCCCAGCCTCCTGCAACAAATTGCAAAAAACCTGATAATCCATATCAACCCAATTCAAAAACATATTGATGGAATGTACATATTTTTCTGCAATACGTTCCGGTTCTGCTCCCAAAGACTGAAACGACGGCACACCATGAGGCACCATCAGTGTATTCCAAGAGTTATTGCAGATGTTACGAGCATGTTTCAGCTCTATAGTCAATATTGCCAGTTCGCATTCTTCACTGGAAGATGGCG
Organism: uncultured Veillonellaceae bacterium; assembly: GCA_902773295.1. Classification (GTDB taxonomy): domain Bacteria; phylum Bacillota; class Negativicutes; order Selenomonadales; family Selenomonadaceae; genus UBA3796. The sequence continues at coordinate 9,214 of CACYDT010000006.1, read as the reverse complement.
ATTTCCCTGACACTCTGACAGATTTTAATGCCTTTGCACATTTTTTATGGAAAATGGAAAACATAAGAGGAAGACCGCCATTGTCGTATAGATTTTTAACCTCTTTTAACGGTTCCAACAAATCTTCAGTAAACACGCCTTCCGCAAAAACGACATCTATTCCTAACCCTTTATTGGACAGTTCTGATCCAATTGCCTCAGCGGTTTCAATCTGATTTATCAGTTTCATCCAACGATTCCTATAACCACCACCGGACTTTCCATCGATAACAACAGCCTGTTGCCAAGAATCAATTTCACCATATTGATTGCAAAACTCTTTTAATTTCTTGATGGATTCTCTCGATGGATAAGAAACAGAAAACCTCCTTCCAGACAGATTGAATTCTATCAATGACCTCTCTGTAGATATTGAGGCAGATAATATCCCTCTTGAGTTTATCGAATTGATACGTTCTTCCAAACTCGATAATTTCTGGCATAGTTCTTCAAACTCTGTTGCAGTCATCAATTCATCAGGTGCCGGCAAATCATAACTCAGTTCAATAGCATCCGCATCCGTAATAATCTCATTGCTTCGATACAATTCTACCAATTCATCAAAAGTCAAAGGAAGCACGGCATCAGCCTTTACAAATCCAGGAATATAATCCAGTTTTTCCTGATTTAATGCTACAAATTTAGCAGCTTCCATAGGCGTAAGGCTCTCACCTTGATATGTAATCAATTCGCATTCTTTTTGAATGCTCATAAAAATCTTTTTCCGAATCTTGGCCAGTCTGTCAATAATCCCTTTGCGCTTTTCACCAATCTCAATCATCTCTTTCTTGATACTGTTTGAAGAATGATTGGAGATAAAATGCGTGATGCCCGCAACAGACCCTTCCATATCCTTATTGGAATCATCCAACAGAGAAACACAAAGATTACGCAATCCTTGTGCTATTTTTCCTTTCAAGACAGATAATGCCTTGGTCGTATGGCTGGTTACAAGAACACTCTTCCCTTGAGCGATAAAATGTCCCAAAAGATTTGCAATGGTATGTGTCTTTCCTGTACCGGGAGGTCCTTGCACCACCACTGCATTATATTTCTCAATGCGCTGAGCAATCTCCAATTGCTCTCGGTTTGCCTCCTTGCTAAGCAAGACATCTACGCTTTCGCCACCCACCATAGCCAGTTGCTCTTCTATGGAATATTCCCTGTCATCAGATAGAATCTCCGCCTTGCCTCCACTGACGAGATCGACCAATGTCTTTGGAATATCCATGCCTGCAATAATTGCCTCATTTATTCTCTCTATGGCTCTGACTGTTCCATCCTGACGTTTGCGAACGATAAAACATGGAGCGTTGTAAATCAAGAATCGATAATTTTGCTCCCATCCATCCGGAATTCCATCATTCGAGTAAAAACTTTGAGCAGATAACTGCCGAATCAACACCTTCAGAAAACTTGGCGTATCATTCCGATCCAGCGGATGATAGTTCTTATCTATCATGTCATCTTGTAATGCATTCACTGACTGAAAATTAACACCATCCAACTCATTTAAGACATCTGTATAAAGTTCCGGCAGGGCATCTGTATCACGGATAAAAACAGTATTGTTTTCAGCATCGAAATCCAGTTTGACCCTGCGTGTCAGGATTGGATGACAAATAGATGGATTCTTCGAGTCACATAAAATACCATTGGCGACGATAATTTCCTCGGTTTCGCCGTCACGCTTCATCGCATAATATTCGCTATAGATTTTATCAAAAATCTCACGATTCTCGGAGATTCTTTTCTGATTTTCTGCCCATTTTTTCCGACTTTCATACCAAATCAGATATGCCTGAACCCTGTCAGGATCTTCATCAAATTCAATAACGGATTCTATCCTGTTTTTGCTACTTGAATCCGTATCTGTCACGATTTTTTCATCGTAATAATCAACCTCCTCGTTATAATCGTTCCAACCATTTTTTAGCCATTCACTCAAGATTTCTGGAGGAGTTGGACATGATTCGAAATCTTCCTTGTGAACCGATAAAAGAATATCACTTCCCTCATTATCATCAGGACTGTAATCATCATCCGTCCTATCCTGATAAAATAATTTGACATTCCTCGGGTCATCCGGCAATTCTGAACACCATATCTTTTTCTGGTAGTCATTAACATTCAGAATTGTTTTCTGCTTGAGCTTATTTATTTCTTGGATATACTTGAATAAAGATAATACACGATTGGAAATTTCATCTTGGTTTAACGTATCGTTTTTTTGTGTTTCATCAGGTATCAACCGCTGGTAATCCTTGTCATCTTTTTTCATACAACAATACCTCGTCTTCCTTACTTATCAGCCGCCATCTGATTGGCCTGGCTGTTCTTCCAGAACCTGGCCGATTCTGTCACTGGGATTCCTGCTTCCGTGGGAATGTAGATGACCTGATCCCTGCTCTCCTTCAGGGCCTCTATCCATAGATAGTGAATATAGGCATCGTTGTTCTGCAGGCTGTCTCCGATGATCTTGTTGGCCTTGGCCACGCCCTCAGCCCTTATCACCTCAGCATTGGCCAGAGACTTAGCCGATTCTTCCTTCGCCTTGGCCTCCTGTATGGCAATCTGCCGATTTTGCTCGGCCTTGGCCAGCTCTGCAGCTCCTTCCTGCTCCTGCTGCCAAATAAGGTATTTCGGATATCCCACCGCCACCCCAAGAGTAGCACCACCTCCCACGATCAGTATAAGCAACGGCACAATGAGACCGGCCATCTGAAACTTGCCATCCTCATCCTTAGATTTTACAACCAGAAACAACGTGGCAAAAAATAACCCAAGTGTCACAAGCCCTATCATCCCTGCTATCAGAATCATTCACAATCCCCTCTTTCCCGTATGTCTCTACCTGTAGTTGATGACTATCAGCCCAATCAGGCAGATGGCCACCCTCACAACCTTATTCCACACCAAAGGCTCCTGATACAGCCAGTATCCCACCAGCAAAAGTGCCGCTGCCAACACCGAACTCTGCACAATGAATCCAGTGCTCACCGGCCATCCAGCCTTGTAGGCGTATATCCAACCAGCCTCCAGCCCCACTATGACAGCTCCAAGCACAAATGGTGCCCAGTTCAGCTTCCGATACTCCCCTTGGAAATCTACGCTCTCTCCCAGCCATATATACAGCAAGCCGGACATAATCGCTGACACCAGATATGTCACTGTCAATGAGGCCAGTGGATGAATCTCCACTGGCACCGACTTGGCACACACCTGGTAGACTATATTGCAGACAATCACCAGCGCAATAGGCCAAAGATAAGAAAACAACCACATCATCGCCCTTTCCTGCTACATTTACAGCTACATCCCTTTCTTCCGTTTCAAAATGCTCTATAGCACCTTTACTTTATTCCACCATGTTTCTCCAAAATCCTCCCCCAAATTCCATGTATTCCAAGAATCCGGCTATGCGGATAAAATTTGAGAAAAAAAAATCCCCGCTCATGCGGGGATTTTTATCTTTTCACATCTGTTCCACAATCTCTGTTGCAAAACGCACGCAATCATCACAGGAGCAGAGCATCTTCCCTGTCTCGATGCCTTTCAGCTCCTTGCAAATCGTTGCTCCCGCCTTTTCCCGAAAGGCTTGGTGGAGTTCCTTTGCCCTTGCATGAAGCGGTTTTCCGTCGGATTTCATGCCGAGGACCATCTCCGCACCGCAAAGCGCGCCACAGGTTCCCTCCATGCCGCCCATGCCGGACCCAAATGCCACGCCCAAACGGCGCATCGTGTCCTTCGGAAATCCCGTCACATCTTCAAATGCCGCGAGAACTGCCTGGCAGCAATTATGCTTGTCATGCTTGAACTCTACCGCCTTTTCTGCACGATTCATGCCTTCTCACCTCTCACCCGCAACTATGCGTCCCACAGCCATGGCCATGACCATGACCATGACCATGACCGTGATGGTCACATTGGACTTCCGGGTTGTACTGCAGTTTGTCCTCCAAAAGCAACTGCACAGCCTCATCCGCCTGCCCCTGTACGCCACCGTAAAGGCGGATGCCTGCATTCGCGAGCGCATTCTGTGCCCCTGCGCCAATGCCGCCGCAGATCAGAGTATCCACACCCAACCCGGAAAGAAAGGTAGCCAAGGCGCCATGCCCGTTGCCATTCGTGCCAATGACCTCTCCTTTTGCAATCTTTCCGTCTTCGATATCATAGACCTTGAACTCTTCGGTATGGCCAAAATGCTGAAAAATCATTCCATTCTCATAAGTCACTGCAATTTTCTTCACAGTTCCATCCCTCCACAAACGTTCATCCACAACGCCCCTATGGGGACAGCGGCACCCGCAGGCATCCATCGCCCCCGTACCGCTGCAAACTTCATAATGTCCACCGGAAATGCACAAGGGCCGACCTTCTACAATGCACTGGGACAGCTTGTACCGCGCCGCCTCATAAATCATTTGCACCGTCGTCCGCGCTACCTGCATCTGGGCTGCACATTCAGCCTGTGTCATCCCTTCAAAATCCATTAGGCGAATGCACTCATACTCATCCACTGTCATCTGGACAGGCGGCACATCCTCCGGGAAATCCTCCGGCCGGAAACTCCGACAACCCGGCATCCGGCAGATGCGACGCTTTTTGACAGGTCTTCCCAAACGAGCCACCTCTTCGATTGTTACTCAAATGCGCGAATCATATCCATGACAGGCTGAAGCGCATCCTCCTTCAGAAACTCGACTTCTCCCTTGTCAACTGCATCAGCCAAAGCCGGATCCAGCGGCAGACGGCAGGTAGTCTTGATGCCGTATTTCCCTGCAATCTCCTCCACATGGCTCTTACCGAAAATATCATGCACCTTCCCGCAGTCCGGGCACTTGAAGTAACTCATGTTCTCCACAAGCGCAAGCACAGGAATCTCCATCATCTCCGCCATCTTGACAGCCTTTTCCACGATCATGCCGACCATCTCCTGAGGAGATGTCACCACCACAATACCATCCACAGGAAGGGATTGGAACACCGTCAAGGGTACATCGCCCGTCCCTGGGGGCATGTCCACAAACATGTACTTGATATCGCCCCATTCCACTTCCGACCAGAACTGCTTGACGACCCCTGCAAGAATCGGCCCGCGCCAGACCACCGGGTCGGTATGGTTCTCCAGCAAAAGGTTCATCGACATCACAGAAATCCCTGTTTTGGTGCGCACGGGATAAATGACTTCCTTCGTCCCGCTCGCAATCCCCGTCAGGCCGAACCCCTGGGGAATCGACGGCCCCGTGATGTCCGCATCCAGAATCGCTGTGGAAAAACCTGCACGGTTGGAACCTGCCGCCAACAATGACGTCACCATGCTTTTTCCGACACCGCCCTTGCCGCTGACAACACCAATCACCTTCCCAACCGTCGATTTCTCATTCAACGGCACACGAAAATCCACCTGGCTTTCCTCGCGGCTGTCACAGACCTCGCCGCAAGACGAACATGCATGATTACAATCTTCGCTCAAAGAACTCTCCCCCTACTGCAAGAAATCCAACATGAATTTATGGATTTATGGATTTCTAAAAGATTTTATCGACATATGTCATAATCTATTGTAATACTCTAAACGGCATATGTCAACAATTTATCTTCCTCACTTCAATTCACGTCCATTCCAATATCATTCCGGAATTGGATGGCCTCAGCAATATGTGAATCTTGTATTTTTTCAGATTTCACAAGATCTGCGACCGTACGGGCCACCTTGATGATCCTGTCATAGGAGCGGGCAGACAGATTCATAACACGAAATGCCTGCTCCAAAAGTTTCTGGGCAGATTTGTCCAAAGGACAGGTATCCCTCAGGATGGCATGATTCATCTGTGCGTTGCAGAAAATATGATAGGATTTCAGCCGTTCCTGCTGCACCTGCCTCGCCTCCGTGACACGCTGACGAATGCTCGCCGATGGCTCCGCTTTTTTCGTGGAGCTCAAATCCTTGTACTCCACCCTTGGAACACGGATGTGGATATCAATACGATCCAGCAACGGCCCGGATATCTTCCTCGTGTATCGCTTGATCTCATTTGGCGTGCACTCGCAGGTATGGCTATCATCTTCCTCTCCGGCATATCCGCAGGGACAGGGGTTCATTGCCGCCAACAGGATGAAATTGGCAGGAAACGTCAATGTGGCATTCACTCTGGCAATTGTGACAGAACGATCTTCCAACGGCTGCCGAAGAACTTCCAGTGTCGTCTTGTTGAATTCCGGCAATTCATCCAGAAACAGAACCCCATGCTGCGCCAATGTGACTTCCCCCGGCCTCGGGATGCTCCCCCCGCCAATCAATGCTGTCATGGATGTTGTGTGATGGGGGCTTCGGAAAGGACGGCGTGTGATCAAGCCGCCATTCGGCGGAAGAAGCCCTGCAATACTGTAAATTTTCGTCACTTCCAGTGCTTCCTCCCTGGTCAGTTCCGGCAGGATAGAGCTCACACGGCGGGCAAGCATGGTCTTCCCCGCCCCCGGACTGCCGATCATCAATGCATTATGGCCTCCTGCCGCCGCTATTTCCAATGCGCGTTTTGCCAGAAACTGTCCCTGGACATCCGCAAAATCATCCGAAAATGCCGGGTCCTCCTTGACCGTCATTTCCTGTGCTTCCGCCAAAGGGAGATCGCTGCGCCCCAAAAGAAAATCGATTAACTGCGCCAGATGATCCAGTGCATAGACTTTGATTCCCTCTACCAACAGAGCCTCATTTGCATTCGAGCGGGCAGTGAAAAATGTTTCGAACCCGCATTCCCTCGCTTTCACTGCCATGGGAAGAACCCCCTTGATGCCACGGCAATCGCCCTCCAGAGACAATTCCGCAGCGAAGATCTTCTTTTTCAGCACATCTGCAGGCAGCAATCCATAGGCCGCCAATATCCCCACAGCAATCGGAAGATCCAAACCCGGGCTGTCCTTGCGTAAGTTTGCCGGCGCCAGATTTATTGTGAGTTTTTCCTGCCGCAGCTTTATACCGGAGTTCCGGATTGCTGTCCTGACCCGTTCCTTGGACTCCTTGACTGCCGTATCCGGCAATCCCACAATATCAAACGCAGGAAGGCCATGGGCACAATCCACTTCCACATCAATCAATACGCCATCAACCCCCAATGTTGTTGCTCCATACGCCTTGGCAAACATTGCTGTCCCCCCTATCTTCCCCCTGCTTCGAAAGCACCTTTGATCTGCCGTACATCCCAATGGGTTTCCGAGTAAATATATACTTCTATCACATCAAAACGACACGATTCCCCATCCATTCGATTCTGCTGCAGATACCACTCCGCTGCCCGCAAAAGTTTCTGCTGCTTGCGCCAATCCACAGATTGTCCCGGCGTACCGCATCGGCTTCCGCGACGGGTTTTCACTTCAACAAAAACAATGACGTTCCCATCCCGTGCTACGATGTCTAATTCTCCGACAGGAACACGAAAATTTCGAGCAAGAATCTTATATCCGCTCTTCCGAAGAACTCCTGCAGCAATATCCTCTCCCTGCCGTCCCAATATTTTTGTATTCATGCTTTTCTCCTATATACATGTCTTCTACTAATAGATTATACTCCATTTTTGTTCTTCATTCAAGGACAACCGCAAACAAAATAAAAAAGCTGCCGTTTCCGACAGCTTTTTGGGGCAGCTTCCATATTACAGTTGAATTTTCGGTTTCTTCTTCTCTGCCTTCTTGTCGATTCGATACACATAAGCCATAACTTCAGCAACAGCACGATACAACTCCGGAGGAATCTCACGATCGATTTCCAATGCCATGAGCATGTTGACCAATGTTTTGTTCTGGTAGACAGGCACCGTGTTCTTCTGGGCAACCGCCATAATCTGCTCTGCAACATGGCCGCGACCCTTGGCAATGACACGTGGCGCTGCATCTTGCTCCATATCATATTTAAGAGCAACGGCTTTTGGATCTGCATTTGGATCTGCATTTGGATCCAAATCCGGCTCCGGGGCCAAATGCCTGCGTTTCCCTGCCATATCCATCCCTCACTATCCGACAGCCTCATGCTTCCGGGAGCAGTTCCCCATCGCTGTCACACGTTCCCTCACTCTAATTATAGCCTGTCCTTATAGCCACGTCAAGGAAGCAAAAATACGAAAAATGCGAAAGGAACGAAAAGCACTACAAAAATCTCCGTTCACCAACGGCACCAACCTTCACTTCATTGAGCATGAGTTCCCTTGTCCCCCTCATGGATTTCCTGAGTTCCGGAATGTAATCGCGGAATTCATCTGCTGTTTCCTTAGATGAGAAAAAGAGCCTCATATCCAGCTGATGTTCATCAAAAACACGGCAGGTAAGCTCTACTGCGCCAATATTGTCCGTAAGCACACAAAGACGCAGCCACGTTTCCTTTTTGATTTCACCCGTATACCGATCTTGGGCGTTCTCATCATACACATGGATGTAAGAAGGATACGCTTTCTCGTTGTCACCCAAATATAACGGCATCATAAAGTTCAAAGATTTTTGTCCATAAACAGAGGAGTTGCCTCCCCCCATCGAACGTCGCATCGTTTGAACAAGATCCGCAACATCCTTGCCGGCTCGCTTGAGCTGGCGAGCATTCATCTGTTTCGCTACAGCCACGTCACAAAGCTGCATAAATGCCCACAGACGAGGCAAATCCGGAAGGTTCTGCTGCACTGCGGCCTGTTGGACTGTCGTCGGTATATTCTGTTGGCAAATGCGAAGCAATGTCTGCAGTTGCCGGACTTCACGGTCACTCATGACGGCTTGGCGACCATTGACGAAGTTCTGCAGCAAAACCGTATCCTGCTCTGTCATAGGAGCATTTTTCAATAGCAATTGCGCCAGATTCTTCATGGCATCCATCGCCTGAGGAACATTCTGTATGGGAACACGCACCAACTGCGCTCTTGCCTGTTGTGCCTGCGTCAAATGTGTCGCTTCCGGCTTCTCCTGACGTGCATTCTCCTTCATAAAAAGGTTCCGTATAGCTTCCTGGACATTATTCGATTGTGCATCTGCCGAACGTCCCTGCGGCTGGTTCGCGTTGCCCCATTGCTGGCCTTGCGGCTGGTTCGCATTCCCTGCCTGCTGACCCTGCGGCTGATTCGTATTGCTCCACTGCTGGCTCTGTGGCTGGTTCGCATTGCCTGCCTGCTGACCCTGCGGCTGGTTCGCATTCCCT
>CACYDT010000005.1 GCA_902773295.1 uncultured Veillonellaceae bacterium | reverse complement strand
TTGTCGAAGGGCACATCAAAGGAACGGAAGAACAAGCTGACTTCTTCCTTCAAACGTGCCACACGCTCAACGAAGGCATTTGCCTTTCCTCTGGCTTTTCGTCCCCGTTTCTTCTCCTCCTGCTCAACGTCATAAGTTATCTCTCCTTTACCTATGCACATTCATCCGCAGCCATCCTCATCAAAGTTTTTGGGCAAACGCTTTGATCTCGCTCATCTTGGTCTCAGACTTATTTTCTTCACCACTGGCCGTAATAATGCCGGCAACTTCCATTTCTCGTATTCGTGGGCGCTTCCTACCCCAAAATGAATGATCCACTCCGGCTTTTCGGAAATGGGAATCCAATAGCCGTAAGCGCGGCCAAAAGGCCCTTCATAGGTAACAGCCACAGTTTCTTTGGAGTCTGCAGCTTTGTTGCACAGGCACCCCTTGTGCTGCTCCGGCTTTCCGATGGACGAGCATTTGATTCCGGCAGACAGCCCGGCCTCTGCCGCCATTTTGTTGACGGCGATAATCTCCCGGCTCTTTTGGGTGATCATCACCGCTTCGGGGAAATTATCCCACATCATGTGAAATGCCATAATGCCAAGCGGATGGAGGGGACATCACATCTGCCCAATCATCTTATGTGTCTGCGGGATTACCCGCACATCTTTCAAGCGTTGCAGCGCATATGCCTGGCAGTCCAGGATTTTCTGCGGGGATGCTGCCTTGCAGCCGCCATAGGGCGTAACCGGCTGGATGACGAGGAGCGCTTCCGGCGCCGTTTCCTCCAGCAGTCCCACGGCTTGCCGGAACTCCTCCGACTGGGTCTCCTCCGACACGACAGCCTTCACATAGAGATCTTTCCGGCGGGCAATCCCCAGGAACTTCCGATGCGCCTCCCACAGCTCCGCCCCGACAACGCTCGGGAATTTGATATCCATGCTGATGATATCCACATGGGAAATCACTCGTTCCAGCGGTTCATAGAGGGTTCCGTTCGTCTCCAGAAAAATGCTCCCGTCGATGCCCTGCGCCACGGCCCGGATGAACTCCGCATGAAGCAAAGGCTCTCCCCCGGTGAAGCTCACCGCTTGGTGAGGGAGTGCATGGAGCATTTCCCCAATGATCCGGCTCACCTGCTCCAACGGCATAGGATTCTTCCAGTCCTCGAACCGCCGGCTTCCTGCTTCCGACTCCACCCGGCACATTGCATGCGTGCCGGGCAGGTTTTCCGTATCGCAGTACCGGCAGGACAGGTTGCATCCCTCGAAACGCACAAAAACCTGGCGGCACCCCACATATTTCCCTTCCCCCTGGATGGAGGAAAAAATCTCGATGATGTTTTCTTCCATAGCAGAGCTCCTACTCTTCCTCCGGTTCGTAGACAACACAGGAGCGTGGCGACTCCCATACGCAGACGGATTCCAGCCGAATACCGTCACGAAACATCCCACTCTGGGCAAGTTTCTCGTAAATATGCTTTGCCATGTTTTCCGCTGTCGGCTGGATGCCTTCGCTGAAAGGAGGCAATTCATTGAGATACCGGTGATCCATTTCATCCAGAACCGCTTTGAGTTCCTTTTTGACCGACTTGAAATCCACCAGCATGCCCAAGGCATCCAGCTCCTTGCCTGAGACACATGCTTCCACCGTCCAGCTGTGCCCATGCAGGCGGTCACATTTCCCCGGATAGCCAGGAATGCGATGCGCCGCCTCGAATTCCTCTTTCACGTTGACCTTGAACATATCTCTCATCCTTTCAAAAAGAGCTGCGGAAAAACCCGCAGCTCTTTTCCTTCTACTTGTTCTCCGTATTCCCGGGAAGCCCCCGGGTATTCTTCACATTGCCCATGATATCATCATAGCTCATAGAGCGGGTATGCTTCGTATGGCTCCACTCGTGCTCGTTCCGATGGATGAACCCGAGGAAAATGATGGGAATCCAGGTATAGATGAAGACCGGATAGAGCAGCATATACATCCATGCCTTCCACTTCGCGCGAATCTTGAACAGAATGATCATCGGAAGGATGTACTGCCCCAGCATGATGGCCGTCATGAGCTGGGATGGCATGAAATTGTAGATATTCGTATAAAACGGAGGAAATGCCAGCTGGACATAGCTGATGACAATGAACAACGTAGACATCATAAGGAAATGCGGCTGCAGAAGATAGATGCAGCCATCCCAGATGCGGATGTCCTTCTGCCTCCACCCTTCCACCAGCATCTTCGGGATATAGCGATGCGCCACATCGAACTGTCCCTGCGCCCAGCGCCTGCGCTGGTTCCAGGACTGCTTGAATGTGAGAGGCTTCTCGTCATAGACAATGGCATCATGAGCCCAGGTCGTCTTGATTCCCTCTGCCAGGGATTCCATGGTGAATTCCATATCCTCCGTAAGGCAGGTCGCTCGCCAGCCATACTTTTTAAGAACATCGGAGGCTATGCACATGCCTGTGCCGCCAAGCACAGCGGAAAGGCCGATATTCGTCTTTGCCAGATGGGAAATATGGTCGATGACCCAGAAAGCAATGGCAAACGTCCCCGCCACCCAAGTATCATATGGATTCTTGGCATCCAGATATCCCTGGATGATCCTGTCCCCCTTGCAAAGCCGGTTATTCATTTCCATGAGGAACTGGGGATGCACCAGATTGTCCGCATCGAAAATCACAATACCATCGTACTGCTTTTTCATTTTGAACAGCTTGTCGAACATCCATTCCAATGCAAACCCCTTGCTCTTTTTGGTAGGATGAGTGCGCTCGCAGACAATAGCCCCGCCCGCCTTGGCAATCTCTGCCGTGTTGTCCGTGCAGTTGTCGGCAATGACATAGATATCATAAAGATCCTTCGGGTAATTGAGATTCCGCAGATTGTCCACAAGCTGGCCGATCACCGCACTCTCATTATGGGCTGCCACAATCACCGCAAAGGTGCTTTTCGGCACGAGAATCTTGTCCTCCTTCTTCCGCCACATGCCACAGAAACCGATGACGAAGAAATAAAGGGTAAACAGGAAAATCACAACCTGCATGGGAACCATGATGATGTCAAAAGGATGCAACATGAAGCTCATTCTCCTCTACCAACTCCACTGTAAGGTTAATGCGACCGCGCAAACAGCGCAGCAAGCGAATTGATAATGCCGAAAACCGCATAGGTACAAAAGACTGCCACCAGCAAAGCCGGCACGAACGCTTCACGCCCAAAAAAGAGAATGGATGCGAACATGAAAAAAGCCAGCGCCTTCGGCAGGAGAAACAGCTTCTCGCCATCCCCCTTGAAATCCGGATAATGAACGTGGCTGACCATAAGATAGGCGACCACAGCCATCGACACCGGATAGACATAGCCGAACATCTGCGGCTGGATGCCGAACGCAGTAAACAGCAACGTTGTCGATGCCACGATGCATCCGCCCGCAGGAATGGCAAGCCCCATGAAATATCCGTGAACCACATCCGTATTCACATTGAAGCGCGCCAGGCGCCACATACCGCAGAGAGCAAAAAAGATAGCGACCAGCCATCCGAAATATCCATAGGAAGAAAGGCAAAGCTTGTACGCCAGAATCGCAGGCGCCACACCGAAAGACCCGAGATCGCAAAGCGAATCCATCTCCTTGCCCAGCTCGCTGCTGACACCAAAGAAGCGGGCCGTGCGGCCATCCAGCCCATCCGCTACCAGCGCCAGCAAGATGAACACTGATGCCATGAAGAGGTCATCCTGGAATGTCGAGAGGATAGAGCACATTCCAAAAAAGAGATTCGCCGACGTACAGGCATTCGGTATCAAATGTTTCAACATCAATCGCTCATCCTCCCAAGAACCGTTTGTCCACCAACCACCTTGTCACCTTTTGCCACCATGACCTTCACATCGTCCGGCATGACAATCTCCAGGCAGGATCCAAACCGGATCATGCCGTAGAGCTCTCCCTGGACCAACGTATCGTTCAATGTCACCCAGGAAACGATGCGCCGTGCCAGAATCCCGGCAATCTGCGTCACTGTAATGCGCAGGCGGTCATTCTCGATCCCGATAAGATGGTGCTCATTCTCATATCCAACAGAATCCTTATAAGCCGGCCGGAAACGGCCGCACACATACTTCTGGCATTTGATCTCCCCCGAAATCGGACTGCGGTTCACATGCACATTGAAAACCGACATGAACACAGTGATCTTGTTGCCGGGACCCTTGAGAAAATCATCGTATTCCACATGCGCAACTTCCTGCACCGTACCATCCGCCGGCGAGATCACTGCCGACGCATCCATGGAAATGTCACGCTTCGGATTGCGGAAAAAATACGCAAAATACCCTGCCAAAACCCCGGGTACAATCGCCGCATAAGGATGTACCGTCACTCCCAAAAGAAGTGCCAACGCCAACGCAGCGCCAATGAACACATAACCTTCATGCACAATAGGCGCCATTCATACACCTCCTCCGTCTTTCCTTTCCAGGGAAAGCTCTTTCAGAAAGGACATACCCTACGCTCTCCCATGGTAATTATAACGCTATTCTTCAAATTTTGCCATAGCCTGCAATGGAAAACCTCCCGACTGCTGCCTGTTTCTTCCATCAACGTTTCTTCTTATACGCATGCACTTTGAAAACGAATTTGGGCAAGGCCAGGAGACGTCCTGCCCGTTTGGGCTGGAGCATCCCGCGGAAAAGCCACTCCAGCTTCGCCTTCTGCATCCAGCGGGGAGCCCGCTTCATAACGCCTGCCATGACATCCAGGGTGCCTCCCACGCCAATGGAAAGCGGCACCCCCAAGTCTTCCTTATGGGCATTGAGCCATTTTTCCTGTTTGGGAACCCCCAAGGCTGCCAGCAGGAGATCCGGAGCCTTCTCCCTGATTTCCGCTATCATCTGCGGCACATCCGCATCCTTGAAAAAGCCGTCGTGCGTGCCGACAATCCGGATGCCAGGATAGAGCTGCTCTGCCTTTTCCTTCGCTTTCTCCGCCACACCGGGAGCCGACCCCAAAAAATATATGCGGCGATCCCTTGCAGGCGCCAATCTCATGAGCTCCTGCGCAAGGTCATAGCCTGCCACGCGCTCCGGCATTTCATGGCCGAGATGATGCGCCGCCCATACCGTGCCTGCCCCATCCGGAACCACCATAGCCGCAGAATTCAAGATACTCCTGAGTTCCTCGTCATAAGTCGCGCGCATGATCATCTCCGCATTCGCCGTGGCAATCATAACGCACGCTTTCTCGTCCATGTACCGCTCCGCCCTGGCAACCGCCTCATCCATCGTCAGCGCATCCACGCCAACGCCCAAGATATCCACCTTGTCTGACACGAATATTCCCCCACCGCCACTGAAAATATACTAGAAACCGTTGAAATTTGCCGTAGGCAAAGCTTTTACGGTCTCTGCATATACCGTGGGCAGGTAAAATTTCCTACTCACGAGTATAAAAAGAAGTCTTCCTGCTCATGCTATACTAGAGAACGGCATGAACAAATAGGAACCGTTTTTCCTTCACGAGTATCATCAGGAAAAGAAAAGTGCCTGTACAAACCCTTCCTCCGTCAAATAACGGGGATCGAAGGCAATGCATTCCGTAGCCTTCTCTACCTCTGGCACCATACGGAACACATCGGACCGATCCGCTCCCAGCACATCCATCCCACCCCTGACGCCAAGGATATCCAGACCGTTGATCCTGGAAAACACCATCAAAACTGCCGTAAGCGTGGAAGCACGCCTCTTGAGCGTATCGGAGATGGCAGATTGTGTCAGGAAATCTTCATAGAACCTCACAATCAACTGTATTCCATGGATGCTGAACCCAAGCTTCAACGCTGCATCCTTCAAGCGATTCTCCGCTACGGCATATCTCTCCTGAAGCCCTTCCGCCCGCGTGATGGGGGCAGGATAGCTCTTCACGGGAACCACCTTGAGCTGCGTGAAATCAGAAAGGATCTGTATGGTATGCCGGATTGCCGCTGCCTCACGGAAAAAGAAACGCTCCCTTGTCGCCTCCGGCTCCTGGTAGCGGAACAGCTCAAACTGCCGCAAGATCTCTTCCTTCATGCGCCTTCGCAAACGATCGCTGGCAGGCACAATCGTGATGTAGTCAAGCAGCATGACCCCTCTGGCGTGAATATGGCCATAAAGCACCACACGCCTGTAATCCGGAAGAAAGGCATCCATGGCCGGAAGCTCGATGAGTTCCTCCGTGAAGAGATCCCTGCATGTGATATAATCCTCATCCATGCCCTCAATATAGAAAACAGTGAACCTCGCCCTGAGCAAATCCCTTATGATATCCACTTCCGCGGACTCCAGGCATTCCTTCTGCTGAACGTAAAAATACCGCAGAGGCGTATCGTCTGTCTGCAAGAGGTGGTAATCAAACAGGAAATAATCCCAGAACCTGAACCAAAAGACATCCTGCGATGCTTCATCATCGGGATGCTCATAATCCGGCCCGCCGAAAAGGGACACAGCCCTCGTAAGATCCATGAGGAACTGGGGCTGATGGAAGTATTCGCTGATATCCCGCAACAATTTATCCAGAATATCGTTCAGCATGTCCAGGTCTTCCTGGGATACTTCCTCCATATGCTCCAAATTCCTGTAGAACTCTCCTGTCTGGCAGCGCTCCGGCATGGCAAAGCTTCCGTCCTCATAAAAGGATTCCCTGACTTCCTGAAGGAATTCCCGAACGTCGGAAAAGTCTATTTGTTTCAAATAACCATAAAAATCGTCGATGCTATCCAGAAGACTGCAGACATGAGCCTCGTCAAGAAGAACCATCTTCCGATTTTCTGCAACCCGATAAACAATCTCCTGATAATCATAGAGCGTCAAATAGGACAAGTCATATACCTTGATTTCCATAGCGTAAAGAAGCATGACGGACAAAATGCCCCATTTGCCCTTCAGCTCCCTGTCATCGGCACCCTGCCAGGCCTTGCGGCGCAGGTAACGCTCCACGATATCCTTTGGCAGGATATGCGCAGCATCCGAATGATCCTTATAAAATTCATGGACTTGCCCATACACATTGGCCATAAAAACTGCATACTCCTCACGTCACAATGTTAAGCTTCCCCATTATAACGCAATTGCCCGGATTTTACCATAGGGAACATATATTCTATTACCTGTGCCTGCCCTCATTCATCTCATCGCCCCTGAAACACTTTCAGGAACAGTCCGGCCACTGCGGCAACCGCCGCCAGCACCAGGAAAAGCGGCAATGCGACAAAAAAAAGGAACCCCAGAACAGCCGCTACGAGAATGCCTCCGACGACCCAGTTCAGCCAATTCTTGCGGCCAAATCCCAGATGAACCTGATGATATCGGATTCTTCCCGTCCCCGGCCTCTGATACGCCCGTGATCCATCATCGCTTGCTCCTTCCGGCATCTCATCAATCGTGATTCCATCATAGGAAGCCTGCTCTTCTCTGGACAGAATTCTTACCGGAGAGTTTCCGGCAGCTTCATCGCAATGCGTACATCTTCCCGATTCATCCAGCTCATACCCGCATCGATAGCACTTCATCAAACACACCCACCCCTCTCGCCAGAACTTTTTCAGAAAGGAAAAGCCGCACCTTCATGGTACGGCTTCATGATCACTCGCCAAAACTATGCCTGCTCTTCCGGATGGGACTCATGGCATACCGCATCTTGTATTCAAAACGCCGGATCTCCATCTTCCAATCAATCCCTGCTCCATCCTGCTCCACCAACCGCTTCGCAAGCTTCTTCAGGAAGTCAAGGTTTATCATTCTCGAATTCTTCATAATCCTGTTCGGAAGCTTTGCAAACACAAACTCCGTCTTAATCGCGCAACATGCCCTGCCTGTCATCGGGCAATGATGCGGATACGACTGGATCCCATGGGTCTGCATTCGCTTCGCGCATACCGTACATCTATCCATAGGACATGCTCCTTCCTCATACCGCATCAAAAACAAGCACACTCCCTTCCTGCTTTATGCTATTTATATACACTTCGACATTCGCGTCAGGAATCCTTCCGATGGGAATAAAATAAAAAAATTATTTCAAGAAGCTCCTGCGCTGTTTTCCTCACTCCCGGCATACTTGACACCCGGCAGCAATCTTTGTATAATTACAATACCTATCATACAGATATGTATTTCAATCTTGCAGCTTGCAGAAAGAAGGCTTTCCTATGGAAAAAGAACAGACGAAAATAGACCGGACCACGCAGGACACCCTGCAGAAAAGCAGCGGCCAAAAACAGTTCCGTCAATTCCTGCTTTGGTTCGGCGCCCTCATCCTGGGAGCCGTCCTTGGCTGGATGGGAATCACTCCGCTGAACGAAGCATTCAATTTCATTGCCACGGTTTTCACGCGGCTATTCCAGTTCATCGCCACTCCCACCATTTTTCTCGCAGTTATCACCACATTGGCATCCCTGGGAGCCGAGGAAAACACCCGCAGGATTTTTGGCCATGCTCTTATCTATACACTCCTCACCACGATCTCTGCCGCTGCTGTCGGGCTCGGGATGTTCCTTTGGATTGCCCCGGACAACCTGCCTGCCCATGTGGTCGGTGCCGGAATGTCTGATGTTCCGCTCCAGAAGCTCGGATCCCTTTCCTATTATGATCATTTCCTCTCGGTCATTCCCAACAATTTCCTTGCTCCCTTCCTTGCAGGAAATGTGCTTTCCGTCCTGATCATCGCGGCCTCCATCGGCCTGGGCCTCGCCTTCATGCCCAAAACAGAAAACCGCGCCACGCTTCTGAAGGGCATTCTCGGACTGCAGGAGCTCCTATTTACCCTGATCCGCGGCCTTCTCGCTATCCTGCCCGTGGGAATCCTCGCCTTCGCAGGACAGCTTTCTGCGCAGATTGAAGCCGGTGTCATCATCGGCGCCCTTGGAAAGTATACGGCAGTCGTCCTGGGCGGCAACTGCATCCAGTTCTTCCTCGTGCTCCCCTTCTTCCTGCTCCTGCGCGGGCTGAACCCCATCAAGGTCTTCCGCCAAATGTCCCCCGCCGTTGCTGTGGCCCTCTTCACGAAGAGCTCTGCCGCCACATTGCCTGTAACCCTTGCATCTGCGGAACAGAACCTCAAGGCCAATCCTTCCGTTTCCCGTTTCGTCCTTCCCATCTGCACGACCCTCAACATGAACGGCTGTGCCGCCTTCATTCTCGTGACCTCCCTGTTCGTCATGCAGAATGCGGGATTTGACCTGTCCACGGGGACGCTCATCACATGGCTCTTCATCGCCGTGATCTCCGCCATCGGAAACGCAGGGGTCCCCATGGGGTGCTACTTCCTGACCCTTTCCCTCATGTCCTCCATCGGCGCCCCGCTGGGGCTTCTGGGCATCATCCTGCCCATCTATACCATCATCGACATGATTGAAACAGCAGAAAACGTCTGGTCTGACTCCTGCGTCTGCGCCATGACAAACAACGACTTGAAGAATTCTCTCAAAGAGCCGGATGATACGCCCCTGCCCATTGCCTGACAATTTCTTTCGCAAGCATGAAAAACGCCCCCGGAAAGAAGCGCAAGCTCTCTCCGGGGGCGTTTCGGCCTCCTCTGTCCCAGGAATCAGATAATCTTTTCCCCGTGGTAAATCTCCCCGCCAATCTCTGGATACACACCATAGTAGACGGCCCATTCCGTCTTGTACTTGATGGCCTGGGCATGGATGCTCTTAATGCGGTCCTGGGTGCGGACCACCTTGCCGGGCATGCCGACCACCAAGGAATTCGGAGGGATTACCTCGTTCTCCCTCACCAGGGCGCCAGCCGCGATGATGGAACCCCTGCCGATTTTCGAACCCGTGAGCACCGTGGCATTCATGCCGATGAGCACATGATCCTCAATCTCGCAGCCATGGAGCACGGCAGAATGTCCCACGGTCACATAATCCCCGATGATGCAGGGAGCGTCATCCGCCACATGGAGGCAGACGAGATCCTGCACATTGGAGCACTCGCCCACGGAGATGTAGTTCACATCCCCCCGGGCCACGACCCCCGGCCAAAGGCTGGAATACTTCCCGATCCGCACATCCCCCGACAGGAATACCTGGGGCGCGACAAAAGCTTCCTCGTCAATCCGGGGGCTGATTCCCTTGAACTCGCGGCTTGTCAATGTATACATAAAACGCGTCTTCCTTTCTCAAACCATCTCATGCTCGATCATGTATTCCGCAATCTGCAAAGCATTGAGAGCGGCACCCTTGCGGATCTGGTCGCCGCAGACCCAGAAATTCAGGCCATGCTCGATAGAATAGTCCTTGCGGATACGCCCCACCTCCACATCGTTCTTGCCGGAGGTGAAGAGCGGCATGGGATATGCCATCTCATCGGGATTGTCGTTGACCTTCGCCCCCGGGAAGGCATCCACGGCAGCACGAGCCTGCTCCACAGTCACTTCGTCCTCGAACTCCACATTGACAGACTCCGCATGGCTGCGGTACACGGGAACGCGGATCGTCGTTGCCGTAATGCGCAGGCTGTCATCCTCCAAAATCTTCTTCGTCTCGTCAATCATCTTCATTTCCTCTTTCGTATAGAGGTTTTCCTTGAAGACATCAATCTGGGGAATGAGATTGAAGGCAATCTGATAATGCTTGGCAAGAGCCGCACCGGGAAGGATATTTGCCTTGACCTCACGGCCTGCCACGATATCCGCCACCTGCTCCTCCAATTCTGCCATGGCCTCCTTGCCGCCGCCGGAAACCGCCTGGTAAGTGGACACGACAATGCGCTTGATCTTGGAAATATCGTAGAGAGGTTTCAACGCCATGACCATGATGATGGTCGAGCAGTTCGGATTCGCGATGATTCCCTTATGCCGCCCGATGGCCTCAGGATTGACCTCCGGCACCACCAACGGGACTTCCGGATCCATGCGGAAGGTGCTGGAGTTGTCAATGACCACGGCTCCTGCCTTCACTGCCGCAGGAGCGAAAACCTTGCTGGCAGAACCGCCGGCGAAGAGCGCAATGTCAACGCCGCGGAAGGATTCCTCCGTAGCCTCCTCTACAGTGTAGTCCTTTCCCATGAACCGTATCTTCTTTCCTGCAGAGCGTTTGGATGCCAGCATTTTCAATTCCGCAAACGGGAACGCTCTCTCTTCTATGAGGTTCAGGAACTCCTGTCCCACGGCACCTGTTGCGCCGAGAATGGCAACCTTGTATTTCTTCACAAACATCATCCCTTCATTTCTATGAGAAACATCATCCATCCAACAGCTTGTCCAAGCCGACGACGAGCCCCTTGAGGCCGCCGACACGCTTGCAGGCAAGCACAACCCCCGGCATGAAGGACTCACGGTTCATGGAGTCATGGCGTATCGTCAGCGTCTGGCCCAGCCCGCCGAAGATGACCTCCTGATGGGCAACATAGCCCGGCAGGCGGACGCTATGGATATGCATGCCGTCATATTCCGCGCCGCGCGCCCCCACAAGTTTTTCCTTTTCCTCCGGATGGCCCTGCTTCATGCTCTCCCTGACCTCCGCAATCATCTGCGCTGTCTGGACAGCCGTACCGGAAGGAGCATCCAGTTTCTTGTCATGGTGAAGCTCGATGATCTCCACTTGAGGCATGTATTTCGCCGCCTGCCTGCTCATGAGCATCATGAGCACGGCACCGATGGCGAAATTCGGCGCAATGAAAGCAGGCGTATGGTATTCCTCGGAAAGCTTCCGGATGCTCTCCTTCTGCTCCTCGGAAAGCCCTGTCGTCCCGACCACAGGCGACACCTTCGCCTTGAGAGCCGTGCATACATTGCCGAAGACAACATCCGGGCGGGTGAAATCCACCATGACATCCGGCTTGCTGTCCGCAAGGGCTGCCACAAGGTCTTCCTCGACAACGACCCCGCTTTTTTCCTTTCCTATGAGTTCGCCTGCATCCATACCGCCTTTGATATCAACCGCTCCGACCAGCTCCAGCTCCTCATCAGCCAAAACCGCCGCCAATACTGCCTGTCCCATGCGTCCACAGGCTCCGTTTACCAATACCCTGACCACGTTATGCGCCTCCCAGCGAGATTCCTGTTCGCGAACAGGAACTTCCGCAAAGGCACCCCATCCGCAAACGTATAGAATCATTGTATTCCATGGCGGCTTGTTGTGTCAAGCATTTCACGTCTCCATGATATGAAGGAAATGCTCCCGGTACTGCATGGCAAGCGCAGAAAGAATCTTTCCCATATCTGCCGTGCCTTCCATCGTCTCCAATGCAGCCTGCCTTGCTTTGAGCAAGATATCCAGATCCGTCAGGACATCGGCAATCTTGAGGTCGGGCAGGCCATGCTGCATGGCACCGAAGAATTCGCCCGGCCCCCTCATCTTCAGGTCTTCCTCCGCCAGAACGAATCCATCCTGGGTGCTCTCCATGATATGCAGCCGTTCCTTTGCCGTTTCCGTCCTGCTGTCGGACACAAGAATGCAGAAGGACTGATAAGCCCCTCTTCCGATGCGGCCCCGAAGCTGATGAAGCTGCGCAAGGCCGAAGCGTTCCGCATGTTCCACCACCATGATGCTGGCATTGGGAACATTGACCCCCACCTCAATCACTGTCGTGGAAACCAGCAGCTTGATCTTTCCCTCATGGAACGCCCTCATGACCTCTTCCTTTTCCGCAGATTTCATGCGTCCATGCACAAGCCCGCAGGGAATCCCGCGAAACATGCCGCAAGAGAGTTCTTCATAGACCTCCTCGGCAGAGGGCAGGGGGATTTCCTCCTTCATCTCCACCAAAGGGCAGACAACATAGGCCTGCCTTCCCTCCCGGATTTGCTTGAGCACATAGCTATAGATGAGAGGGCGCCGTTCCGGGCGGCGCACAAACGTCCTGACAAGCTTCCGCCCCGGCGGCATCTGGCGAATCAGGGAAACCTCCAGATCCCCATAGACCGTCAGTGTCATGGTGCGCGGAATCGGGGTTGCCGTCATGACCAATACATCTGGAAGCAAATCTCCCTGCTTCTCCAAGGCCGCTCTCTGGGCAATGCCGAAACGGTGCTGCTCATCCGTCACCACAAGCCCCAGTCTGGCAAAATGAACACCCTCCTGGATGAGGGCATGAGTGCCAATCACGATATCCAGCCCATGGCCGCTGATGTTCCCATAGACTTTCTCCCGCTGTTTCTTCGTCAAACGCCCGGAAAGAAACCCAATCCTTATGCCGAAAGGTTCCAGTCTTTCCCGAAAGCCCTGATAGTGCTGTTCCGCCAAAATTTCCGTAGGAGCCATGAGTGCACCCTGACAGCCGTTTTCCACCGTCTTCACAAGAGCCAGCAAGGCAATGACCGTCTTGCCGGATCCAACATCCCCCTGCACCATGCGCCGCATAGGAACAGTGCTTTCCATATCCCTTTGGATAGCTTCCCAGACCTTTTTCTGGTCATCCGTCAAGGCAAAGGGAAGGGATTCCTCCACCTTATGCATCAGGCGGCCGGCCTCTGAATGACGCACTCCCTGCTTCCCTTCCCGGCTCCGCTTCTTGAGCATCATGAGGCCGCACTGGATGAGATAAAGCTCCTCAAAGGCAAGGCGGTTCCGCGCTCCTTTCACATCCATCCTGTTTTCCGGGAAATGGATCTTGCAGAAAGCCTCCCTGCGGGGCATGAGATGATATCGGGAAGCGATTCCCGCAGGAATGATTTCCGGAACTTCCCCCATATCCTCCAGAAGTTTTTTTATCATCTGTCGGAAAAATTTCTGGCCCAGACGCTCCGTCGCCCGATAGATGGGCAGAATCCCGCAGGAGCTTTCCGCCGTCTCATCCTCTTCCAAAATCTGGAAGGAAGAAAGCTGGCTCATGGCATAGTTCCCCTGCCCGCCATAGGCATAGGAAACCTTTCCCGTCAGAAAGATCCGTGTTCCTACGTTCAATCTCTGCTTGAGGTATTTCTGGTTGAACCACGTCACCTGCAGGAATCCCGTGCCATCGCTGACCATGGCGTTCAAAATCCTCATATTTCTCCGCCCCGCCTGCTTTTCCGCGAGATTCATGATGACACCGGACACGGATGCCTTCTCCCCTACCCGCAAATCCGCCATAGCGGTCAGGGAGCTTTGGTCCTCATAAGCCCTCGGATACCAGGTGAGAAGATCATAGACGGTATGGATGCCCATCTTTTTCAGCAGTTCTGCCTTCTTGGGGCCGATGCCTTTCAAGTATTGTATGTCTTCCTCCAGCTTCATAAGCCAAGCGCTTCTTCCAGCTCGTTCTTGATCACAGTAACCTGCGGCCCATATATGACCTGCACGCCTGTTCCGCTCTTCAGAACTCCACGGCAACCGCTTTCCTTCAACTTGCCAAAGCGCTGTGCCTTGGCAAACAAGGATCCGCCCTGCGTCTGCGAGAAACTTTCCATACATCAACCTCTCCTTTCATCTGAACTTCCCTGCAGGACTTTGGCAAATCCAGCCGCAATCAACTGCGGCCTGGTGATTGCCGAACCAACAATAGGAGCATAGGCTCCCGCATCCATCACTGCCTTGATGTCCTCAGGCACATGGATGCGCCCTTCTGCAAAGACCGGTATCTCCAGGCTCCCGGATGCCTTCCTGACAAGTTCCACATCCGGCCCCGTCAGCTGGGGCGAATATGGCGTATAGCCCGAAAGTGTTGTAGATACAGCATCCACGCCCAGTCCTGCTGCCTCTGCACATTCTTCATACGTGGAAATATCCGCCAGAACCAGTCTCCCGGCCTCATGGATGCGCTCCACCAGTCTTCCGGCCTTCTCATCCCCCGGCCGTTTCCTGTTGGTCATGTCAAGCGCAATCATTTCACAATCGGTAGCGAGCAGTTCTTCTACCTCAGCCATCGTCGGGGTGATGTAAACAGGCGAATCATCGTAATTGCGCTTGACCAGCCCTATGACAGGCAACCCCGTAACTTTTTTGATTTCATTGATGTCAGCGCTGCCCTGCGCTCTGATGGCCACTGCCCCTCCTTCTTTGGCAGCCTTCGCCATACGTCCCATGATAAAGGAACTGTGCAAAGGCTCGTCAGGCAATGCCTGGCACGATACAATCAGCTTTCCCCTCACATCCTGCAAGAACCCCATAACGTACCTCACCTACCCTTTCCTCGATATATACACGCCATGGATACTGGAAGGCAACAGCTCTGCCGCTTCCTTGTCCACAATAACGGCCACATCCCTATGCAACTGCAGGATCGAGGCCGGCGCCTCCGGCGTCACATCTCCGCAAACCGCCTGATATACCGCCTTGGCCTTGTTCTTGCCATTGGCCAGCAGAATGACATGTTCAGCCATCATGATCGTCTTTATGCCCATGCTTATGGCATAGCGGGGAACCTCGCTGGCATCGCGGAAGAACCGGGAATTTGCCTGTATAGTTTCCTCATCCAGCTCCACCTTGTGGGTCGTGGCGGCAAACTTGACATCAGGCTCGTTGAAGCCGATGTGAGCATTCTGGCCGATGCCCAACACTTGCAAGTCTACCCCCCCTTTATCCGCAATGAGTTTTTCATAGCGCTGCCCTTCCGCGATCATATCTTCTGCCATGCCATCCGGGAGAAAGACATTTTCAGGCTTGATATTGATGTGCCTGAAGAAATTTTCCTGCATGAAATAGTGATAGCTTTGGGGATTCTCAGGACTCATGCCTATATACTCGTCCAAATTGAACGTTGTGACCTCAGAAAAGTCCAGTCCTACGGTCCTGTGAACAGCAACCAGCCGTTCATACATGGAAACAGGCGTACTGCCGGTAGCCAGTCCCAATACACTGCCGGGTTTCAAGTAAATCTGGCCTGCCACAATATTAGCGGCCTCCAGCCCCATCTGCTCGTATGAATCCGTGATCACCAAACGCATATCCGTCCCCCCCAATCTCAACAAAGTCTTCGCCCTTTAGATTTCGCCGACAGCTATGCAAAATCCTTTTTTGTTTTCGTGCCAGGAAATACTCCATTGATTTATCGCAACATTTATACGCTCGACTATTTGTGAGCGTACAAAAAACGGATACCGTCCACCGGGCTGATTATCTTGTGTGTCACGGCTCCATGTTGTTATATCGGCGATATTCTCCACTTTGTCCAATATCCAATCCTTCGGATATTCCACCATTTACATCGCCCATTCCTCAACGGTCACACAGGAGATTTCCCCAAACCGCCGCAGTTGCTTGTCATTGGTCAAAAACAGCTGACACCCTTCTATGCAGGAAACGGCAAGTTGCAAAGAGTCCATACTTTTGAATCCGTATTCAGCGCGAATATCCGCCGCTTTCAAGGCGATTTCTTTTGTTATGGGATATAAAATCATGCCGCAATCTGCCACCAATTCCCAAAAGGCATCAATGAGCGGCTGGTTGTTGGAGCGATAAGGAACAACAAGATATTCGGTGCAGGTGATAACCGATGACACGAATTGATTGTTATCCCGCGCCAATGCGGACAGAATTTTATTCGTCTTATCGCCGAAATTGACATCACTATCTAAAA
Source organism: uncultured Veillonellaceae bacterium (assembly GCA_902773295.1). Classification (GTDB taxonomy): domain Bacteria; phylum Bacillota; class Negativicutes; order Selenomonadales; family Selenomonadaceae; genus UBA3796. The sequence goes on along the minus strand of CACYDT010000005.1, from coordinate 2,836 downwards.
GATATATCAGGGGCGACGTATCAAGGAAAATTTTAGAATCTCTCATCACGTGACTCCTTGAGATAGTTATTTATTGCCGCAGTATCGACGAACATTTTTCTGCCTCGCCCCATATATTTGGAAAAATCAACTGTGGAAGTTGCTTTTGTTTCTCGCTGAACAATCATCTCGCTGCGCTGGAAAGCCAGCAAAATATCCACGATAAGCGGGAGTTTTTCATCGGGCATCACTTCTATGATATTATATGCCTGTTGTCTTGCAGTAATCATGGATAATCAAACCTCCTTTACTGCCATTTGTATCCCATTTTCTCCAATGCCTCCATAACCTCTGCGCGGGATTCCGCTGTTCGTCCTTCAACGTTCATAGTTGGTGAGACGTCAGGAGTAGTATGACGAAGCATAGATCTTCTCATCCACCCTTTTCTCCGTCCTTGCAACGCAGAAGGCTACCGCAATATTGCTCATGGCATTCATGCCAGCAACCAACATACCTGCAACCGGTTCAATGCCGAATATGATAGCCACGGCCTCAATAGGTATCCCCAATGTGGCAAACATATAGTTCAGGCATACGATTCCCCCACAAGATACAGGGGGTTTGGTCAAGGTCATGAGAAACACGGAAAGGAAGAGATTCACAAAGAAATCTGCATTCATATTGATTTGGAACACCTGTACCATCATGAGTGTCGCCATAGGGAAAAATATGCAAAATCCTGTTTTGGTAAACTGCATCCCCAGCGGTACAAGAAAAGATGCCATATTCGAAGAAATGCCAAGCTCCTCAACACAGAATCGCATGACATAGGGAAGGGAAGTGCTGGAGCCATTGATGGCAATGGGAACAAAAATGAAGCGAAGCCCCTTTCGCACAAAACTGACAGGCGAAATACGCCCTACCAACAAGATGAACAGGGATGACAAGATAAAAATCAGACCGATGCCAATAAAACATCCAAAGAAAATACCAAAAAGCGGCAGAAGTGCCTCTAATTTTGCCCTGGAAACCAAGGAAGCCATCGAGAAAAAAACAATCACGGGAACAAGAGGAACGACAATCTCCATACCTGTCATGAAGAAACGATCCATAAACCCAATCACATCTGCGATCCACTTCTTATTCTCTCCCATTTTCTTTAGAATCAGGCCAAAGAAAATTGCCAGGAACATCACCTGCAGCACATTATTGGAAAGAAAAGGATCAATCAAATTTCCAGGCACAATATCGAACATCATTTCCTTAAAAGAATAATCGTCAATACTGACTGTCTCTCCCGACACCACAGCATTTTTCATGTAGGAAAGATCCTTCGTGAAAATCGCCAAGCTGACACAGATGCCCGCTCCTGCCGCCAATGCCAGCATAAAAAGAGAACTTATCACCAGCCGTCGACCGATTTTCCCGATGTCCGTGGTATCTGACATCTGAACCATACCCGACAAAATGGAAAACATCATCAATGGTGTAACCAGAAGATTAAATGAATTGAGGATAATCCCCTGCACCGGTTGGATGATATTCGTCTGTATTTGTTCAAGAATAACGGCATCCATAAACGTTCGCATCAACAACCCGGCGACAATGCCCAGCACCAAGCACAGCAGCGTGCGATACAGATTATTTCTCCCGTTGACGGCCTGATGAACCCGTATGGACAATACATTTTCTTTGTTTGTATGAGAAAATGACATCTGATGGAGATTCGATTTCAGGATGGCCAATCGGATCCAGCTTTCTTCATCCCCCTGATCGTTCAAATCAACGATAGGATTGAATTTGTCTCCCTTCACACGAAGCTGCAGATTCACATCGCCAAACCGTTTTTTTATCGTGGCATAGACCGGCTGATTTTCCGTGAGAGACAACCCGATACGCCAGGATTCAAACGTTTCCTCCAGAAGAAGACTCGCTCTGAACACTTCTTTTTGCTTTACCCCGGTCGCCAGCAACCCCTTCTCAATAGCTTCCATGCTCTGTGAAAAAGTGGCATGCGTTATCCTATATATATTTTTTTCTTCCATGGATTTCCGACCTTTCACTTTTCACATTTCATGGGTTCCATTGGTTCCATGAAAGCTGTAGCCAAAAACATATCAAACACCCTCGACTTTTCCCAACATATACAAAGAGTGCCGCAAAGCGGCACTCCCAAATTACGTGATAGCCAATCAGAGTTTCGGTCCGGCAGCCACGAGAGCCTTGCCCTCCGCCGTTCCTTCGTACTTCTTGAAGTTCTTGATGAAGCGGCCTGCGAGATCCTTTGCCTTCTCCTCCCACTGGGAAGGATCTGCATAGGTATTGCGCGGGTCAAGAATGTTCGTATCGACGCCTTCGAGCTCCGTCGGAACCTCAAAATCGAAATACGGGATCTTCTTCGTCGGAGCGTTCTTGATGGCGCCGCCGAGAATCGCGTCGATGATGCCGCGGGTATCCTTGATGGAGATGCGCTTGCCCGTGCCGTTCCAGCCCGTATTCACAAGATACGCCTTGGCGCCGTTCTTCTCCATCTTCTTGACGAGCTCCTCGCCGTACTTCGTCGGAGGAAGCTCAAGGAATGCCTGCCCGAAGCAAGCGGAGAAAGTCGGGGTCGGCTCCGTAATGCCGCGCTCCGTGCCGGCCAGCTTTGCCGTGAAGCCGGAGAGGAAATAATACTTTGTCTGTTCCGGGGTCAGGATGGAGACCGGCGGGAGTACGCCAAAGGCGTCCGCTGAGAGGAAGATGACGTTCTTGGCCGCGGGCGCCGCAGAGACCGGGCGCACGATGTTCCGAATGTGGTCAATCGGATAGGAAACGCGGGTATTCTCCGTCACGCTCTTGTCGGCAAAATCAATCT
>CACYDT010000004.1 GCA_902773295.1 uncultured Veillonellaceae bacterium | reverse complement strand
TTTTTAAACGAATTAATTGATAACTGTTTTCACTATCTGGGGTATTAGGTGAACATCTTTTACCTTATGACCCCGATATCATGGTATGCAAGCTGCGAGGTTACTCTCCCCAAACACCTCATCACAAATCCGCTTCAAATTCTCCTGCTCATTATCATCAATCGAAATAAAGATTACCCCATCATCAGAAAGCAAATTCCTCGCTAGTCTCAACCGAGGATACATCATATTCAGCCAATCCGTATGAAACCTCCCGTTGCTTTCGGTGTTGGTATCAATCTTATGCCCTTCCCCGTCAATCTGCCCGGTGACACGTTTGTAATTCTCAATATTATCCTTGAAATCGTCTTTGTAAACGAAATCCCCACCCGTATTATAGGGAGGGTCGATGTATATCATTTTGACCTTGCCATAGTAGGATTTTTGCAGGAGTTTCAGGACTTCCAAATTGTCGCCCTCAATGTAAAGATTCTGCGTCGTGTCCCAATCCTTGCTCTCTTCCTTGCAGGGACGAAGCGTCCCAAGGGAGGGAGTCTGCGAGAGACGCAGAGCCTTGCCTTTGCCGTTCCATTTGAAGGAGTAACGCTCATCCTCGTCATCTACAAAATCCCCCAAAAGCTGACGCAGAACAGCAAAATCAATCTTGCCCTCCTCAAAAGCCTCCGGGAAAAGCTGTTCCAATGCCCGCAAATTTTCCTCGGTAATGTTCAGGGATTCTCCCGTTAATTTCTTCATACATCCAATCTCCCTTGCTCCGTAATTTTCGCCTTTTCCCTCTTGAGTTTTTGCAGCTTGGTGTTAAGCTCCACCTTGCGATTGAATTGGGATTCCTTCTTCATCCGGCTCCGAAGGCTCGCCATTTCCTGCTCAATCGCCTTTAGCCGTTCCACCGTTTCCCGTGCCTCATCGCCGGAAATTTGTTCGGTCTCGATATTCATTGCCGCCAAATGACTGCGACTGATGATGTCGAACCATGCCTCGTAGAGCAAACAGAAATTCGCCGCGGGGCATTTTTTGAGGGAGATGGCTTCCCAAAAACCGTCATCCTCCATGAGCCACTCTGTCGCTTCCGTGTCCGTCAAGGTCATGCGGCTAGCATCCCCTTGGTTTTGCCGTAGTTTTCCCATCCATAGCTGTATTTTCTCGTCATGCCGAAAGAAAATCAGCATGGGATAAGGGATGGAACGCATGATGACTTCTGCCAAGCGGTTGATTTGCTTGTTTTCACGGAGAACGACCTCCATTACCTCGATTTCCGGGTATTCCTTGGTTTCGTCAACAAAGGACGGAATGAAGGTGGTTTCCGTTTTGAGGGCATACCGCCAGTAGATTTTTTCCACATGGTCAAAGAGTTTCTTGTCGGCAGAAGATAAATCTCCATTATCGTAAAACTGCTTTTTCGCCACTACCCGGTCAATCCGAGCGGTCGGTGGCAGGCTCATGTTCTCGTAAATCTCCATATTAGCCTCACTTCAGTACCACAAAAGCCACCAACTCAAAATCTGCCATACCATCGTCAAAACTCTGTGGCATGGCCGTGCCGCCCTTGGAAAAGAGACTTGCCACGCCTACTTCCTGCTTTTTGCCGATTAAGTCCTCGATGGCTTTTGATAAAAGCGCGGAATATTTCTCCATGCGCCGTCCGTGCTTGGTTTCGACATTGAAAACATCCGCTAAGTCCTTCGCCACCGTCTTTTGCCCGGAACAGAACTTTTTGAGGTAATCCAGCACCTGCTTGGCTTGAAGAAAATTGGCCTCCACCTCACCATCGTTGGTAATGTAGGTGAGATAATAGGGAAAGAGAGGATTTTGCTCCTTTGTTTGCCTCGCGCCCTTTATCTGCCGCAGAACGAAAATAACTCCGGGCTTCACCGTGTCCCGCAGGTTATCGGAAATTCTCGCTATGGCGTAGAGCCCGCTGGGAGCATTTGCCAGTTCTTCCTCATGTTCCTTCATGTACTCCATGAGGTCGATTTTGAAATCGTTGAAGGTCAGGTCGGTAATGGAAATACCGCCGGAGATATCCTCCAAATCCACCACTTCATTTTGGAGTTTCTGGAGCTGCTTCTTGCGATATTCCAAGTCGTTCATTTCCTTGGTTTTTTGGTCGTCAATGATGTTTTCCTCACCGGTAGCGGAAACATCAAGAAGTACCATGCGCCCCTTCACTCGCTCCGCAAGGTCGATGTAGGCATCCAAATCCTCTGTGGGCCAGAAGTTGACGAGCTGTATCACTGTATTCCTGGAGCCGATACGGTCAATACGCCCGAATCGCTGAATAATCCGCACGGGATTCCAATGGATGTCGTAGTTGATAAGATAATCGCAGTCCTGCAAATTCTGGCCTTCCGAGATGCAGTCCGTAGCAATCAGGATGTCGATTTCGTCCTGCATATCCGGGAAGATGTTCTTCCCTTCCTTCGAGATCGGAGAGAACAAGGTCAGCACTGTGTTGAGGTCTGATAGCTTGATACTCCGCTTTAGCTTCGCCGGTATAGGAATCGTGGATTTATTCGATTCCGAACCGCCTGTTACCAATGCGGTATAGATGCCCAGCCCTTCCATAGCGGGAGCAATGTTTTTATACAGGTATTCGGCGGTATCGGCAAAGGCGGTGAAGATGATAAGTTTGCCATTGCCGGGATTGATGGGATTTTCGATTTTGTTTGCGATGCGGTTCTTGAGGGTTTGGAGTTTATTGTCCCGCTCCGGCTTGATAACTTTGGCACTGTTCAGGATTTCCGTAAGTTCTGTGAGGTCTTGCTCCAAATCCTGCCGCCACTTGATGAGATCCATGTCTTGCAGCAGCACCTTGACCTTGCTGCCGAAGACTAAATCCTGCGTGTCGAGGCCGTCCTCGTCAAAATCCAGTTCCTCAATGTTCAGATCGGCATGATATTCTCCCTCGTGACGGCCGATGATTTCCAAGGTAGCTGATATGCGTTGGGAGATTTTCTCCACCGTCAGCACAAAGGAATGGATGGAGCTTTCCATACGCTTCAGGAGATTTACCCGCATGAGGTGAACCAGTTGATTTTCACGGTCAGCTTGTTTGAACACGCTTTTGCCTCCCGCCACGCTCATATCGTAGCGTTTTTCATAGGCGCGGCGTTTTTCCGGGAGGACATAGCGCAAAGGTGCGTATAGCCCCAGTGTCAGACGGCGAATCATCTTGTTGACTTCGCCGATAGGAGGAAACTCGCCCAAGGTGTCAATGGAGGGACTTTCGTTGATGGGCTTGAGGCGTGTGGGAAATCTGCCGATTTCGGAAATGTTATAGTATTTCTCGATGTGCTTGCGGGAGCGGGCAATGGTGAGGGTGTCGAGGAGCTTGAAATAGTCCAAGTCCATCATTTCCACAAACCGCTTGGTAGTGCGCTCCCGCTCTGGCAGTTCCGACCATTTGTTGAACACCAGTTGCGCCTTGCGGAGCGTAAGTTCGATACTGGGGATGCCTGCACTCTTCAAAGCATCGTTCTTTCCTTCGGTGATAAAGGCAATCTGGTTCTTGATATCCGTCATTCGATTGTTCACGGGGGTAGCCGAGAGCATCAACACTTTCGTCCGCACCCCAGCCTTGATGATGTCCTCCATTAGCCGCTCGTAACGTGTCTTGCGGTCATTGTGGGGGATATTGTTACGGAAGTTGTGGCTCTCGTCGATCACGATGAGGTCATAATTCTCCCAGTTAAGGGTAGCGAGATTGATTGCCCCGGACATTCCCTTGTAACGGCTGAGGTCGGTATGGTTCAGCACATCGTAATTAAAACGGTCGGCGGCGAAAATGTTACGCTTGTCATTTTGGGTGTATATCGTCCAGTTCTCACGCAGTTTCTTGGGCGCAAGTACCAGCACACGGTCATTTCTAAGCTCGTAGTATTTGATGACGGCAAGGGCAGTGAATGTCTTGCCCAACCCCACGCTGTCTGCAATGATGCAGCCGCCGTACTTCTCGATTTTGTCGATAGCTCCCATAACGCCGTCCCGTTGGAACTTGTAGAGCTTGTTCCAGATGAGGGACTCCTTGATGCCCGTCTTGGTCTTGATGATGGTTTCCTCGGTGAGTTCGCCAAGGTACGCCTCGAAAATATGGTAGAGGGTAATGAAGTAGATGGCCTCCGGCGTATTTTCCTTGTAGAGGACTTCCATCTCGGAGAGAACTTTCTCTGTCACATCCTCCACCACGGCGGGGTTGTTCCATATCCCGTCGAAGAGCATGAGCAATCCTTGCGTCATTGTCCGTCCGTATAGGCAGGTATTGGCATCGTTACGCGCCGACGGGGTAAGCCCCAGTCCATCGCTGGAGAAGTCCACCGTACCTTGGATGGCAATATCCTCCTCCGGGTCGGATGCCTCCACGTAAGCAAGACGCATTTGGGCGGGGTTGGTTTCTCGGTAAGACTTTATCTTCACCTTCTGCCGGAGCCAGTCGGCGCATTCCTTGGCAATGGCGGATTGAGTCAGCTTGTTACGGAGTCTCAGTTCAAAGTCGTTGCCAGAGAGTCGATTGCCCATCTCCCGGTGAGCAATATAGAACTCCCGTTGGAAATCGCTTTTCTGCTTGATGTAGGAGGGAGTGGTGAAGATGAACCGCATTTCCTCGATGCCAGAAAGCTCCTTTTTCAGAGCCTCGTATGCGTAAATCGTGAAGTAAGCAGAGATGACGGAAAGTTTCGCTCCCGGACGAAGTCCCAAACGTAGCTCGTCCACCACGCGCCCCTGCTGCTTGTTGTCCAGTATCTTTGGTGGCTTCGGCGACAACATCTTTGATACCCCTCCCGTACATTCATCCGAGCAGGTGGCAGAATTACCATCGTATTCCTGCCATGTGATTTTTTCCCTTTTAGCAGGAATTAGGCTCACTTCCGGCGAAATGCTACTATAATATTGTCAACGCAAATCAAGGATTCCGATGGGAGGCAGAAATACGATGAATTTTCTGCCGTTTACTCATGCACCCACTTGTGAAAGGTGGGGCGCGACACACCCAAGAGCCGTGCAGCCTCACGCTCCGACAGTTCCCCTGCCTCCCATCTGCGATGCGCTTCCTCATAGCCTTTTGGTTTTTTGAGTGGTGTCCTACCGAGTTGTACTCCTCTAGCACGTGCTGCCGCCAGTCCCTCCATTGTACGTCGATGGTTCATGTTGCGCTCCATGTGGGCAACATAGGAGAAAATCTGGATGACGAGGTTCGAGATGAACTTCCCTGTGAGGTCGTCCCCCTGCTTGGCGCGAGTGTCAATCAACGGCAAATCCAGAATGACAATGGCGGCCTCTTTCTCGCGGGTAATGATATCAAGCTGATGAATCATCTCATCGTAATCACGCCCCAAGCGGTCGAGACTCTGAACCACGACCGTATCACCGGGTTCCAATGCGGCGATCATGCTCGCATAAGCAGGACGGTCGAAATCCTTTCCACTCTGCTTGTCAGCAAACAGGCAATCTTCCGTTATGCCGAAGTTCTCCATAGCGATGCGCTGACGGTCATCATTCTGAAGTGCAGTGGACACTCGGATGTACCCGTAGGTCACGCCGGTTGCCGCTCCAACGGTCTTGCTCTCCTGTCGAGAGCCATGGATGTTGCTCAAGTCCATATAGAATTCCTCCAATCAAAATGTAAAAAGGGCAATACTCCCTTGATTGTAGAGGAATCCTTGATTGCGTTATATAGTGAGTAGTCACTATATAACCATACATCTGCAAATAAGTGAAGTATCACTTGAAAATATATTTTTGTGTGATATAATGCCGAAAGATGCACATCTAAGGATGCCATATTGAGAAATTTTTTGGCACTCTTAAAAAATCGCCGCGATGCCTTATACCGCAAGGCTTCACGGCGATTTGAAAAGAATTGTCCCAATTAGGCTTACTTTCACCGCAAGCCCTGATATTATCGGCTTGGCGGCTATTTACCATATCTAAGGATGCAAGAATGCCACGTCGCTTCCCGGCAAGACATTTTGGGGCATCCTTACCCTATTGGAGGAATGTACATGGACACACAGGAGGCGGTCGCTCACCGCATACGCCAGCTTTGCCGGGAACAGGGCATCACACCCAACAAACTGAGCAAAATCTCCGGCGTGCCCCAGGCCACCATCAAGAGCATACTCCTCGGCGAGAGCAAGAACCCCGGCACGGTGGCCATCAAAAGACTGTGCGATGGATTCGGCATCACGCTGGGCGAGTTTTTCTCCACAGGAGAGTTCGATGCCTTGTCTATGAGTGGGAAGAAATCAGTGTCCCTGACAACTTTCTCTTCTAAAGGCTCACACTAATGATTGACTCGCCCCAAGACAGAAAAAAAGCCACCAGCCAAGATGGTGCATCCCATCTATCGACCGGTGGCTCTTTATATTGTACATCGCCCCCACCCATGCTATGATAAAGGAAATGTACATTTGCCACGCCCTACTACCGGGCTACCCCGGAGTAGTAAAACACGGCGATTCTTACTACGTTTTTACTACTTTTGACGGCTCTAATATGCCCTGATACGCCTTATTATGCCACTTTCACGCTTTCTGACGATTCAGACAGGCTTCTGGTGAACTCCGCATAAATGGGCATTTCACGGCGTATTGGGGCATATCTGGAAGGAGAATTTGAATGGTTAAGATACTTTTCGTTTGCCACGGCAACATCTGCCGCTCTCCTATGGCAGAGTTCGTTATGAAAGACATGGTGCGAAAGGCCGGGCTCAGCGATGAAATCCTTGTTGCGTCGGCAGCTTGCCGCAGGGATGAAATCGGCTCCGACACCCATCATGGTACCAAAAGAAAGTTGCGCGAAGAGGGAATCCCTTTTGCACCGCGTCATGCGGTGCAGATCACTCCGGCTGATTATGATACTTACGAGGCCATCATAGGCATGGACAGGGAAAACATGAGGGACTTGCAACGCCTGACAAAAGGCGACCCGCAAGGCAAAGTGCACCTGTTGATGGAATTCGCAGGCGAAAGCCGTGATGTCGCCGATCCATGGTATACCGATGATTTCGATGCGACCTATCGGGATATCCGAAAAGGCTGTGAAGCACTGCTCAAGAGCCTCCATCCCGCCTTTTGAGAATCCATCCAATGTTTCACGTGAAACATTTGGATGGCAACCATTTTTCTTGCAGAATAAGGAGGCATACTATATGGAAGCAGAAACCATAGATGGTGTATTTACGATTTTTCTCAAGGGGGAAATAGATGCCCAAAATGCCAATGAAATCGAAGAAAAAATTGACAGGGTGCTTCCCGCACGTGGGGAGGCACCTCTGGCATTCGATGCAAAGGAACTCACCTACATCTCAAGTGCAGGGCTTCGGCTGATTTTGTCCGTCCAAAAACATCTCGGGCAGAAAATTTCCGTCATCAATGTTTCTTCCAATGTAATGGCTATTTTTCAGATGGCAGGGTTCCAGACGTTAATGCACATAAAGGGAGCGTAAATGGTGGAAAAGCTTCGTATGATTGGGGGTCTGATTTTCAAGAAGGGCGAGCAGGGAATTTATCGCCGTATTCTCCGTACTGCCTTGTTCGGCAGTCTCCTGACCTTTCTTGCCATTGGAACCATTTCCCTATGCTGCATGCTTGTATTGCAGACTGTACTGGTGAAAAAGGGAACAGCTCTTTCCGAAGAGGTCGGTACTTATCTGGAGAACACACTGGAGAACGAAATCAGGCATCACTTGACGGAGACGACGCTTTTGAAGGCAAGGATTGTAAGCAATATTCTCCATGTGTGTTCCTTGAATGTGGAATTTATGGCAGATAAAATGAGCAATATCATGCTGAACCCAAGCGATCACGTATCCAAAAATCTCCCCGTGGCCAATTACACGAAAATACCAAGCCATACGCCCTATGTGTATTATACTCCCAATTTAATAAAACAAGGCATATCTGACCAAGTGCAGCAAGAGATTTCCCATGCCTCATCCATTGAAGATGAAATGATGCAGATAAACCGCTATTACTTTGACTGTGCCATCGTCGCCTCCAAACATGGTTACATGATCCGTATGGATATGCTTGGAGGGGATATCGGTGCCGTCCTGGACGACGAGCCTCTTCGAAGCACATACGACTATATGGATAGGTATTGGTATCGGTGCACCGAAACGGAAAATCGGCTGGTATTCACCAATCCATATATAGCCTCATACGGCCAGCCCTGTATCTCTGTCTGCGCGCCCTATTACGATGGAGACGGTTTTGCCGGTGTGGTGGAGGCAGATATCGATACCGGCTTTATATACGAGCGCATGAAGGAAACTACGGATAGTGCCTCTGAATTCAGCTTTATCATGGGGCGAAAAGGTGAGATACTGATTTCCCGCCAGCAGGATGGTCTTTTTGCGGCAGGGGATATGGACGTGGATCTTCGTCAGTCCGATAACCGCAAACTGGCAGATGTCGCGAAGAGCATGGTGGCAGGCGAGACGGGAATCACTACCATAAAGACTGGCGGGAAGAGCTACTATTTGGCGTACGCCCCGCTGCCGGATACCGGTTGGAGCATCGGTACCATCATCGACAAATCAGAACTCATGGAAAATGCGAAAAATATTGAGAGGTACACTCTTGATGCGATCCACGACAGAAACAAGGATATGCAAAAGCTCATTCTGGCTGCGGTCTTTATGTCTGCTATGCTCTTTGTTCTATTGCTATGGCCGATACTGAAAGCCAACATCAGGATGGCTAAGGGGATTGCTGCCCCCATAGACAGCTTGGCAAAAGGAGCGTTGGAGATTGCCCGCGGCAACCTGAGCAAGAGGTTTTCCATTCAGACGGGCGACGAGATTGAAACCCTGGCGAAAAGCTTCAACTATATGACCGAGGAGCTCGCTCTTCAAATGGAAAACCTGGCTCGTACGACTGCCCAAAATGAGCGTATCGAAACGGAGCTTGCAGTGGCCACCAGCATCCAGGCAGGAATGCTGCCGAATGGAAGCAATCCCTTCCCGGAGCGCAAGGATTTCGATTTGGCAGCCCGCATGTATCCGGCCAGGGAGGTGGGGGGAGATTTCTATGATTTTTACCTCCTGAATGAGCACCTTCTTGTCATAACGATAGCCGATGTGTCAAATAAAGGCGTTCCGGCTGCCCTCTTTATGGTGATTGCCAAGACACTGCTTCAGGAAAACCTGATTTATTCGGGGGATTACAAAAAGCTGGGGACTGTGTTTGAAAAAACAAATGACAGTTTGGAAAAAAGCAATGACGCGGATATGTTTGTCACGGTTTTCACCGGAATCCTCAACACGGATACGGGGGAATTCCTATATGCCAATGCCGGACACAATCCTCCCATTATCATGCAGGGGGGGAAGTGCCGTTATTTGGAAAAGGCGGCGAATCCCATCATGGGTATCATCGAAGGGCTTTCCTTCCAAACAGCCAAACTTGAATTACATCCGGGAGATAAGCTGTTCCTTTACACAGACGGTATTACAGAGGCGCGGAATACGAGCAAGGACTTTTTCGGAGAACGACGTTTCCTGGATATCGCTCAGACAAAGATTGCCACGGATAGTGCCGAAGCCGGTATCCAAGCGGTACATGAAGCAATCAGGGAATTTGCGGGAGATGCCGTGCAATCAGATGACATCACGATGTTGGAATTGGTCTATCATGGCTCTGTCAACGAAAGGAGTGTTTGACATGAAAGTTGTAGAAGAAAAAAATACGCTTACTGTTTTTTTGGAAGGGGAAATCAATGCTCAAAACACCGATGTGCTGCAGAAGGAAATAGATGCTCTTCTTGCCGCGCATCCCGAAGCCGAGATCCTCTTCGATGCGGACAAGCTCACTTTCATTTCCAGCGCGGGACTTCGGATGCTTCTCGCCACACAAAAGAAATTGAAAAACAAAAAGCTTACTCTGCTGAATGTATCCAGGGATGTCTATGATATCTTCGATATGACTAAATTCACGAATCTCATGAATATTGAAAAGAAACTCAGGGAGATCAACGTAGAAGGTGCCGAAATCGTAGGCAAAGGGAGAAGCAGCACCGTCTATCGCATCGACCCCGAAACCATCGTCAAGCTTTACACGGCAGGGGTGCCATTGGCAAAAATCAAACAGGAAATCGATTTGGCAAAAAAAGCCTTTTTGGCAGGGATTCCCACGCCCATTTCCTACGATCTTGTGCGTTGCGGCGAGGCTTATGGGGTAGTTTTCGAGATGCTTGGGGAGGCAGATACCGTGGGGCACGCTTTGACCTCCCATATCGATGAATTCGATGTCATCACCGGAAAGTTCGTGGACACGTACAAGATTATCCATAATGCCGATATCAAGGATATGGGAGGCTTCAGCTCTCTGAAGGACACCTGGCACACATGGGCAGACGGCATGAACAGCCCGGACGGCTTCAACGACGAGGAAACCGCCATGCTCCACAAGTTGATTGATACCGTGCCCGACCGTTCCACAATGGTTCATTGCGACTACCATGCAGGCAATGTGATGTATCAGAAAGGCGAGATTGTGGTCATAGATATGGCAGACATCGGCTACGGCCACCCCATCTTTGACCTGGCAGGCAATGCCTTCCATGCTCGTTATAGCGGGTCGGAAACCCGGCAAAAAGTACATGGCATGAATCAGGAGAACATGCTCCGCTTTTATAACACGCTCCTTTCCATGTATTTCGGGGTCAATGACGAGGCAAGGCTCGAAGAAATCAAGACTCTCTGTGATGCTTTCGGCCTCCTGCGAGGAGCGCTGTTCCCCAGGAAGCATGTGCAGATTGCTCCTGAACTGAAGGCTTTCCATGTGGAAGAAACCAGGAAGAATCTCTTCCCGGACATTGCGCGCATTATGAAAGTCGCTGAACGTCTTCCCGAATTCTTCAACTAAGGTGGTTCTATGGAAAAAAATACTGTTGCAGTTTCTGCAAGCAGCCTTAGAGACGGAAGAAAGAAGCTCTCCGAGGAGCTGGCCAGAAACAAGTTGTCCCCCAAGGAGATTACCCTGGGAGGGCTCCTGATGGAGGAGATGTTTTTCCGCTTGAAAAAGGGTATGGAGGGCGGAGAGGACTTTTCTGTCAAGGTATCTGCAAGGCATATCTGGGGCCAGACAAGCATTCGTATGGAAGCCAAAGGCATCGAATATAATCCCGTCCCGGAAATAACTGAGCGGGAAGAGGATAACGTGGATGAGGAAGATGTGTATCGGCTGGCCATCCTCAAATCCAACCGCCAAAAACTCTCCTGTGTGCGCAAAAACGGCACCAATATCGTCACCATCAAGGTGCAAGGGCTCGATTCCACAAAAAAGCAACTGATTTATACGGTCAGCGCGCTGGTGTTCGGTTCCATTTGCGGCCTTGCTATGCAGGTCTTCCTGGATGGTGCCTCCATAGCAGCTATCAACAACAGCATCATCGTGCCTGTGCGCAGCCTGTTTTTGAATGCACTCCATATGATGATGGCACCGGTTACGTTCTTTGCCATCATCGCCGGAGTCACCAATATATCCGATGCTGCCCTGATTGGAAAACTCGGCGGCAAAATGGTCATGGTGTCTCTCTTTATGCAGGTGCTTATCGCACTCCTTGGCCTTAGCCTGGGAATTCTCATCTTTACGGGTGACCTTTCCTATATACAGGCAGGCATCACCTCCACGGGAGAGACGGTCACCAAGCATGTATCCTTGATGGATATGCTGTTTAACATCGTTCCCAAAAACCTGGTGGATCCCTTCAAGGGGGACAATATCCTGCAGGTGATGTTCCTGGCGGTGTTCTTCGGCATCATCATGAACCAGATGGGAGAGAAGGCGAAGGGGGCCATTGACTCCATAGACTTTGTATTCCGCTTCGTGATAGCTGTCCTGAAATTCATCGTAAAGGCGATTCCATTGGTAGTATTCCTTTCCATGGCATCGCTTCTGGCCAGCACCGGCATGGATTCCCTGATTGCCTTCAGCAGTCTCTTTGGCGGACTGGTCGTCGGGGTGCTTATCGTATGGGCAGTGTGTGCGCTGACCATCCTGCTCTTTGGCAGGCTGTCTCCTGTCCCTGCCATAAAGAAGATTGCAGGATTAAGTCCTTTGGTCTTCACGGTATCAAGCTCCCATGCGAGGCTGCCCTTTGTGTTGAAATTCTGTACCGAAAAGCTCGGTATCGAAGGAAAGCTGGCGGCTTTCTCCATCCCGGTGGGAGTACAGCTCAACAAGGCCGGCAATTGCATTTTCTTCTCTCTGGTCACGCTTATGCTGATGCAGGTGTATAACATCGATATGCCGATGAGCCTTTTCATCACCCTCTGGGTTTCCGTGTGCATCATGGCAATTGCCAAGCCACCGATTCCATGCGGCGGCATTATCTGCATTGCCTACCTCTTCACCGTGGTAGGTGTGCCTCCGGAGGCCATTTCCATCATACTCTGCGTAGACCCGATAGCGGCTATGTTCAACGGCGTCTGCAATGAGAGCGCCAATATGGTCACATCCTTTATCGTGGCCAAGGATGCAGGCATGATGGATCAGAAGAAATATTTCTCCATCTGATTCTATGCTCTATCCTCCCTTTGAAAATCCATAAAAAATTGTTTCACGTGAAACATTTTTTTATGGATTTTTTCATGGTTTCATATTATTATTATAGATAGAACCCCCATAGCATTCTTGGAAGAGAGATGGTTATATTTGGCTAAGATTGTAGCTGTAGCAAATCAGAAGGGTGGCGTGGGCAAAACCACGACCTCCGTGAATCTCTGTGCCTGCCTTGCAACCTACGGAAAGAAAATCCTGCTTGTGGACTGCGATCCGCAGGGAAATGCAACCAGTGGCTTCGGCATCAACAAGTCGGAGCTGGGACAAACGATATATGATGTCCTCATCAACAACAGCGAAATCCACGGAACGATCAAACACACGGAATACGGGGTGGATGTGCTTCCTTCAAGCATCGAACTGGCCGGAGCAGAGGTCGAGCTCGTAGCAGCAATCTCCCGTGAAACACGGTTGAAAAAAGCCTTGGCCGCAATACGGGAGGAATATGACTACATCTTCATCGACTGTCCGCCATCCCTCGGGCTCCTGACACTCAACTCCCTCGCTGCAGCGGATTCCGTGCTCATGCCGATCCAATGCGAATTCTATGCACTGGAAGGCGTGACACAGCTCATGAACACCATCCGGCTTGTCAGGAACAACCTGAATCCCGATATCACTGTGGAAGGCGTATTGATGACAATGTACGATTCCCGCACGAAGTTATCGGAGCAAGTGGTCGAAGAAGTCAGGCGGAACTTCGGCGATGCAGTATACCAGATTATGATTCCACGGAATGTCCGTCTGTCCGAAGCACCTTCCTACGGCCAGCCCATTATTGCCTACGACAGCAGCTCGCGGGGAGCCCTAGAGTACATGAATCTTGCGAAGGAGGTAATCCAGCGTGGCGACTAAGGCGCATGGCGGCCTCGGCAAGGGACTGGGAGCATTCTTCCAGAATCCCAAGACAGAATCTGCCCCGTCAAGGGACAAGGTACAGGAAATTGCCGTTTCCATGATTCAGGCAAACCGCTATCAGCCACGAAAGGATTTCGACGAAGGAGCTTTGGAGGAACTCAAGGAATCCATCAAAAGCTACGGAGTGCTTCAGCCCATCCTTGTGCGCAAGCTGCCGGGAGAAGGCTATGAACTGATTGCCGGGGAACGCCGCCTGCGAGCCGCGAAACTGGCAGGGATACAAAAGGTTCCCGCACTGGTGAAAGAATACAATAACATAGAAATCAGCGAAATTGCCCTCATTGAGAACATCCAAAGGAAAGACCTCAATGTCATTGAAGAGGCTCATGCCTATGAACGACTGATGAAAGAATTCCAGCTGACACAGGAATCTATGGCAGGAAAACTTGGGCGAAGCCGTTCCCATATCGCGAATATCCTGCGTCTTTTGAAGCTTGCGCCAAAAGTGCAGGATTATGTATCCAAGGGAACCCTTTCCATGGGACAGGCCAAACCGCTATTGTCCTTGGAGAACGAGGAACTTCAATGTGCAACAGCGGACATGATCCTGGAACAATCCCTTTCCGCACGTCAAGCCGAAGCCCTTGTGAAAAAACTCCAATCAGAGCAGAAGCCTGCACTACAGGAAGAGAAACCTGTCCCCATGAACGACCAGGCGGTCTATGTAAAGGATGCAGAAGAAAAGCTCCGTCAATTTTTGGGGACGCAGGTAAAAATTCTCAATGGAAAGAAAAAGAATCGCATTGAAATCGAATTTTACTCCGAAGAAGATCTGGAGCGTATCATCCAAAACCTGATTCAGGCCAAAGAAGATGTAAAGCAGCAGAAAATCGATGCACTGCGAAAAATTTCCCGCTCCCAGAACTTCACAGTGTAAAAATCCTTCCCAACAGTTTTCCTTATATCGAAGCAAGGAACTGTAGCGAAATAAACCAGACCAGCAAGATGTCTAGTTTATAAGTCTACAGTTCCAAATGTTTCACGTGAAACATTTTGTCAGCAAGGAGAGATCAGAACTTTCATGGATATTCAATCACTCAACACCATGATGATGAACAACCTCTTTTTCGTTCTGCTTTGTCTGGGTATTCTGGTTGTTCTCATGATGATCATCATAGGAAATCTATACTTCAACCTATCCTATCTCAAGAAACGCTACCGCAAAATGATGACCGGCGCAGATGGAGCGAATATAGAAAGGATGCTTATCGGATATATTGATGAAACCAAGACCGTAGCAGATGAAAACCACAGACTGGACGAGGAAACCCGCCGGATCGATGCCCTGCTCCAAACGGCAATCACCCGTGTAGGCATTGTGAGATTCAGCGCGTTTGAAGGAATAGGGAGCGACTTAAGCTATGCCATCGCCATGCTGGACTCCCATAATGACGGAGTAGTTCTCTCCAGTATCTTTGGAAGGGAAGATTCACGCTGCTATGCGAAACCGATTGAAGCAGGAAAATCCAACTACAAACTCACCCAGGAAGAAGAACAGGCATTGAACGATGCCATGAAGAAAAAATAGATGTTCTCGGAAAGGCAAATGCAATGGAAAAAAAGAATGTATACACCATCAAAATCATACCGGAAGATGATGGCACTGTACACAGCATCCACCTGAAAGGATGGCTCCTGCGATACGGTCTCGCCTCTATGGCTATCGGCGCCCTTCTTTTCGTAGGCGCCTTCAGCTATGCAATGTACAGCACTTTCATCTCCCGGAACAATGCTGTGGAGATTGGAGAACTGCGCCAGGTGAACAGCATCCAGCAGGAGCAGCTCCTCCATCTCTCACGAAAGGCAAACACCCTGCAGGATCAAATCGAGCAACTGGCACAGATGGAAAATGAGCTTCGGCGGCTCTCCGGCCTTGCCCCGGCAGAAGAATCCTCTGAGGATACCGTAAAGGATGTAACCCCGGACGCTTCCGGCGGAGGGCAAGGCGGCCCCTATGTGCAGCCGGACGTAAAGAATGTAGGACTTGCCCTTGACAATGTGGAGAAGCAGCTGCAAAAGCGCAAGGCCAGCCTGGAACACCTCAAAGAGCAGATGAAGGAACAGCAAACCCAGCTTGCTCCCACGGGATTCGCAGGAATCGTGATTCCCGGCATAAGTGCAACCACCCCCTCCATCTGGCCTGCGGACGGCATAGTGAGCTCCCCCTATGGGCTTCGCTGGAACGGCTCGGATTTCCACCCCGGCATGGATATTGCCAATGATATGGGAACTCCCATCGTAGCAACCGCAGACGGTGTCGTTTCCGTTGCAGGATGGAATTCCGGCGGTTATGGGAACATGGTTGATATCGACCACGGAAACGGGCTCATGACACGATACGGCCATGCTTCCCAGGTCGTAGTCACTGCAGGCCAGCATGTACGCCGCGGCCAGCTCATTGCCTACATGGGCAGCACGGGATTCAGTACAGGCCCCCATGTCCATTATGAAGTTCGCATCAACGGGCAGGCAGTGAATCCTGTCAGCTATCTGCATTAATGTATGGCGAAGAAGTGCCTCTGAATCTTCAGGGGCACTTCTTTGCAAATAAGAAGCTTCTTTTTTACCGCTCGAATATTCACTGTTTTTAATACTATCAGAATCATTTGCTAGGGAACTGGTAACAAATAGTGTTCCTATGCCACCTATAAAAATTTTTGAAAACTATTGACTTTCCGGCGAAAAAAAGCAACTATAAAGGTATGGGTAAAAAGTGTAGCCCGTTAGCGAGGAGCAACGACTATGACATCAGACAAAAGATACGGAGACGCCACTCCAATCATCCTGGCGGTAGACGATGATGATGTGAACCTGTTCCTGGTGAACTCCATCCTCGGAAAGCATGCAGAAATTGCACAGGCACACTGTGGACAGGAAGCGTTGGACTATTTGGCCTGCTACAGCGTCGACTTGGTGCTCCTGGACTTCAGAATGCCGGATATCGATGGACTGGAAGTCCTGAAAATCATGAAACACAGGGAAGAAATCAAAAACGTCCCCGTCATCATGTTGACTGCGGAAGTGGATATCGAGCTTGAGACAGAGGTATTTCATGCAGGAGCCGTCGATTTCATCCGCAAGCCCTTTGCCCCTATGGTTCTCAGAGGGAGAGTGAATCGCGTACTCCAAAATGAATACCTCAAGCACCACCTGCAACAGGAAGTCGTCCTCCAAACACAACTGGCAGAGCAGCGCCTGTCAGCCAGCGAGCGCCTTTTCGACCAGACAATCCTTGCCCTGGTCAAAACCATCGATGCCAAAGACAAATACACACAGGGCCACTCCCAGCGGGTAGCGGACTACGTGTGCCGCATTGCCAAGCGGATAGGAGAAAGTGCAGAACGGCAAAGGGAGCTCTATTGCATGAGCCTTCTGCACGATATCGGAAAAATCGGTATCCCCAGTGCCATCATCAACAAGCCCTCCCGCCTGACAGACGAGGAATACGAAATCATCAAGTCCCATACCACGATCGGTTCCGAAATCCTAAAAACCATTGTGGAATTCCCCATGCTCACCATCGGTGCCCGCTCCCATCACGAACGCTGGGACGGAAGAGGCTACCCTGACGGCCTGATGGGAACGGAAATCCCCTCCGATGCCAGGATGATTGCCGTTGCAGATGCCTACGATGCCATGACCTCCCGCCGAAGCTATCGGGGCATCATGGAACAGCAAAGGGTACACATGGAGATTGAGCGCGGCAGAGGAACCCAGTTCGACCCCTACTTCGCCGACATCATGCTGAGCCTGATGGACGAAGATACAGAATTCCTTATGCGAGCTGATGCCCAGCCCTACTAAGATTCCGTAAGGTATAACAGAAACTAACAAAGCGTAACGCAAAATATTACTTATAATATTTTGCGTTACGCTTTGTTTATCTAAGAAAATCAGCCATTCTAATACTTTCCATTAATTATTTTATGTTGCTAAAATCGCCTGTTTTTGTATAATTTATGGTACATTTTCTCCTTGTAGTGCCATTGTATAATTTATTGAAATACTGTTATTTTATATTCAATAAATAATAACTATTATCTGTTTTCTATGTAATACAAGTGACTTCTCTATATTGAATTTATGTCATCTCCAGGCTGTTCCATACATTCCAGTAAATCGAGCGGGCTATGCCGACTGATGAAGACGCAGATCCACGCGGATTTAGACCAGCAAGATGTCTAGTTTATAAGTCTACAATTCCTTATTATAGCAAATGCAGTGAAATGCCTTGTTGCATTTCACTGCATTTGCTATAATAAGAGAAAAGCAGGCACCAACGAGCTGTGAATCCTAGGGGGTGTTTCTTATATATGAGCAAAAAGACAGAAGAATCAGAAAATGGGGGGGGGGTATCCACTGACCGTATTGCAACCATCATGGAAGCATCCATGCTCCTGATTTATCTGGTGCTTGTCGTCGTCCTTCTTCTTACCATGTAAACATAGCCCGCCTTTAGCTGATACCTGAAGGCGGGCTATGCAAAATGGTTTGGGCGAACCGCAAACGGTGCCGTCTCTTCTACCATGCCCAATCCGTCAAAGTGGAAGGGGCTTCATTTCGCTGCCTTCTTCGCCGCCTTTTCCTTCATGTAATTTTCAAGGATGACACGCTTGGCAATTTTTCCAGTGGAAGTGCGGGGAAGCTCGTCGAGCTCGTAGAACTCCCTGGGAATCTTGTAAAGGGCGAGGTTCTGCTGCAGGAACTTCTTGAGTTCCCTGACCTTGAAATCCGTCACCCCGTCCTGCAGGGCATAGAAACAGACACCTGCCTGTCCCCGAAGCTTATCCTCCACGCCGACAACAGCAGCTTCATAAATCCCCGGGAACTGATAGATGAGTTCCTCAACCTCTCTTGGATAGATATTCTCCCCCATGCTGATGATCATATCCTTGAGGCGATCCACAATAAAGATATAGCCATCCTCATCGGCACGGGCAACATCCCCCGTATGGAGCCAGCCTCCCCTGAGCGCCTCCTCCGTGGCATCGGGAAGATTCCAGTACCCCAGCATGACATTCGGGCCCTTGATGATGAGTTCACCGGTTTCTCCCAAATGAACGTCATTGCCTTCCCCGTCCACAAGCCTCCACTGGATGCCCGGAATCACCGGGCCAATCGACCCGATTTTCTCCCTGCCGGCAGGATTCATAGTCACCACAGGACTAGCCTCGGAAAGCCCGTAGCCTTCGCAGATGGAAACGCCGAACTTCGCAATGAAATCCTCCTCGATTTTAAGGGGCAGAGTCGTCCCCCCGCTGACCACAAGACGCAACGTCTTCATGTCCTCTGCCGTTGCCAGCTTCGTCAGCAGGCTGCAGATCGAGGGAACCACATACATATCCGTAACTTTCTCCGAGCGAATAGTCTCAATGGTCTCCTTTGGCGTAAACGCATCGAGAACGACCACGGAAGCACCGCAGAAAAAAGGATAAATCACGGAGCAGGTCCAGCCAAAAGCATGATACATAGGAAGGACGCAAAGAACGACATGCTCCCTCTTGCAGCCCATCCAAGTCATCTGCTCCGCATTGCTCACAAGATTGCGATGGGACAGAACAGCCCCTTTGGGCAAGCCCGTAGTGCCGGAGGTATAGATGAGAACGGCAGGGCTCGTCTCCTCAAAGGTAGGCATGAGATTCGGAGCTACAGGCACGGAAGGATCATCCTCCATGAAAGGAACGATATCATGATAGAGAATCTTGGTATCGCATCCCAGCATTGCCAAGGATTTGTCCAAGTCCAGCTTCTCATAGATGATCATATGCTGAATTCCCGCATCCTTGATGATATAGGCAATCTCTCGGCTCTTCAACTGGAAATTGATGGGAACAACGATAGCGCCCAGAGAGACAATGCCCAGATAAGCGAAGATGAACTCCGCGCTGTTGCGCGAGAAAAGCCCCACGCGATCGCCGAGGCGGACCCCTGCCGCAAACAGCTTGTTCCGGCAGTTCCTGATTTTCGCAGCAAACTCATCATAGGTGAATCGACGGCCATGATCCACGATGGCAATGTCATTGGGACGGCCTTTGCGGGTAAGCTCATGTAAGAACATCTTTATTTGCACCTTTCTTTTCAGTTCTCGTTTGATTCACATTCCATTTCTATCTCTAAAAAGATTTTATATTAGCTTCCTTGGAATGTCAAAGAAAAATTAGAGGGAAACGCCGATTCCGGCGTTTCCCTTCTTCTTAATTTCTATCGAACATCACAATTTGAATCTCTGCACTTCCTGTTTGAGCTCCGATGCCATGCGGGCAAGATTCTGGCTGGCATTGGCAATCTCCTGGACGGAAGCGGACTGTTCCTCCGTAGCGGCGGAAACTGTTTCCGCCTCCTCGGCCGCCGTGCGGCTCGTAGCTCCAATGGTGCGGATATGCCCCACAATCTCCTCGCCGTTCTTCGCCATGTCACCAATGGCACGGGAAATCTCCTGGATTTCCGAGGAAACCCTTTCCACGATGTCGATGATCTTGCGGAAGGCCTCGCCCATGGAAACGATGTTCTGCGTGCCCACGCGAACCTCCTCGCTACCCGCCTGCATTCCCTTCACCGCCTCGTCCGTATCCTTCTGTGTGGCCTTGATGAGATCTGCAATCTGCTGGGCCGCCTGCAGGGAGGACTCCGCCAGTTTCCGCACCTCGTCGGCAACTACGGCAAAACCGCGCCCTTGCTCCCCTGCCCTCGCTGCCTCAATGGCTGCATTGAGGGCAAGGAGATTGGTCTGGTCGGCAATGCCGGAAATCGTCCCGACAATCTGCCCGATTTCTTTGGAGCGTTCGCCCAGAGATGTGACAACCTCCGTGGATTGGAGCGTGGACTGCTCGATGTGCTTGATCTGCTCAATGGCCTCCTCCAGCGTCCGGCCACCGTTCCTCGCAACGTCGGCAGCCTCCTGCCCTTGCAATGCCGCCTCGTCCGCCTGGGAAGAAATGCGCTGGATGGTTTCGTTGAGACGTTCGATGGCCTCCGAAGTGCCGCCCACGGCATCCAGCTGCTCCGATGTCCCCTGCGCCACATTCACGATGGAATTTGCTACCTGATTCGATGCTTCCGCCGATTGCTCCGTGGTGGCATTGAGCTCCTCCGCCGATGCGGAAAGGCTCTCCGAGGAATCGGAAACAGACTTCATGACCTTGTTGACGCCCCGGCGCATCTCCCGCACCGCCGATGCCAGAAGGCCAAGCTCGTTGTTTGCCTCCACCTTGGAAGGACGGTCGCGGAAATCCCCGCCTGCCAGCAAATGAATCTCTTCCATCATCGCCTGCAAGGGCTGCATCGCACGGTTTACCGTCAGGAGAATCCCCAGGGAAATCAGTGCCAGAAGAATGATGGAAATGACCACCATGATCTTCAGGGCATTGTTCACGGGAGCGAGGAGCTCATCCTCATAGGCAATGGTCGCCATGCCCCATCCCGTGGCAGGAATGAGATTGTAGAAAGCGATGGCATCCCTGCCCTCCTTGTCCGTGAAACGATAGACCCCGTTTTCTCCCGAAAGCATCTTCTCTCCCAGCCCGCGCAGGGCAGGATCCTCCTCCTCGGAAATCTTCTTCTTCATGATGGCATTCTGGTCCGGGTTCACGATGTAGGTTCCATCCTTGGAAACGAGAAGCCCGTAGCCTTCCTCCCCAAGCTTCATGGCCTCCACCTTCCGCATGACGGATTCCACATAGATGGCTGCCAGCACCATGCCCACGTTATTTCCATTCTGGTCCTTCGCCAAAGCGATGGAGTTCACGATGATCTTCCCCGTGGCCTGGGAAACTACCGGGGAGGACATGAAGGAATCCTGCTTGCCCGTCATGGTCTCCTTGTACCATGCCTTGTCGCTGTTGTGCATCTCCTTGAAGCCGCTCTTCGTTTCCCCGTAGAGCACGCCGGAGCCGTCAAAGGGACCCCAGCTCACGCTGTCATAGACACCGGGATAGGCCTTTTCCATAAGCTCCAGACGGTACTTGTTGTTCAGGTTCATGAGCTCCGGATTCAATGCGCGCGCCGCAGGATGGGAAGCCGCCAGGCGAGTCTCCAGCATGCGCTTGTCCAGCCAGGCGGAAACGCTCTCGCTGACCTCCTGGGAATTCTTGAGGGCACTGGACACGATCTGTTCCTCAAAGGCAGAACTCATGTACTTGAAAATAATCACGGAAAGCACGATGAGCCCAATCGCGACAATCGGCAAAACAAACAGCAAAATCTCGGCCTTGACCGTACGGGCATTGGAATTTCCTTTTCCCTCCATGCTTGCCATGCGAACACTCCCCTTTCTGCGAATATTCCTGTGCATATATTCGCGCTTGCTTCCCGAAACTCCTGCCGACAAAAATCATTTCGGCACATTTCGGCAAAAAATTATACTCGTCATCCCCCATTTCCCCTTTCTTGTTCTTTTGACTTTTAATAGACAAAAGGATTTGTGGAATCCAAGGTAATTTTCACCTATTTTTCATTATCATAGTGCATGATTTAAAATAAATAAAACGAAAAATGCAATAAACTGCATGATTTTTAAATCAGGAAAAGAAAGGAACACACGTTGGAACGCAAGGATTACAGAAAAATGCTGCGGGAACTCAGCGAAAAACCCGGAATCAAGGTGCTCACGGGACTGCGCCGCAGCGGAAAATCAGCCCTTCTCGCCATGTTTGCGGAAGACCTGCAGCATGAGGGCGTGCTTCCGGAACATATCATCGCCATTGACTTTGATGAGCTCCATTACGAGGAAAGCCTGGACTGCGAGGCGCTGCACGCCTATCTGGAAGACCGCCTGCGCCAAGGGCACAGGATCTATCTCTTCCTCGACGAGCTGGAGAGCGCCACGGACTTCGAGAGAATCGTTGGCAGCCTGTACCTCAACCGCCGCCTGGACATCTACATTGCCACCTCCCATGCAAGGCTGGTCCGGCAGGAGCTGGCCACCGTCCTCTCCGGCGGCTACATGGAGCTCCATGTGCTTCCCCTCTCCTTCGCGGAATACTGCCTGGAAAACGCAGCGGAAGCAGGCAGTGAACAGGGAGCTGCTCTCTGCCGCGAATATATCCACCAAAGCGGGCTTCCGGGCGCCTTCTGCCTGTCCGGGGAGGGAAACGCACGACTGCGGCGGGAATACCTCGAAGGCTGCCTTTCCTCCGTCCTGCTCTGGGACGTAGCAGCCCGTTGGCAGTTCCGTGACATGAACCTCCTGAAATCCTTGCTCGCATTCCTGTACGGACACCTCGGGAGCCCCCTCTCTCCCGCGAAAATCTCTGCCGCCATGAAGGAACGCGAGCACGTCAAGGGCCTCAGCGTCCATACGGCAGGGGATTACCTGGAGGCTCTGGCAGAATCCTACCTCATCTATCGCGTGCCCCGCTGCGATGTGCATAGCCGCCGGATCCTGAAGTCCACGGAGAAATACTATGCCGCAGATCTCGGTCTTCCCGAGCTGATTCTCGGAAAAACGGAACTGACAGAAGGCGTGATGGAAAACCTCGTCTACCTGGAACTGCGCCGCCGGGGCTTTCGGGTCTTCATCGGGCGGACGGGAGCAAGGGAAATCAGTTTTTTCGCCCAAAAGGAACATCCCATCTACATCCAGATTTCCTCCGGGGACTCCCTGGCAAAGAAACTCCGCGCCCTGCAACAGATACGGGACCAATACCCCAAGTACGTCCTGACACTGGAAGAAGCGGAGGAAAGCAATTACGAGGGAATCCACATCATCAGCGCCCTGGATTTTTTGTGGCAGAGAACATGATTTTTTCAAGATTTTCCTTGACACTTTCCCGACAATCCATTATAATATCTCTTGTCGTCAGGACATGGGGTTATAGCTCAGTTGGTTAGAGTGTCTCGTTGACATCGAGGAGGTCACAGGTTCGAACCCTGTTAACCCCACCATATCGTTGATAAAGCCTTTGCGGATTCGCAAAGGCTTTTTTGTACCCTATTTTTACCTTATTTTTACATCAGCTTCGGAACAACTGCACCCAGAAATGCCGGTATTTTGTCCTTCCTTGATAGGTATATCCAACGCCAAGCTCCCGGTAATGGGGATCCAGGATATTCCTCCTGTGTCCAGGGGAATTCATCCACATCCTCATGACTGCTTCCGGGGAAGCGGCACCGGCCGCGATATTCTCCCCCGCACCGTTTCCCTGATTCCTCAAAACCGTAAAGCAGCTGCGCCCATCGGGGCGGGTATGGGAAAACAGCCTGACCAATTCACCTGCCCGGATATCTGCGGCCTTCATGATGTCATCCGCCAGCCTCAAGGCCCCGGCTCCTTTCTTTGCCCGCTCCCTATTCACAAGATCCAGAATCTCCCGGGCAAAGCTCTCCCGGTTGACAGCCGTCTCATCCACGGCATGCCCGTGGATATGCATCAGATAGCGCCCCACAGCTCCCCCACGGAAATGAACCGTAACCACCAAATCCCCCGGCCGCTGAAGCCGGATCCGCTGCTCCCCGTTTCCCTTCCGCACCACTTCCGCAAGACTCGCATCACTGAGCTCATAGAAGTCCACATCAGAAAACAACAGGGAAATCCCTGTTTCATAGGTATACTCCCCATCATATCCGCTTGCGGAAGCCATCGGGTTCCCACACAGAAAGACCGTCAAAAACATCGCGACCGAAAGAAATACCGACCTGATTGCACTAAACTCCCTCATCCGGCGTCACCACCTCCTGCCCTATCCTTGCAAGCAAGGTCGATTTCAGTCAATTCATATGGAAATCCTCATGTCCTGACTTTCGCTTACTCGACGCATCCTTTCCAGATCTTCATCCGAAAGAGATGGAATATCTGAGTAATCAATGGGAAGTGTCATGGCTTCCTCAACTTCACGCTTTTGCTCTTCCGTCAACTGCGGAAATTTCCCATTTTTAATCACCACTCTGCCCATAATATTTTCTCCTTTCTCTTTTATCTGCCGGCCGCGCTGAAATTATGCGAATAGCATTTTCCCTATCCGTATGATGTCGGGGTCAAAAGCCCATATTCCTAGCGACATCTGAGAAAAAATGCGGTATAATAGCAGTAAGGAAAAACACCGCAGGA
>CACYDT010000003.1 GCA_902773295.1 uncultured Veillonellaceae bacterium | reverse complement strand
TTTTTAAACGAATTAATTGATAACTGTTTTCACTATCTGGGGTATTAGGTGAACATCTTTTACCTTATGACCCCGATATCATTTTATCGTAGATTGACATTAAGGTTGATATTTCCGCAAAAAGGGCTTTTGCTAAGCGGGATTTAGATTGCCGTTTCTCTGATTCTTTCATTCTATGGTCTTTCCATCCTATAAATATTGCGGTCAATATTGGCGATATTATCAGACTTAACCATTTAAAATTTTCACTTATTGCATTAATCAAATCGTTTATAGAAGTGCATAGCATAGATATTGTTCCTTATCTAAATCAATGTCGTTAAAAGTTAAGGTCATAGTCCTAGATTAAGTTCTACTCATTAACGTTACGGCGTCCGCCTCTTCGACCTTTTAGGGAACAGTTTTTTTACGAGTATATTTAGTGTTTGCCGTTAGCAAATGATAATATTTCTTTTATCCCCCATAGTTCAAGATGAACCATTCCACTGGCATTTATTTTTTTTGCATAATTTATTGCGTTGTCATTATATGCACATGTTGTTACAAAAATTACATTGGTTACATTGTCAGAGACAGCCGCACCTACAAGTTTTTGAAGATATTCTCTTCCAATAAGTGAATCCTCTCTCCAGTGTTTACACTCAATAAAGTAAGTAATACCATCCTTAATTGCTATCACATCCTTGCCCTCATCCCATCTTGGAGGTGTTAATATAGTAGAATACCCATTGTTTTTAAATAGTTTCTCTATGAATTTTTCAAATTCTCTCCAAGACATACTATAGATAAATTTGTCTGTATATTTAAAATCCCAATATAATTTCTTTATGAATTTATAAAATTTTACTTCGATTGAACTGGGGGATTTAGTATGTATGGAATACGATGAATTCTTATGTATAGAATATCGGATAAGCTGTTGCTTTGTATTTGCCCAGATAGTCAAATCATATTCAAGTGAGTTTTCATTGAATTTATATATTACGTGGTTGAATATGTATTTTTCATATTTATCATCAAGTTTATAATGTCCATTCTGTCCATTATCTTCTAATTTAGATTGATCACATAACCAGACATCTACAGAAGAATTATCTTTTTTGACAAGAGAAGGAATATAGTAATAGTCATATAATCCATTTGTTGATATTGCAAGTTTACGAGGAGAATTCAGCAATTTATTACATAATTTATAAATATATGTGTCGGTTGTATTACTGGAACTTAAGGCTACTTTATCTCTTTCTATTGAAGTGTTTTGTTCTTGTGTAGATTTTTCAAAAAAATTATTGGCGATGATGGTTGCATTATTCATTGACATTTTTGGGTATAACCTGCATATAGAATGTATGAGTGTTGTTTTATCAATGTTTATATCAGATTTAATTTCTCCATAATAATCAATATCAAATTTTATCTGTTCTTCTAAATGATTTTGAGGTCTGCATTTCTTAATGTCATCAATTTTGTTTTTTAGTATTAGGTGATATAAAATAAACGCGATAATAAAAGTTGTTAATATCATCATTGTGTACATACCATTATTTTTTCATCTCCAGTATTTTTCTTGTAATTATGGTTGTAATCTTTCCTATCAGAAAGCATGAAATTGAGACGTTAACAAAAATCAGTCACCGTCTGTATAGCACCACTCTTCTACAACTATATTATAACTCAATTGTTCAAGTTTTACCATAGGCAAAGCTAAGATTATCCTGCCTTTGCGGGACTATCCTCCATAGGAAGGGGCTTTTGTTGGATTTTCCTCCTATGGGGGGCGGAATGCTCAATGATGCGTTGAAATGTCCCTTGCTTATTTGAAAACCGTTGTAAAATTAAGAAAAAGGAGGGCTCTTGTATATCTTATTCGTGTTGGATGATTCCTTAAAGTTAATGACATTGACTAGGGCGTGTTGAAAAACTTGTTCGAGAATATATATTCGTAATAGCTTTATCGATACTTTGATGTGCAAATGTCAGATTCATAGCATCAAATATATGCGAATATTTATTCTATTGTAAATTTTTCGATACATTTTAAATATGGAAGAAATTGAGCATTCTCATGGTGACTTTCTTGTCATCGTCGTCGCGGTGCTCGAAGAGGTAGTTCAGGGAGTAGGTGTAGAAGAAAGAGGTAATCGGGACGAACCGGCGGCCTTTCTTGATGCTGCCCCAGGTCAGGAGCTTTTGGTGGAGGGCCTTGATGTCCTCCTTGGTGGCGTTGTGCTTCTCCATGATGCGGCGAAGCTTGAAGTCCTTTTGGCAATAGGCGTAGATATCCTCAAAAAGCTGCTCGTTTTCCAGATCGTCGATGTACTGGTTGATCAAGCGGTTTGTCGTTTCGGAGCGTTTCAGGGAGTGGTACATTTCCAGCGCGACAATGATGAAAAGAACCAGGCTCAGGATAATCCAGGGCGTTTGTGACATATCAATCTCCTTGTTATCTAAAAATCTCACAAATTGTACATTTTCTTGAAGCAGTAGAGTGTGGCTTTGGTATCGGCCAGGGCGCCATGCGCTTTGTCGCTGCCCCAGTCATACTGGAAGTATTTGGCGCAGGATGTGAGGTTCTGCCATTTGGTTCTGCCGCTTTTGGGGTCGGGCTTTCCGTAGGCTTGGGCAAAGTTCCTCATGACATCGATGACCTGCACATGTTTCCGGTGAAAGGGAGCCATGGAGAGGCCGGCTTGCTTGAGCATGCGGATATCGTAGAGGATGTTGTAGCCGATATAGTATTGGGCATCCTCCAATATGCCCATGATGCGGTCATGGTGAGCCTCGATGGAGTCCTTGCCCGCGACCATTTCGGGGCTGATGTGGTGGATGGCTTGCGCTTCCGGCCAAACGAGATGGTGGCTCGGCTTGATGTATTCATCGAACAGCACCTCATCGGCGGCATTGATGATGGAAAGCTGCAGAATTTCTGCCGTGCTGTCCAGCCCCGTGGTTTCTGTGTCGAAGCAGATGATTTTGGACAGGTCTGTCTTGGAAGGCATTTCATTCTTCCTTTCTGTTGCATAGGACGTTTCTTCTTTCCCATGATAACAGATATGGCGGTGCAAGACAATGATTTTCCGGCATGAACTTGTACAAAAGGAGTTTGTGCTGTAAAATAGGAAAAACGCTGATATACTAGAGACCGTTGGAATTTGCCGTAGGCAAAGCTTTTACGGTCTCTGCATATACCGTGGGCAGGTAAATTTTCCTGCTCACGAGTATAATTTACCGATGGGATGAGGTGTTTGATTGCAACAGGCATTGGAGAGAAAGGTCGATTTTGCGGATCACAAGGAAGCGTATGCACTCTTAGGAGAGCGGGATGAGTTTCTGCAGGCGCTTGCGGGGAGTTTTGCCTGCCAGATCGTGAGCAGGGGAGATCATGTGGAGTTCCTGGGCGAGGCCGCAGACGTGCAGAAAGCGGCAAAGGTTCTCGAGGAATTGCAGTTCCTTTACCGCCAGGGAACGAATATCACGATGCACGAGGTTCGTTACAGTATCGGTCTCGTGAAGGGCGGCAAGGCGGAGGCATTGCATTCCCTCTTCGGCGATACGGTGCTGGTCACGTCAAAAGGGCGCCATGTGCGTCCCAAGACACTGGGGCAGCGCATCTATCTGGAAGCCATCCGAAAAAATTCCATTACCTTTGGCATCGGACCCGCCGGCACGGGAAAGACGTATCTGGCCGTGGTGATGGCAGTGGCGGCTCTCAGGAACAAGGACGTGGACAAGATCATCCTCACGCGTCCGGCGGTGGAAGCGGGGGAGCGGCTCGGTTTTTTGCCGGGGGATTTGCAGGACAAGGTGGATCCTTATCTTCGCCCGCTCTACGATGCCTTGCAGGATATCCTTGGCATGGATCTCTACCAGAAGTTCATGTCCAGGGGGATTATCGAGATTGCGCCGCTTGCCTATATGCGCGGCCGCACGCTGGAGGATGCCTTTATCATTCTCGATGAGGCTCAGAATACGACGGAAAAGCAGATGAAGATGTTCCTCACCCGTCTGGGGTTCGGTTCCCGTATGGTGATTACGGGGGATCTGAGCCAGGTGGATCTGCCGCGTGGCGTGACCTCGGGGCTCAGGCAGGCCAGCGAGATATTGGACGGCGTAGCGGGGATTGGCATGGTGCGCCTGCAGTCCATGGATGTCATCCGGCATGAAGTGGTGACACGCATCGTGGAAGCATATGAGCGGTATGAGAATCTGGAAAGGAAGCAGGAAGATCTATGGAAATCCTGATCAGCAATTATCCGGAGCATCTCGTATTTCCGGAAGAGATTGCGGAAAATGTGCGAAGGGCTGCCGAAAAAGTGGGAGAGCTCTACGGGGCAGAAAACGGAGAGGTCAGCGTGACTCTTACGGACAATGCTTATATTCATTCACTCAATAAGGAGTATCGCGGCATAGATCGCCCGACGGATGTTCTTTCCTTTGCGCTGAACGAGAGTGAGGAGCCCGGGATTGAAGGCGGATCGGGGACGGATGTTCTCGGGGATATCGTCATCTCCGTGGAGCGTGCGGAGGAACAGGCGGCTGAATATGGCCACAGCTTGCGGCGGGAGGTCGCTTTTCTCACGGTGCATGGGATGCTCCATCTTTTGGGATACGACCATATCGAGGATGAGGAACGGGAGGAAATGGAAGGGGAACAGCGTTTTGTCATGGAACAGCTGGGGATTCCCAGGGAATAGAGGGGTGATGGAAATGGAAACAGGAACAGGGAAAAAAACATACAAGTCCGGGTTCATTTCTGTGATTGGGCGGCCGAATGTGGGAAAATCAACGCTCATCAACAGCTTGATCGGACAGAAAATCGCCATTATGTCGGATAAGCCGCAGACAACGCGGAACCGCATTCTCTGTGTCCTCACACAGCCGGATGCCCAGCTCGTCTTCCTGGATACGCCCGGGATCCACAAGCCGAAGCATAAATTGGGTGAGTATATGGTGAAGGCTGCGGAAGGGACTTTGAAGGAAGTGGATGCGATTCTTTTCGTGGTGGACGCTACGGAAAAGATGGGGCCGGGGGAGTATTACATACTGGAACGCCTGCATACTACCCATAAGCCGGTCATTCTCGTGGTAAATAAGCTGGATCTCATTGAGAAATCCAGGGTACTGCCCATCATCTCCCATTATACGGAAAAGTATTCCTTTGTCGGGGTAGTGCCGATTTCTGCGAAAAAGGAAACGAATCTGGACGGGCTTCTTTCGGAGGTGAAGAAATACTTGCCGGAAGGCCCGCAATATTATCCGGAGGATATGGTGACCGACCAGCCGGAGCGGCTCATCGTGGCTGAGCTCGTGAGGGAGAAGGCATTGGAACTCACGCGGGAGGAGGTTCCGCATGCGATTGCTGTGGATGTGGATGAGATGACGACGCGCCCCAATGATGATGTGTACATCCGGGCAACCATCTATGTGGAACGGGAGTCCCAGAAAGGCATTGTCATTGGCGCAAAGGGCGCATTGCTCAAGGAAATCGGCGCGCTGGCAAGAGGAGATGTCGAAGCATTGCTTGGCTCCAAGGTGTACCTGGATCTCTGGGTCAAGGTCAAGAAAGACTGGCGCGATCGTGACGGCATTCTCAGAAATCTTGGATTTGGCGGTCAGTGATGGCGGCGCAGTACAAGGTGGAAGCGCTGGTGCTGGGGGCGCGCAGCTGGGGAGAGGCGGACAAGATGATGACGCTTTTCACCCGCGAGCGCGGCATGGTCACGGCCGTTGCCTTTGGCTGCCGCAGGCCGAAAAGCCCGCTGGCCGCAGGCATGCAGATGTTCACTCATGCCGAGGTGCAGCTGGCGGAGGGAAAGCGGATGGACACGGTGAAGCAATGTGCCATTCTTCATCGTTATAAGAGGCTCAGCGAGGATTTCATGGCTATGGCATACGGCTCCTTTGTCGCTGAGCTGGCGCGGGAGTTCCTGCCGGAGCATGCGGCAGAGCCGGAGGCCTTTGCGTTGCTTCTGGATGTTTTTGCGTCCTTTGAGGTGCGGAATCCCCGCATTGTGGCGCTTGCTGCCGCATGGCAGGTTTTGGCCTGTTCCGGGCTGCAGCTCCGATTGGGGCACTGTGTCCATTGTGGCAGGGAGATTGCGGGAGAGGCATTTTTGCATATCCGCGAGGGCGGTGTGCTGTGCAAGGACTGCCGTTTGCCGGATGCCAAAAAGCTCGCGGGGGAGGACTTGGGCTTTCTCCGGTCGCTTCTGGATCTGGACTGGAAGCATTCAGAGGGAATCAGGGTGCAAAGAGAAAGCCTGCTCATGGCGGAGCAGGTTCTTTTGGCATATTTGCAGGAAATGCTGGGAAGACCTCTGAAATCGTTGGCGTTTATCCGGCAGTTGTGATTTGCGGCGCTGCCGTCATTGACAAATGGCGGCAGTGTTGTAAAATAGTGCTGTGCGAATAATTTTCCCTTGGATACAGTTTCCAAGGGTATTTGAGGAAGAGGAGTGTACCTATGAAATTTCAGGAAATCATCCTGGCCTTGCAGAAATTCTGGGCGGATCGGGGCTGCATTCTGTCGGAGCCTTATGATGTGGAGAAGGGCGCAGGGACTATGAACCCTTCCACCTTTCTGAGGGTTCTCGGGCCGGAACCGTGGAACGTGGCCTATGTGGAGCCTTCCCGACGTCCGGCGGATGGGCGTTACGGGGATAACCCGAACCGGCTCTACCAGCATCATCAGTTCCAGCTCATCATGAAGCCATCGCCGAACAACATCCAGGAGCTTTATCTGGAAAGTCTGGAAAGTCTTGGCATTGATCCGAAGCAGCATGATATCCGCTTCGTCGAGGACAACTGGGAGTCTCCTACACTGGGAGCCTGGGGCCTTGGCTGGGAAGTATGGCTGGATGGCATGGAAATCACCCAGTTCACCTATTTCCAGCAGGTGGGCAGCCAGGATGTGAAGCCTGTGGCCGTGGAGATCACCTATGGTCTGGAACGCCTTGCCATGTACATCCAGGGCGTGGAGAATGTCTATGATGTCAAGTGGACGGACGATGTGAGCTATGGCGATGTGTTCCATCAGAACGAGTTCGAGCAGTCCACGTATGCCTTTGATCTTTCGGATGAGGCACTTCTCTTCGATCTTTTTGAGAAATACGAGAAGGAGGCTGTGCGCATCATCGAGAAGGAATGCGTGCATCCGGCATACGATTACGTGCTGAAGTGTTCCCATACCTTCAATCTTCTGGATGCCCGCGGCGCCATCAGCGTGTCGGAGCGCACGGCGTTCATCGGACGAGTGCGGAAGCTCGCGAGGCTTTGCGCGGAGTGCTATCTGAAGCAGCGGGAAGCGCTTGGATATCCGATGCTGAAAAGGGGGAAGAAGGCATGAGCAAGAATTTGTTGTTGGAAATCGGCACGGAAGAGGTTCCTGCCCATGTGATGCCGGGAATCCTCAAGGAGCTCAAAGAGCATGCACAGAAGGCATTCCGGGAGCTTCGCATGGATTTTGAGGAGATCCGTACCCTTGGGACACCGCGCCGTACGGCTCTTGTTGTGAAAGGGCTTGCCGAGAGGCAGGAGGATGTGTCCAGCGAGAACCGCGGTCCGTCCGTGAAGATCGCTTTCGATGCGGATGGCAATCCCACCAAGGCGGCGCAGGGGTTTGCCCGTGGCCAGAAGGTGGATCCCAAGGATCTCGTGGTGAAGGACGGTTATGTCTATGCCATGGTGCATGAGGAAGGAGCGGCAACGGCGGAGCTTCTGAAGAAGCTCCTGCCAGACTTGATCTGCGGGCTGAATTTCCCCAACAATATGCGTTGGGCAGATCTCGATTTCAAGTTCATCCGTCCTTTGCGCTGGATTGTCGCCCTTTACGGCAGTGAGGTCATTCCTTTTGAGGTGGCGGAGGTGAGGTCCGGCAAGGTTTCCAGGGGCCATCGTTTCCTTTCTCAGGGGGAGTTTGAGATCGATGATGCCGACAGTTATGAACGGGCTTGTGAGGCGCAGTTCGTTATTGTTGACCAGGAGCGGCGGAAAGCGATGATCCGCGGTCAGATTGAGGCTGTGGCGAAGGAAAACGGCGGTGTGGCGGATATTACGGAGGACCTTTTGGAAGAAGTTCTCTACCTCGTGGAATATCCTACAGCCCTCTGCGGCAAATTCGAGGAGAAATATCTGGAACTTCCGGCAGAGGCTGTCATTACGCCCATGCGTGACCATCAGCGCTATTTCCCGGTGAAGACAGCGGAAGGGAAGCTCCTGCCTCTTTTCATCACGGTGCGGAATGGCGGAAAGGAATATCTTGAAACCGTGCAGCACGGAAATGAGCGCGTTCTGAAGGCTCGCCTGGAGGATGCCCAGTTTTTCTTCGATGAGGACAGGAAGCACAGTCTGGAGGAGCATCGGGAGAAGCTCAGAACGGTCGTGTTCCAGGAAGGGCTTGGCACGGTTTATGAGAAATCCGAGCGTCTGGAAAAGCTCGCGGCATTTCTTGCGGATGCCCTGCAAGCGGATGAGAAGACGAGGAAACATGCCCTGCGGGCAGCGAAACTCTGCAAGGCGGATCTCGTGACAGGCATGGTGACGGAGTTCACGGAGCTCCAGGGCATTATGGGAAGGGAATATGCGAAACTGGATGGCGAGTGCGAGAAGGTGGCCATTGCCATTGACGAACACTATATGCCGCGTTTTGCCGGCGACAGCCAGCCAAAGACCCCGGCGGGGCGTATTGTAAGCTTTGCCGATAAGGTGGATACCATTGTGGGAACCTTTAGCCGGGGCAAGATACCGACCGGCTCCCAGGATCCTTTCGCCCTGCGCCGTCAGGCTCTTGGGCTTGTGAATATGGTGGTGGAGGCAGAATACAGTCTGTCCCTGTCGGCTGTGGTTGATCTTGCCATGGATCTCTATGGGATGGAGGATGCGGAAGCGCGTGCGAAAATGCAGCAGGAGGTCGCTGATTTCATGCGCCTGCGCCTCAAGAACGTCCTCGCGGACAGGGATATCCGCTATGATGTGGTGGATGCGGTTCTCGTGGATGTGGACGATCTCTATGCAGTGATGCTTCGTGCCGAGGCAGTTGCGAAGTTCCTTCAGGAAGATGGTGCGGAGAAGCAGATTCAGGCATTTGTGAGGGCGGGCAACCTCGCCAAAAATGCAGCAAGTGCAGAGGTGAGGGAAAATCTCTTCCGGGAGGATGCAGAAAAGTCCCTTTATCAGGCATATGTTTCCACGGAAAGCGCGGTGGAGAGCCTCGTGGCCGGCGGGGACTATCATGGCGCCATCGATGCCCTCACGGAACTTTCCCAGCCCATTGACGCGTTCTTCGATGGGGTCATGGTCATGGACAAGGAGGAAGCAGTCAAGAATAACCGCTTGGGCCTTTTGAAGTCCGTAGATGCTCTCATTGGGCGGGTTGCGGATTTCAGCAGGATTGTATTCTAAGAGAGGGGTGGACGTTCCTCTATGAAAGCAGAAGGAATCCAAGGATTCCTGGAGCGGCGTTTCATGCTTCAGGAGAAAGGGACGACTGTCCGGAAAGAAGTAGTTGCCGGATTGACGACCTTCATTGCCTTGGCGTATATCATGTTTGTCAACCCCAATATCCTCGCGGATGCCGGGATACCAAAGGAAGCTGCTGTTGCCTCGACCATCTGGATTGCAGCCATTTCCACATTGGCCATGGGCGTGATTGCGAACTATCCTGTGGCGCTGGCGCCGGGCATGGGACTGAATGCGTTTTTTGCGTACTATGTCTGCGGTGTGCTCCATCTTCCTTGGACGGTGGCGCTCGGCGCGGTGTTCTTTTCCGGCGTCTTTTTCATGATCCTCACGGTGAGCCATGTCCGTCAGGCCATTATCAATGCCGTGCCGGGCAATCTGAAGAAGGCCATTGGCGTTGGCATTGGCCTTTTTATCGCCTTCATTGGATTGAAGGGGACGGGCATCATCATCAGCGACCCGGCGACGTTCATTACGCTTGGTCATGTCACGGAGCCGACGGTACTGCTGTCCTTGGTGGGCCTGATTTTCACAGCGGCGCTTATGGCGCATGATGTGCAGGGAGCGATTCTCATCGGCATCGCCTTTATTACGGCGGTGTCGATGCTCCTGGGGCTTTCTCCGGTTCCGCATGGGATTGGGGATGTCATCAGCACTTCCATTCCCTATATGGGGGAAACCCTTGGCAAGCTGGACATTGCCGGGGCATGGAACTATGGCATCGTGTCCATCATTTTCACCTTTACGGTGGTGGAGCTTTTTGACAACATGGGAACCCTGATCGGCCTTACCTCCAAGGCGAAGATGGTGAAGCCGAACGGTGAGATTGAGAATCTGGACAAGGCTCTTACCGTGGATGCGGCAGGGACGATGTGCAGCGCTGTTTTCGGTACCTCGACGGTGACATCCTATATCGAGAGCGCAGCGGGAATTGCTGCGGGGGGCAAGACGGGACTTACCGCGGTGACGGTTGCCGTGCTGTTTCTCGTCGCATTGCTCTTTGCACCGCTCATTGGGCTGGTGCCGGGATTCGCCACATCGCCGTCGCTGATCCTCGTTGGCACTCTCATGATGTCCGAGGTGGGCAATATTGACTTCAAGGACTTCACGGAGGCACTCCCGGCATTCCTTACGATTATTATGATGCCGCTGACATCGAGCATTGCCAACGGCTTTGCCTTCGGATTTGTCAGCTATGCCGTTCTTAAGACATTGGCGGGGAGGCCGAGGGAAGTGAGTCCCATCATGTGGATTGTCTGCATTGCCTTTATCGTGAACTTGCAGCTGCGTCCTTGACATCTTTGTTCCTGTATGATATGATTCCATGATGTAAGGAACTGTTCATAAATAAATTTTAGATTTGACTTGTCTAAATCTCCATAGGCGTCCTATCTTAAAATGTATTTGTTACCAGTTCCTAAGCGCATGGTTTGCGTTCCCCAACCGCCCGATGAGGTTTTTGGAAACGGCAGGAGCCGTACCGTAGTCGGCGAGTAATTGACAGGGAGGTGTTTTCTTATGTACGCTATTATCAAGACCGGCGGCAAGCAGTACCGCGTTGCGGAGGGCGATGTCGTCATGGTGGAGAAGCTCGATGCGGCGGAAGGTGATTCCGTTGTTTTCGATCAGGTGCTCACCGTCGTGAATGACAGTGAGGTGAAGGTCGGCAAGCCCCTCGTTGAGGGTGCCAAGGTGACGGGTAAGGTAGAGGCTCAGGGCAAGGCTCGCAAGATTCTTGTCTTCAAGTACAAGGCGAAGTCCAACTATCGCCGTCGTCAGGGTCATCGCCAACCGTTCACGAAGGTTGTTATCGAGAAGATTGAAGCTTGATCTGTATGATTGAGATTTCTGTTTTTTTGAATCAGGAAGACAAGATATCCGGCTTCCGGGTCACGGGTCACAGCGGCACGGCACCACGGGGATCGGATATCGTCTGTGCGGGGGTGTCTTCCCTGGCACAGGCAGCGCTTTTGGGTATCGGGGAGCATCTGCATCGCGAGGTGGAGTATTCGGTTGCGAGCGGAAAGCTCTGGATGAACTTGAAAAGGGATCCCGATGATTTGACGGAAGCGATATTGCAGACGATGCTTTTGGGCATGAGGGAGATTGAAAAGCTCAAGCCAAAGGCAGTTCGCATCAAGAAAGTGCAGGTGACATAGATGTTTATGTTTGATTTGCAGCTGTTTGCCCACAAGAAAGGCGTGAGTTCTACTCGCAACGGGCGTGACAGCCATTCGAAGCGCCTCGGGGTCAAGACCCAGGCAGGCACGGTGGTTCATGCGGGCAGCATTCTGGTTCGCCAGAGAGGCACACATTTCCATCCGGGACATAATGTCGGAATCGGCAAGGATGATACGCTGTTTGCCAAGGTAAACGGCAAGGTGTTTTTTGAGCGCAAGGGGCGGTATCATCGCCAGGTCAGTGTCTATACGTTCAACGAACAGGTTGTGTAAGGAAAAGATGCCTGCGCGGTTTTTGTCCCGCGCAGGTATTGTTGTATGTATAGTAAATAAATATAATCAAACTATTTAAAATTATTTAAAACAATGTTATAATGAACTTAGCGAACCTACGAGGACTGTACTT
>CACYDT010000002.1 GCA_902773295.1 uncultured Veillonellaceae bacterium | reverse complement strand
TGACTATGTGCTGCATGTGTGCAGGCATGTGTACAAGCTGGAGATTGACCGGCCGGACCGTTGCTATGTGGACGGCTGGGGGAATCTTATGCTGGGCGAGGAGGACTTTGAAAAGCTGGTGGCTTATAGGAAGATGCTGGAAGTTTTCATGCTGTGCTATCGGGAACGGATGGTGCAGGGGATGCTTTAAGGAGGCTTCATGGAGAAAACAGATCGGACGGTCGCATTATTCGGGGATTGCGTCACACATATGGTAGGGATGCCTTATCGGCATACAAGGGCTGTTGGCCTTACCAACTGGCTTTCCATTGTTTCGCCCGCAACGGAACATTTTTCTAGGCTGGATATGGGAAGGTTGGAGCCGCTTGCCCTCAATAATTATGAGAAGCGGATCTGCCTGTTGAATGCGAACAAGAAGTTTTTGGAATTAGATGATATGCACGATTATGCAATTCTTCGAAACATTAGATACTTAGAGGAATACTTGATCGCGTTGCAACGCCTTTTGGAAAAATGCGTGATCCGCAGGAATCCCGGCCCGGGAAGTGGAGGCACTGAAGGGGATGGACTTTGACCATGTGCTCATTACGGTTCACGGAGGGAAGGCCGTGGAGGCTATCAGGGAGACCCT
Organism: uncultured Veillonellaceae bacterium; assembly: GCA_902773295.1. Lineage (GTDB taxonomy): Bacteria > Bacillota > Negativicutes > Selenomonadales > Selenomonadaceae > UBA3796. The sequence continues at coordinate 36,427 of CACYDT010000002.1, read as the reverse complement.
TCAGGCTATGGGCATACCAGAGGAGAAAATCCGTTGGGACGGGGAGACTTACTATAGGGACGAGTTTTTCCGAAATGTCTATTTCCCCATGCTCCGGAAGATTGGCGGTGATTTCATCGATAGGAACCAGTTCCTTGATGCCCTGGAGAAAAAGCTCCGCATGGTGATCTACGACCATATCTTCCCCTATCATCTCTTCCGGGAGGGAGAGACCATCGCCATCTATGGCGCTGGGGATGTGGGGAGGAAGTTCTACCAGCAGACGAAAGACTACGGCTGGGTGAAATGCGTGGTCATCGTGGACAAGAACGCAGAAAACATCGACATCCGGGCATTCCCGTGGCTCCCGTGGGTGCCCTCAAACAGTTCAAGTTCGACAAGGTACTGATCTCCATGACAAACGAAACCTCTGCCAACGAGGCCAGGGAAAGCCTCATCCGCATGGGCATTGCAGACGAACGCATCAAGTGGGCCGGAAAGATCTACTGGCGGGAACACTTCTACAAGCAGTACTGGTTCGAGTATTTGAGGTTCATCCATGAAATGAGACGGTCGAAAATCTGAGGCAGGATGAAATGAAAAAACCTCCCCTGAAAGGGGAGGTGCCCCGAAGATGTTCATTTAAGTTAATGAGATGGGTGAATTTGCTGGGCAAGTTTTTCCAATTCCTCTGGTGGAATGTGCGTATACTTCGTGATTTCCTCGAAGGGTTTGTTGTCTTTGAGCATTCCGATGGCGACTTGAGCAAAACCGTCAGCCAAACCTTCTGCTCTGCCTTCATCCTGTAGCTGTTTCATAATTTCGCACATTGCTTGTACCCCCTTGTTTTCATGCTTGAAATAGTCTACCCGTCGAGCGAGTTCTGGATAGTGCATCGGCGTGTTTCAAACTTGTCAATATTTAGTTGACAGCTTTCCAACGGTGCTAACAAACCTCCGTCCTTTTCTGACAAGGGTTTTCGTCCTGCAATGCGCCATCAAATTTGTCAACCGGAAATGATGCCTTTTGAAACACGCCTTGTATCAGTTTACCTATACATTTGCCGCCTCGATATGGCACTTCTTCCCGCAGAATGCAATGCCGTACTGCCAAACAGCATGCACGCCCCTGTTCTCGAATTCCATCATGTAAACATTGTCCCTGATCTGAGCCAGCGCCTCTTTGGCCTTGTCTGGCAAATCCTCTTCTTTCTCCGCCACCTTGAACTCTAGCAAGGAGCCTACGGTCTGATTTTTCCCGGGGAAAATAGCGATATCAAATCTGCCATAGCCGGACTCCCTGTTGGACAATACCTCGAAGCGTGGCATCAGGGTAGTCAGCAGGCCCAGCACCAAACCATGGTAAAAGCTCTCTTTGGCAGCTGTATCATAGAAGCTGACCATCATACTCAAGAACCTGGACAAAGCTTCCTCGAAATCTTTAGCATTGCCACGGAGCATACTTCGCAGGAGATTGCGCAGGAGATCAGAGTCCTGATCCAAGCTGGACAGATATCGCATGACCTCCTGTTTGAATAGCGTCCGGATTTCCCTATTGGGGAGCCTCATGGAAGCTTCATTCTCATCGACATAAGGGTCAGGATAATCCACAATAGTCAGATACCCGGTGGTCAGAAGCATGGAGTACAGGGCGTCGCTGTTCTGGTAGATTTCATCATAGATAAAACCTTCATAGAGCACTGCGCTTATCTTTCCGCCGTGGAGTAGCTGTGTCAGGGCTCGGCATTGGGATGGTTTTGCCTGCTGGAGCATCTTGGTGAGAATCGCATTTCCGGAAGTATTGACCCAATATGTGGCAGGACGACAGTTCTGCTTGAAATAGCTTACGACCGACCAGGGGTTATATATTTCCTGCCCATCAAAATTGTAGCCATCGTACCATTCTTTGATCTCCGACAGTTTTTCCGTCACATGGAAGTCGGCTGCCATCTTTTGTATTTCTTCGAAGGTAAAGCCCATAGCATCCCAATACGCCCCGGATACTACGCTGTCCACTTCCAGATTGTTCAGGGAGCTGAAGATGCTTTCCTTGGCGATCCGCAACACACCAGTCAGCACGGCAAAATCAAGGGCAGAATTTGACTTCAGCACAGAGCTTAAGTAGTTCCTTATGAAGACAATTGCCTCTTTGTAATAACCATAATCCCAGGCATACTGTATGGGCGCATCATACTCATCTATCAACACCAAGACATTTTTGCCATGATATCTTTGCAGATACGCCGTCAGTTTCTTGAGGGAATACTGCAGCTCACTCCTGGAGGCCTTGCAGGAAAGCACAGCTTCGAAGGCTTCTTTTTCCTCCGAATATAGAATCTCACCCTCCAGTAGCCAGCGAAAAGACTGGTAAATCGCCTGCATCTCAGTTGCAAAACCTGCCAGCATCCCCTCAAGTGTATCTTCCTTGATATCCTTCAGACTAAGAAACACCACCGGCAGTGTCCCCTGGTCTGTCATATACCGATTCCCGGCTTTTTCAATCTTTGTGCCCTCGAACAGGATCCGGTTGGCCTCCACATCTTTATTAGAGAAGAAGTAGTACAGCATGCTCATGGAGAGAGTCTTGCCAAACCGCCGCGGCCGGGTAATCAGGGTGACCTTGGCGTGGCTGTCTATCAGCTCTTTTATAAACTCCGTCTTATCCACATAGTAATATTTCTCGCGCACCTGCCGGAAGTCATCCTCTCCCACAGGCATCACATAATGCTGCTTCATAGCCTCGCCCCATTTCATGGAAAAATCTATCGTTGTTTCAATTCTAGCAGAAGCCTGCTAGATGTCAACCAGCCAGGCATCAAAAGAAATTGTAATTATCTGTAGTTTAGACTCTCAAGGAAAGTAAATATTTTATGGAAAAACATCTCCTGAGTGTGATATAATTAGGGGCGTTTAGCAATTGACTCTGTTGGAGGTAGATGGATTTTGAAGTATATGACTGGTAACGAACTGCGGGAAGCGTACTTGCAGTTTTTTGCGGAAAAGAAAGGGCATCTTCGCATGCCGAGTTTCTCCCTGATTCCGGAGGATGATCCGACGTTGCTCCTCATTGGGGCTGGCATGGCGCCATTGAAACCTTTTTTTACAGGGAAGATGAAGCCGCCGCGCACGCGTGTCACGACGAGCCAGCGCTGCGTGCGCACGGGTGATATTGAGAATGTGGGCCGCACGGCGCGCCATCAGACATATTTCGAGATGTTGGGGAATTTCTCCTTTGGCGATTATTTCAAATCGGAAGCGATTCCCTGGGCATGGGAATTCCTCACGGAGGTTGTGGAACTGCCCAAGGACAAGCTGTGGGTCAGTGTCTATCCGAAGGATGATGAGGCTGTGGAGATCTGGCTTCAGCAGCCCGGCTTTCCGAAAGATCATATCGTGAAGATGGAAGACAACTTCTGGGAGATCGGGCCGGGCCCCTGCGGTCCTGACTCGGAAATCTACATTGATCTTGGCGAGGAGCGGGGCTGTGGTTCCCCGGATTGCAAGGTGGGCTGTGACTGCGACCGCTATCTTGAGATATGGAATCTCGTGTTTACACAGTTTGACAAGCAGGAGGATGGGGAATACAAGCCTCTGGCACATAAGAACATCGATACGGGATGCGGGCTGGAGCGTCTGGCTTCTGTTGTGCAGAACAAGCGCACGAATTTCGAGACGGATTTGCTGTTCCCAATTATTGAGTATGCTTCCCAGGTTTCCGGGGTGAAGTATGGGGAGAATGAGAAAACGGATGTTTCTCTCAAGGTCATTGCCGATCATGCCCGCAGCATGGCGATCATGATCATGGATGGGATTCTTCCCTCCAATGAGGGAAGGGGCTATGTCTTGCGCCGTATCCTGCGCCGCGCTGTTCGCCATGGACGCATGCTTGGCATCAAGGATAAGTTCCTTGAGGGTGCAGTGGATGCCGTGGTGAAGATTTACAAAGACGCTTCGGACTTCCAGGAACTTGTGAACAAGCAGGACTACATCAAGCGGGTGATCCGCCTGGAAGAGGATCGTTTTGCCGCAACCTTGGCGCAAGGTATGGATTTGCTTGGCACCTATATTGCAGAGGTCAAGGCTTCCGGGAAAGAAGAACTGGCCGGTGAAGTCGGCTTCAAGCTCTATGATACGTTCGGGTTCCCCTGGGAGCTTACGGACGAGATTCTCCATGAGAACGGGCTGGTGCTTGACAAGGATGGCTTTGACAAAGCCATGGAGGAGCAGCGTGAGCGCGCCCGCAGCGCCCGCGCGGAGAATCAGCGCGTGGCCGTGCCGGATCTCAGTTCCATCGATACGAGCCGGCTCAAGGTGGACAAGGAGGCTGTGGAGGCACAGGTCGTTGCCATCTGGAAGGACGGCAGGTTGGTGGAGACATTGGAAGATGGCGAGGAGGCCGGGATCATCCTCGATGTTACGCCCTTCTATGCAGAAGGCGGCGGACAGGTAGGGGACTGCGGCCGGTTTGTCGGCGAGTTCGGTCATATCCGTGTGGAAACTGCCAAGAAATTGCCGGATGGCACGGTTTATCATATTGCATATGTGGAAGAGGGCATGTTGAAGGTCGGCGACAAAGTGGCCATTCAGGTGGATATGGCAAGCAAGCTGGCTTCTGCCCGTAACCATACCGCCACGCATCTTCTGCAGGCAGCTCTCAAGAAGGTCGTTGGCGAGCAGGTGAACCAGGCAGGCTCCCTTGTCACGCCGGAGAGGCTCCGCTTCGATTTCACGAACTTTGAGCCGGTCAGCGCTCAGCAGCTTGCCGATGTGGAGGAGCTTGTCAATGAGGAGATCCTCAAGGGCATAGATCTGGAGATTTCTCACATGTCATTGGATGAGGCAAAGGCTGCCGGTGCCATGGCGCTTTTCGGCGAAAAATACGGGGATGTCGTGCGCGTTGTCAAGGTTCCCGGGTTCAGTATGGAGCTTTGCGGCGGTTCCCATGTCAAGAATGTCGGGCAGATCGGCATGTTCAAGATCATCAGCGAGGCCGGCATTGCTTCCGGTGTGCGCCGTATTGAGGCCATCACGGGCAAGGCAGCCATTGACTATGCCAATCATGAAATGCAGCTTCTCGAAGATACGGCGTCTCTCTTGAAGGTCAGGAAGGAAGACGTGCCGGCTCAGACGGAGAAAATCCTCGCCATGCAAAAGGATATGCAGAAGCAGCTGGACGAGATCCATGATGTTCAGAAGAAAGCCGATGCACAGAAACTGCTCATGGCGGTACAGGAAGTCGGCGATGTCCATATCGTCTGCGGCAAGGCGCTGGCCAAGGACATGGAGGAACTTCGCAGCCTTGCAGATCTTACCTGCGGGAAACTGGTGAATGGCATTGTCATCCTGGCAGCTGTTGCGGACGGCAAGGTGAACCTTGTGGTCAAGGTGGAGAAATCCCTTGTGGCAAGGGGCATCCATGCCGGCAAGATCATCAAAGAGGCAGCCAAAATCGTGGGTGGTGGCGGAGGCGGCCGTCCCGAAATGGCGCAGGCAGGCGGCAAGAATCCCGAGAGCCTTCCCAAGGCATTTGAGATGGCGGTGAAGGTTGTGCATGAACAGTTGGGCTGCTGAAATTCCCTATGGGGGGCGAATGTGATTGGAAGTTGATATTTCCAGGAAAGTCAATTATTTTGTGAAATTTGGCCTGATAGGCCTGATTGCCGTGGCGCTTCTTTGCTCTGCCGGTATCTGGTATTACCAGAATCAGAACAATCGCATGAAGCTTTATGATGCACAGGTGACCAGCACCATGGTAGGCGTCAGGACGAAGGCCAATGGCAAGATTGCTGAATTGAACGTGAATGATGGGGATCATGTGGCAGCCGGAGAGGTTATCGCGCGGATTGAAGTCAGTGTGACGGAGGAACAGATCCAGCAACTGGAACAGAATCTGGAGCTGGCAAAACGCAATCTGGCAGAGATCCAGAAGGGGCAGACCATCACAACACCTGTGATGTCCGAAGGTGGCGGCGGCGGTGGTTCTACGGTGTCACAGGCAGCAGTGGCGCAGGCAGAGGCGCGGATGCAGCGGATGGAGGAGCTCTTCAAAATGGGGGCCATCAGTGCAGTGAAGCGGGATGAGGCGGTTGCGGAATACGCTGCTGCGAAGGCGGCGGCTTCTTCTTCTGTTGCTGCCCCCCCGAAGGTGACGTATCGTACTGTTGTGCAGCCCAGCAGCCCGGAAGTCATCAAGAGTGCCGAAATCCAAGTTCGTCAGGCAGAAGCGGCGCTGGAAAGCGCCAAGAAGGATTCTCAGGCGACGGAGATTGTGGCGCCTGTGGATGGAACGATTTATTGCACGGATCTCAAAGAAGGCAGTGAAGTGAAAGCAGGCCAGACCATCATGAATATTGGTGATGCAGGGAATATCTGGCTGGAGGCTCGCGTTACGCCTGAGCAGAAAGGGAAGATCCGTCTGGGGCAGTTCGTGACGTATGAGATAGAAGGACATGCTCTTCAGGGGACGGTGCTGGAAATTGAGTCCGATGATGATGCTGCAGAAAATGAGGAGGCATCCGCGCAGACGGACACGGAAGGAAATGAGCCGCCTGCAGAGGACGGAAAATCCACGGTAAAGATTTCTCTGCCGGCAGAGGTTTCTTTTGAACTGAAGCCGGGCATGAAAACCGTGGTTCAGGTTGCCGTGGATAAATGATGTATGCAGCCGGACAATGGAATCCTCCATGCGTCCTCCAGCATATCGAGCTTCCAACGGGCATTGGCAGGGCTTGTGGAAGGCATTGGATAAAAGGCAATCTCTTTTCGGCTCAGGAGGGGCTTATTGGATTTCTTGAAGCATTGGAAGGACTTGCTTCCATTGAAGCAAATCGTATGGATGCCGGGATATTTTTCGAGCAGGGCAGTGAAATCATTGCCCTGCTCGTTTTTTATGGCCGTGTCAAGGCTGCCGTCCCTGTCGCAGGCTCCGATGGAATCCCATAGGGCGATATGATGGCGCAGGAGCATGGAGAGGCGGTCTGCATAGCGTTCGGGAGGGGCTGGCATATTTTCCAGGATGCGGGACATAAGAGGCCAGAAACGGTTCTGGGGATGAGCATAGTATTGCCGGGCTTCCAGAGAAGCAATGCTTGGCATGGAGCCGAGAATGATATGAGTGCAGTTTTCATCGATACAGGGGGAAAAGCCGATACAGTGCGAAGAATTTGACATGGGGATGCCTCCTTGGTTGTTTTGCATTTGCATGATATAGATTATCACGATTTTTCCGGTAGTGAAAGAGGAGTTTCCCGTAAAATCACGTATTATACTCGTGAGCAGGAAATTTTCTCTGCCCAAGGTATACGAGAGACTGCGGCAAATTTCCACAGTCTCTCGTATCATATCAATAAAGGGGGTATCGGTATGTCGATTGTTGCAGCCGTTGTTGTTCCTCATCCTCCCATCATCCTGCCGGAAGTGGGACATGGGGAAGAGAGGAAGATACAAAAGACCATAGATGCTTATCGTACGGTTATGGAACGCGCCGCTGTTCTGCAGCCGGACACGGTTGTGGTGACAAGCCCGCATTCTGTTATGTATGCGGATTACTTCCATATTTCCCCGGGGAAAGGGGCAAGGGGAGATTTTTCCCAATTCCGTGCGCCGGAGGTGGAACTCCGGGCAGAATATGATGAAGAATTCGTCAGGGCTCTTTCAAGCCATTGCCGGAGTGCGTTCCTTGCGGCAGGGACAGCAGGGGAGCGCAATCCCGCTTTGGATCATGGCACATTGATTCCTTTGCGTTTCCTGCAGGAACATCAGCTGCTGGATTGCAAGGTGGTGCGCATAGGCTTGTCGGGACTTCCGGCGCGGGATCATTACGCCCTTGGCAGGCATATTGCGGAAGTGGCGGAAGAACTGGGGCGGCGGGTGCTTTTGATTGCCAGCGGAGATCTTTCCCATAAGCTCAAGGAGGACGGGCCTTACGGTTTTGCAAAGGAGGGGCCGGAGTTTGACAAACTGGCCATGCGGGCGCTGGGGACCGGGGATTTCCTTTCTTTGCTGGAGATGGATGCGGAACTGGCAGAAGGCGCGGCTGAATGCGGTTTGCGCTCTTTCTGGATCATGGCGGGAGCGATGGATCGAAAGAACGTCAAAACGGAGGCTGTTTCCTATGAGGGCCCCTTCGGCGTGGGGTATGGCGTTGTTTGGATACAGCCAATGGGGGAGGACAGTTCGCGCGATTTCGGGGAGCAGCTGGAAGAGCGTCACCAGAGGCGCATGGCAGAGCGCAAGGCGAACGAGGATGCAGTGGTCCGGCTGGCACGCATGAGCTTGGAGACGTTTGTGAGAACAAAGAGCTATGCAAAGCTTCCGGATGGCTTGCCGGAGGAACTCATGAAGAGCCAGGCAGGCGCTTTTGTATCTCTGAAAAAGGATGGGCAGCTGAGAGGCTGCATTGGAACGACGCAGCCTACGCAAGACTCTTTGGCCGAAGAGATCCTGTACAATGCCGTTTCAGCGGGTATGCGTGACCCGAGGTTTTCTCCGGTTCAGCCGGAGGAGCTTTCCGATTTGGTCTACAGTGTGGATGTATTGGGGAAACCGGAGCCTGTGGATTCCCCGGAAGATCTTGATGTGCGCCGCTATGGGGTTATTGTCCAATGCGGAGGGCGGCGCGGGCTCCTGCTGCCGGACTTGTCAGGGGTAGACACGGTGGAGCAGCAGATTTCCATTGCCCGGAAGAAGGGAAATATCCGTCCGGATGAAAAGGTTCAGCTCTGGCGGTTTGAGGTTGTGCGCCATCATTGATTTGTGTGTCTTTCTCAAAGATTCTTTTCAAAGAATTCTTGCCAATTATCAGATTTTATGGTATTATAGAATTAGGTCGAGGGAGGGTGTCATTCATGAATGATAATGCTAGCAAATGGGTGGCATCTTCAGTTGCAAACCGACATGATATCATGTAAAGGGGGAGAGTCCGATGGGGCTTGATAACAGGTAAATCCGGGTTATGAGTCCTTGCAAGAAACCAGTTCGGCTTTACAGGTTTTTAGTCGGATTGGAAAATCCCTGTATAGGGTCTGTGCTTCCAATAGCAGTTCATAAGACGTCGCTGGCGGTCACTTCGGGTGACGAGAACGGGAGCTGCCACAGCGTTTTGCAACGCCTAGCGAAAACCAAGCGATGATGGGTTGCAGAGAAAAGAAAACCTGCATTTGGTGAAGAATTCTGTATGAAAAAGAATAGTGTGCCATGACAGCCGCTTGGAGAAGAATCAAGTGGCTGTCGTTTGTTTTTGATATCTTTTGAAAAATTTCAGGGGGATTTTGGAATGAGGAACGTATTTGACATATCGTCGTATCTGGTTGTTGGACCGGAAAATACCCTCGGCCGTCCCGTGAAGGACATTGCAGGCGCTGCAGTGGCAGAGGGGTTTACCTGTGTGCAGGTACGTTCCAAGGTGGCATCTGCATGGGAACTCATAGAGCTGGCAAGGGATGTTGCGGATGTAATTGCCTCCCAGGGAAAACAGGGACAGGTGGCGTTATTGGTGGATGATCGGCTGGATGTCGTGCTGGCGGCCCGTGACATGGGAATCAAAGTGGATGGGATCCATGTGGGGCAGAGCGATATTCCCGTAGCCGTTTGCCGGAAGTATCTGGGGGAGCAGGCTGTGATCGGGCTTTCCGCGAGGACGGTGGATTTGCTGGACTACGTCAGGAATGTGGACGTATCGGATATCGATTATTTTGGCGCAGGTCCCTTGCATGAAACGGCAACAAAGCCGGATTGCGGAATGGACGAGGATGGCAATGTGATCCTTCGCAGCCTGGAGGAGCTGAAAGAGCTTGCTGCCTGCAGCCCTCGCCCCGTAGTGGTTGGCGGAGGTGTGAAGGCAGGAGACCTTCCTGCGCTTGCGGCAGCCGGCGTGGATGGGTTCTTTGTCGTATCCGCAGTGGCAGGTGCCGCAGATCCCGGACTTGCTGCCAGGGACTTGGCGGATACATGGAAAATGGAACATTCCGGAAGGAAGAAAGGATGAGGATGCACATGCAGAAAATAAGGAAGGCTGTTATTCCTGCGGCAGGCTATGGGACGAGGTTCCTGCCGGCAACGAAGTCGACACCGAAGGAGATGCTTCCTATTGTGGACAAGCCGACCATCCAGTATATCGTGGAGGAAGCACTGGAAAGCGGTATCGAGGAAATCCTGGTCATCAGCGGACATGGCAAGAGAGCCATCGAGGATTACTTCGATTCTGCACCGGCACTGGAGATGGAGCTGGAGAAAAAGGGAAAGAAGGATCTCCTGAAAATCGTAAGGGAGACGGCGGATATCAATATCCACTATATCAGGCAGCGCTACATGCGAGGGCTGGGGGATGCCATTCTTTGCGCGAAGGCTTTCATGGGGGAGGAGCCTTTTGCGGTGCTTTTGGGAGATGATGTGGTCTATCATCCCAAGAAACCGGCATTGAAGCAGTTGATTGAGATCTATGAGGCTACCGGCGGGTCGGTTCTCGGGTGCCAGCATGTTCCCGATGACCAGGTATCATCTTATGGGATTGTTGCGGGGCAGGCAACAGAAAATGACCGGCTCATGCGGGTATCCGATATGGTAGAGAAGCCTACTATGGAAGAGGCTCCGAGCCATCTGGCCGTGCTGGGGCGCTATATTATCAAACCGGAGATTTTTGAGCTCCTTGAGAAAACCCAGCCGGGCAAGGGCGGGGAGATCCAGCTGACGGATGCATTGCGGGTTCTCGCGCAGCAGGATGTGGTGTATGCCTATGATTTTGAAGGGATGCGCTATGATCTGGGAGATAAGCTCGGCTTCCTGAAAGCGACGATAGAGTTTGCCTTGCGCAGGGAAGATCTTGGGGAGCCGTTCAAAGAATATCTGAAGCAGATGGTGAAGGGAATGTAACGATTGCGGACGAAGTACAAGGCGACGCTGGCACTGGCGGTCAGTGCATTGGGATGCTTTTCCACATTGCCCTGCGCTGCGGCTGGATTCTGGTGGGGGCTTTTCCATCATGGTTTTCTGGCAGCGACCATCGGCGGGCTGGCGGATTGGTTTGCGGTGACAGCGCTGTTCAGGAAGCCCCTCGGCATATCCTATCGTACGGAGATTCTCCGGCGCAACCGGAAACGCATCATGGACTCGATTGTCACATTTTCCGGGGATGACCTCCTGAGCGTGGAAAATATCATGGAAGTGATGCGCAAGCAAGATACGGCAGCTCTTATGGTAGATTACCTGCAGCATCGCGGCGGTGCTGCGCTGCTGAGGGAGACGGTGGACGAGGTGTTGCTTTCGGCGGTGGAAACGATGGACTCAAAGGCCGTAGCGGAGGGATTGGAACCGACCATCCGGAATGCCTTGCAATCCCTTCCGTTGGAAAAAGTCCTGTCCGGTGTCGTCCAGATGCTGGCAGAGGACAGGCACAGCAGCCGTATGCTTCGTTCTGTTCTGGGGATAGGCCGCCAGGTCTTGCTCGCACCTGCCATGCAGCAAGTGCTTCTGGACAACATAAAGATTCTGCGGCAGGAATACGAGAAGGATTCTGCCGGGCGTGTGTTCGTTTTGGAGACACTGGATCTTTCGGATGAGCGGATTCTGGGCATTATCAATGACAAGCTGATGCACCATATGGATGAAATGATGGCAGGGGAAACGGACTCTTACAGGGCATGGAAAGATGGACTGGAGACAATGTTTCGTTCCCTTGGGCAGAAGGAAGCCGTTCATGAGGTGTTTTGCCGCTGGAAGGAGCAGTATCTCGACAAGGTGGATTTCAGCGACTGGATGGCCGGATGGCTGGAGGCGAATGTCAAGGGAGATCATCCTTTTTGGCTGGAACCGCTGGACAGGTTTGTCGAGGGGAAGCTTCTGGAATTTTCCCAAAGGGAAGACTGGCAGAAGCGTTTCGATTCCATGATCAAGGATTTCATAGAGGCAGAGCTTATAAAGCACCACGATCTCATTCCCCAATTGATCCGGGAGCGCCTCGATGAGTTTTCCGACGAGAATCTTACGGAGTTTGTGGAGTCCAGGGTATCGGACGATCTGCAGATGATCCGCATCAATGGATCCCTTGTCGGCGCTCTTGTGGGGATGGGGCTTTACATCATCGCTTGGGTTGCAGAAAGGGTGTGGGGCATGTGATCTGGCGGGATTGGAACAAGGCGGACAAGACGTTGTTGTGTGCCGCTGCCGTTTTTCTGTTTTCCCTCTGCCTGCATCTGCAGTACCGGGAGAGCCTGTTGGCAGAAGGTTTTCTCTTTTGCGCGGAAGCGGCATTGGTGGGCGGTATCGCCGATTGGTTTGCTGTGACGGCACTTTTCAGGAAGCCTTTGGGGTTCCCTTATCATACGGCAATCCTTCCCCGTCGTCGGGAGGCATTCATCAAGGCTTCTGTCACGATGGTGCAGAAGGAATTTTTTTCCAGGCGCAAGATCATCCATCATATCGAGAAGCTCCATGTACTTCCCATGCTTATGGACTGGCTCCATGAACCGGCGACCCGGCAGCAGATGCTGCAGCGTCTCATGGATTACGCGAAGGATTTTCTCATGAACCAGGATCGGCAGGAGCAGGTGGATATGATTGCCGGGCGGTTGAGGAATACCTTGCTTCAGGCATCGCCGGATGAATTCCTTGCGGAAGTCGGGAAATGGATGCGGGAGAGTGGCCGCGACAAAGAATTCCTTCAGTACGTGGCCATGTATGTCAGAGAATATCTGGAGCAGCCTGCTACGAAGACGGCCATTCTCGGCATGTTGGAGCAGTACGAGAAGGAGTGCACGAAAAGCACGCTGGAACTTTTGCTGGCAGGGATTGCAGAGGCATTGGATTTCGTGAATTTGGAAGAGGCTGCCGAAATCATGCAGAAGCAGCTTCTCCGGCTTGCCGACGAACTTGCGGAAGTGGATTCTCCCCTGCAGAGGGGGATTCTGGCTCTTTTTTACGAGAAGGCGGAGGATCTTGGGAAGGATCCGGAATTTAGGAGTCTCATCGCTGAAATGAAGGAAGATATTGTGCGGGAGCTTCCGTTGAATGAAGCAGTCAGCCTTGCCATGATGAACATCAGCGAGAGTTTTGGCGCGGATTCCCGGACGGATAGCCTGCCGGCGCTCCGCAAGGGCTTTCTGGATATTTTCAGTGAGGAGTATGCAAGGTGCCTGGAGATGGTGCATACGGATGGGCGCCTGCGCCATACTGTGGAACATTTTCTCTATGACATTGTGGTCAGAAGCGCCCTCCATGCTCAGAATATGGTAGGAGAGATTGTGGAAGACGTTCTGCGCCGCATGACGGATGAGCAGCTGAACCATCTGGTCTATGACAAAGTAGAGCCCGACCTCCTCTGGATCCGCATGAACGGTTCCATCGTGGGGTCGGGCATAGGAGCAGTCCTGTTTGTGATGTTGGTTCTGGCCAGATCTTGAGCATGCATCAGTCGAATTGGAAACGGAATTTTTTTCCGGGGATGACATAGTCGATGAGGAACGCCTCTTCTTCGTGGATGCGTGCCGCTACATTTGTGCGGCTGCTGGCGGGGGAGGGGCGTTTTATGATCTGCACTTCTCCCATGAATCCGGTGCAATCTCTGTTGTCGATGGTGATGTCCCCGATACGGCGTTCCACGGTGTTCTCCGGGAGGATGGTTCTGCCGAGCACGGTGGCGATGGCTGTACCTTCCATTGCCCGCACGGCATCGCGGGCTTCGTCAATGCGGGCGGTAAAGCTGTGCCGGAGCAATTGGCGCTGCAGGTCATCTTCAGTGAGGAAGCGGGCACGCAGGACGATTTCGCCTTGCGCCAGACTTCCCAGGGCATGAAGTTCTTCCGGCGAGGGCTTGGAATCCGCGAAGAAGACAGAGTCCATGCCGATGGCCGCGTAATGCCTGCAAGCGAGATCCACCGGCATGTGGCGATGCATCTCGAGGGATGGGATGCCTGCATGGAACGGAGAACGGCGCCCGGAGCTTGGGACAAAGGCACTGACGCGGATTCCTGAACGATGGAGCATGACAGTGCGGCGGATGAGGTTTTCTTCGGAAAGCCCGGTTCCCTCCCGGTCGTAGCCATTGTGCAGGGCTTCCAGCTGTTGCAGGTTGGGGCGTTCATGCAGAAGTCTTCCCAATTCATTCATTGTCAGCCGGGAAGCACTGAATTGGATGTGGATGCCATAGGGATTGCGGCTCAGTTCTGCGAGATCTTCCGGGAGGAAGTTTTTGAGGAAGAGGGTATGGATGCCCATGAGACGGAATGCCTCCAGACGCAGATGGCTGATATGGAGCGCGCGCATGACATCCGGTGTCAGAGCCGCGATGATATCCATGTGAAGCTTCCGTGCAAAGGAGAGCAGTTTTCCCAATTCAGATTTTGCCTGCCGTAAATTTGCATAGGGAAGCATCAGGGAAAAGAAAACACGATGGATGCCGCAGTCTGCAGCTTGATCGAGCAATTGAAGATTTTCTTCGGGGCTATTGTCCAATCCGGGGTAGATAGTAATGCCCTTTTCCATAAAAACAGATCTCCTTTGTCCCGTTTGATGTACAACGAGGCGTTTCGAAAAAGTTTTTATTGATGCATGGTTCTAAATCCCCATTTCGATGTTGTGAATGGTGGCAGTGAGCTGCTCCATCTGAAGGCGGGTAGCATCATTGATGCGTTCCAGATCCCGGATGGACCGGGTGGAATTCTGGATATGCCGGATGCCTTCGTTCAGGTTTTTGTGCAGGTCTTTCATCTGTGTATTGAAATTGGCATCGAACTCGCCGATGCGCTCCTCGAAATTCTTGTTCTCTGCGAGAATCGCATCGATTTCCTTCACGTCATGCAGGAGGACATTGATGGCTTCATCCGAAGTCTGCAGGCTCTGCTGGGTGTTCTCCGAAAGTTTCCGCACTTCCTGTGCCACAACGGAGAAGCCGCGTCCTGCCTCTCCGGCACGGGCGGCCTCAATGGCGGCGTTCAGGGCGAGGAGATTGGTCTGGTCGGCAATCTCATTGATCATCTTCATGACATCTTTGATTTTTTGCGTGTTTTGGCTCAAGAGATCAAGCTTTGGCGTGATGTCATTGTTGCGCTGCATGAGCTGGGAAAAGAGCCCGCCCTGCTCGTCAATGCCGTTGGCGAGTTGGTTGATGGAGTTCTGTATGACTTCCACATCATCGGAGATATGCGTGATGGTGTCCACGATGCCGGGCATTTTTGCCTGATAATCTTGGAACATCTCAATGAGATTGTCCTTCAATAGTTCTGTCTGCTTCTGACGCTCAATGATGCGTTGGTAGAAGAAGGCGTGGCAATTTGCGTAGGACAGGGCAAAGTTATCGACGGATTCATCGCTGAAAGATGTGCCGGATGGCACATGATGGAAGAAGATGGCTGTCAATGTCTCATTCACATGGAGTCCGCTGATTTCGCCGAAACTGGAGAAGCCGGCCGCAGGGATATTTTTGAACTGGTCAATATGCATGATTTCTTGCGGGTATCCCAGACGGCGCAGAATGCAGTCGTTGAGTATGACACCGATGGGCGCAGGCTTGTCCTGCTGGTAGAGATGAAGATCCTGGGCAAGTGTTTTTTCCAGGGAGATTCTCTTGAGAAGGTAGAGCTTTTCTCCGGTAACAACATCGCAGAAGAAGTATATGCGATCGTTCGCATCGTCTATATTGGCAACTGTCCGGATAAAGTCCTCCCCGTTGATATCTGCGGCAAATGTGTATTCCTGCAGGATATCCTGCAGTTCCGAGGTCGTGCTGACCTGGAAATGTTCTTTGAGGGCGTGGATGAAACTGACCGGGCCGGAGGGACTGTTGACGGTTTCGATATAGCGCAGAGCCGTGTTGGCGCTTCCTACGGTGAATACGGTTCCCGTACGCTCTACGGCCTGTGTCTTGAAGATACCGTAGCGATATTCTTTTTTCAGGCGCACAATCGTAATGACGGCATGATCCTCCAGAGTGCGCTCACCGTCATAGATATAGGTATGGGAAAAGTCCAGATTGCCGCCTGCGCTGCCACCGATGAAAGGACAGGAGAATTTTCCGGCGCTGAAGAGCGCCTGCAGGGCGAAAGTCTCGCAGCCGGATACGCCGTCGATATAGACTAATGCAAAGGTATGATTTACGCTGATGCGGAAAGGAATCCTGTGCTTGTCGATTTCCTGCCGGATGAGTTCGACGCGCTCGCTCACGGTCATCGTGATGTTCTTGGCGCGCAGGTCATCATTATGGAGCGGAATGCTCATCGTGTATGCGTCTTCAATCATGCGATGGGAAAAGGCTTGGAGAAGCACCTTGCCGCGCCCTTCGTCAGCGGGGCAGTAAAGGGTCGTGCTGTTTGCCGGGCGGCAGAGTTCGCCGGAGGTCGTCATCATGATGAGCTTTGTGCCATGGGGAATCTCCCTCTTGACGGCTTGGGCAACGCTGTCCATGGAGAGATCGGGGGAAATGAATCCGAGAATCAGGGCCGGCCCTTCCGCCACATCACAAAGAGTCTTCAGGTTTCTGGCATCAAGCTCCCGCACGTTGAGATATGCCGTCCGGATGTCCTTTTGCGGCTGGGAGGCAATCCGGGAAACCTGGGAGACGGGTTGGGACGCAGTCTGCGGCTTCGTGGAAGGGAGGGCAGGCGATTCCGTTTTTTTGGAAGAAAAGATACTGAACATGATATGCCACCTCGTGAAGATTTGTTTGTTATAGTCTTAATTCTCCAATTCCCAGGAAAATCCTTCCTGTCCGGGGCGGGATTTTCTTGGAAATTGGTGTTGGCGGCCTTGACATGGGAGATGTGCTTGTGTATAATATCCCCTGTCAAGCAAGAATACTTGTCAGGGCAAAAGGATGGAATTGGGGAGAAGCCGGGATGAAAGAGATGCTTTATTTGACAGATCTGTTTGACCTGTATGGGGCATTGCTGACAAAGCGGCAGCAAAAGTGCATGGAGCTTTGCCTGTTTGATGATTTTTCCCTGGCGGAGATTGGGGAGAACCTGGGGATTTCCCGTCAGGCTGCCCATGACAGCATCCATCGTTCGCAGAAAATCATGGAAGAATACGAGGCGAAGCTGGGACTGGTGGAGCGCTTCCGGTTGGAACGCGAAGCTCTTTCCGGAATCTGTGGATTGGTCCGGGAGCTGCGTCAGCCGGGGAACGAGGTTGTTGTCGACGAGATATTGGATCGCCTTTCCCCTTTCCTGGAAAAGGCTCGGGAGGTATCGATTTGATTTTTGAAAGCTTATCGGAGAGGTTGCAGGAAACCTTCAAGAAACTGCGCGGGCATGGCAAGCTGACAGAGGACGATGTGAATGAGGCGATGCGGGAAGTGCGTATGGCGCTTCTGGAGGCTGATGTCAATTTCAAGGTCGTCAAGGATTTCGTCAATACCGTCAGGGAGCGGGCGGTCGGGCAGGATATTCTGGAAACGCTGACACCGGCACAGGTCGTGGTGAAAATCGTCGATGAGGAATTGACGAACCTCATGGGCGGTACGCAAAGCCGCATCAGCATGAGCGCTCACCCGCCGACCATCATCATGATGGTGGGGCTGCAGGGAGCAGGAAAGACAACTTCCGCCGGCAAGCTGGGGCTTTCCCTCAAGAAGCAGGGGAAGCGGCCTCTTTTGGTGGCAGCGGATATCTATCGTCCGGCTGCCGTCAAGCAGCTGCAGGTTGTCGGCCAGCAACTGGGGATTCCCGTTTTCACCATGGAGGCGGGGACGGATGCCGTGACGATTGCGAAGGAGTCCATTCCTTATTCCGTATCTCATGCGAATGATGTGGTCATCATTGATACGGCAGGGCGTCTGCAGATTGATGAGAGGCTCATGCAGGAGCTTCGCGATATCAAAGCCGGTGTTCGGCCACACGAGATTCTCCTCGTCGTGGATGCCATGACAGGACAGGAGTCCGTGAATGTTGCCGAGAGCTTCCACAGCAGTCTTGGCCTGGATGGGGTTGTCCTCACAAAGATGGACGGCGATGCCCGAGGCGGCGCAGCTCTTTCCATTAAGGCTGTCACCGGTTGTCCCATCAAGTTTGTTGGTATGGGGGAAAAATTGGAGGCATTGGAGTCTTTCCATCCGGATCGGATGGCTTCCCGCATCCTTGGCATGGGCGATGTGCTTTCCCTCGTGGAGAAGGCGCAGGCTACTTTCGATATGGAAGAAGCCAGGAAGATGGAGAAGAAGCTCCGCAAGGACGAGTTCACGCTGGATGATTTCCTTTCCCAGATGCAGCAGGTGAAGAAGCTTGGCTCTTTGGACAGCATCCTCGGACTGATTCCCGGCATGGGGGATCTCAAGAAGCAGCTGGCCGGCCAGGATATCGACCTCAATGGAAAGGAAATGCGCCAGATTGAGGCAATCATTACGTCTATGACACCGAAGGAGCGGGCGGATATCAGCATCATCAACGGCAGCCGCCGCAAGCGCATTGCCATGGGAAGCGGCACGCGGGTGCAGGATGTCAACAAGCTCCTGAAACAGTTCGGCGAGATGAAAAAGATGATGAAGAAGATGAAGAAGCTGAAAGGCGGCAAAAAGGGCGGCTTTCCCGGTCTGGGGGCGCTTGGCAACCTCAAGCTTCCCTTCATGAAATAGACATTTCCGATACCATTTCAAGGAGGTGATTTCAAATGGCGGTAAAGATTCGCTTGAACCGCATGGGTGCGAAGAAGAATCCCTTCTATCGCATTGTTGTTGCAGATTCCCGTGCTCCGCGCGACGGTCGATTCATTGAGATTCTTGGTAACTACGATCCTTCTCAGCAGCCTGCTGTAGTCAATGTAGACGAGGAGAAGGTCATGGACTGGATGCGCAAGGGCGCGCAGCCCACGGATACCGTAAAGTCCCTTCTGCGCAAGCAGGGCATCATGTCCAAGTTCGCAGAAGCCAAGAAGGCGAAGGACTAAGGACTAAGGAGGCTGCGTCAACATGAAAGAAATTGTTGAGGTTATTGCGAAATCCTTAGTGGATCATCCCGAGGATGTTGCCGTGGAGGAAAAACAGGATGGGGCACAGCTTGTCCTGGAACTCCATGTGGCACAGGATGATATGGGCAAGGTCATCGGCAAGCAAGGACGCATTGCGAAAGCATTGCGGACCGTTGTCAAGGCTGCGGCTATGCGTGAAAACAAAAAAGTCACGGTTGAGATTGTATGAAAGCAGCGGCAATCCCGGAGAACTTACCGGGATTTTGCCGCTGTTTCTTTAGGAACTATTTCTGAACAGTTCCTTGGGAGGGAGAGCGAATATGGACAGTATTTCTTTGAAGGTACCGGTTACGATCAAGGCAAAGCTCACAGAGAAGCTCAAGGCGGCCATTCTGGAGGATCTTGAGAAGAACATCAAGCAGGCGGAGCTTGAAATCCAGCAGATCAATATCCAGGAACGCCGGGTCATTGATGAGAACAAGCCCGATGTGGAAACGCCGGAGGGAGCCCAGCAGATGCACGCCATTCAGCAGCATTTCGGCATGGAGCGGCAGAAGCGCCTGGAATTCCGCGCACAGGCATTGGAAAAAAAGGAAGAGACAGAGAAGCTTGCCATTGGCGCGGAAATCGTTCAGGGAACCTTGGAGCGCCAGGTGGAAGTCCATGTGGGCGATGACATGCGTGAGGTCATGAATATGGAAGTGCTGGTGGAAGATGACAAAGTTATCGCTATCCGCAGCTGAGCACGGGCAGGAGAAGCGCATTACCATCGGCAAGGCAGGAGCTCCCCACGGTATTCACGGGGAGCTTCGCATACATCCCCTGACAGATTTTGCCGATCGCTTTGAGGGTCTGAAGGAGGTCATGGTGGGGGAAGAGCTTCTTCATGTGGAAAGCGTGAAATACCATAAGCACTTCGTGCTCATGAAATTCAAGGAATATCCGGTGCGGGAGGAAGCAGCCCGCTTGACGGGACGCTTCCTTACGGTGCCCCGCAGCGAGGCAGCGCCTCTTTCCGAGGGGGAGTACTATACCTTCGATATCATCGGGCTTGAGGTGTTCCGTCCGGATGGCGGGAAGATGGGCGTGGTGGAGAATGTGCTGCGCACCGGGAGCAATGATGTGTATGTTGTAGGCAGTGAGGACGGAACGGAGATTTTGGTGCCCGCTTTGAAGAAAGTTGTGAAGGAGATCGATGTTTCCGGGGGCAGGATGGTCGTGGACATGATGGAGGAAGATTGATCATGCGCGTGGATATGATTACGCTGTTCCCGGAGATGTTTGCGGGTGTTTTTGGTGACAGTATCATAAAGCGTGCTGTGGACAAGGGCATTTTGGACATTCATTTCACGAATTTTCGTGATTTCGCTCTTGACAAGCATCATCAGGTGGATGATTCCCCGTTTGGCGGTGGCAGCGGCATGGTATTGAAACCGGAGCCGTTGTTCCGTGCTGTACGCTATGTGAAGGAAACCACGGCGGAATGCAAGAGCCGCCGTGTGCTGCTCATGGATCCCGGAGGTGCGGCGTTCCACCAGGAAAAGGCGAAATCTCTGGCACAGTATGAGCAGCTTGTTTTCATTTGCGGGCATTATGAGGGATTTGATGCGAGGATCACGGAGCATCTTGCTGATGAGGCTGTTTCCATCGGTGACTATGTCCTGACCGGCGGCGAGCTTCCTGCTATGGTGATTGTGGATGCAGTTTCCCGCATGCTGCCCGGGGTTCTTGGTTCCGAGGAATCTGCCCCCACGGATTCCTTTTACGAGGGACTTCTGGAGTTTCCGCAGTACACCCGCCCGAGGGAATACAAGGGGATGCAGGTTCCCGAGATCCTTTTTTCCGGCGACCACGGGAAAATCCGTGAATGGCGCAGGAGGCAGTCGCTGAGAATCACAAAGGAAAACCGGCCGGATCTTCTGAAGAAAGCAAACCTTACGGAAGCAGACCGGGCTTATCTGGCATCTTTGGGGAGCGGCAAAGAGTGTCCTGACTCGTTCCGATAGACAAGCATAAGGAACTGCAGCGAAATGTGAGATATTCCTTGACAGGAAGGGCATTATCTTGATATAATAGCAACCATATAAGTGCATAAAGTTATGGAACTCATCCAGAGCAGCAGAGGGAATGGCCCGATGAAGCTGCGGCAACCCTTGGCTTTGCCAAAACGGTGCCAATTCCTTTAGGTATCTGCCTATAAGATGAGACGGGATAGCGAAGACCTCTCTATTATAGATAGAGAGGTCTTTTTGGGTTCCATGGGTGCAGTATTACGAGGAGGAAAATGCCAATGAGCAAGAAACGCATGTTTTTTACATCGGAGTCTGTGACAGAAGGGCATCCGGATAAGATGGCCGACCAGATTTCCGACAGCATCCTTGATGCCATCATCGCGAAGGATCCCCAGGGGCGTGTTGCCTGCGAGACGCTGGTGACCACGGGGCAGGTCCATGTGGTGGGCGAGATCTCCACGTCCTGCTATGTGGATATCCCTCACATCATCCGCGACACGGTGGAGGAAATCGGCTATACGGATGCCTCCTATGGGTTCGACTGCAAGACCTGCGGCATTCTCGTGTCCCTTGACGAACAGTCGGCAGATATCGCCTTGGGCGTTGACAAGGCCTTCGAGGCAAAGAAAGGCACGATGGATGCGGCAGAGGCCATTGGTGCGGGCGATCAGGGCATGATGTTCGGTTATGCCACGAATGAGACGGAGGAGTTCATGCCCCTTCCAATTGCTTTGGCACATCGTCTGGCACGCCGTCTTACCGAAGTGCGCAAGAATGGGGAGCTCAAATATCTCCGTCCGGACGGAAAGACTCAGGTTACCGTGGTCTATGAGGATGGGAAGCCTGTCTGTGTCGATACCATTGTCATTTCCACGCAGCATGGCCCGGACGTGTCTTTGGAGCAGATTGAGAAAGACCTCATCGAGAAAGTGGTAAAGCCCATTGTTCCGGCAGAGCTTCTGAGGGAGGATACGAAGTATTACATCAATCCCACAGGGAAGTTTGTCATCGGCGGTCCCCAGGGGGATTCCGGCCTTACGGGGCGCAAAATCATCGTCGATACCTATGGCGGCTGGGCGCGTCATGGCGGCGGTGCATTTTCCGGCAAGGATCCCACGAAAGTGGATCGCAGCGCTGCCTATGCCGCCCGTTATGTGGCGAAGAATATCGTGGCGGCAGGCCTGGCGGATCGTTGCGAGATCCAGCTCGCCTATGCTATCGGCGTGGCGCATCCTGTTTCTGTCATGGTGGACACTTTCGGCACCCACAAGGTGGACGAGGAGGTCATCGAGAAGCTCGTAGAGAAGAACTTCGATCTGCGTCCGGCAGGCATTATCCGCATGCTGGATCTCCGCCGCCCCATCTATAAGCAGACGGCTGCCTATGGGCATTTTGGCCGCACGGATATCGACCTTCCCTGGGAGCATACGGACAAAGCCGCAGATCTCAAGGCGCAGGCAGGATTGTAATAGGAGAGTTTGAAATGAGAAGTGACATTGTCAAAAAGGGCGCGACGCGTTGCGCTCATCGTTCCCTGTTCCATGCGAATGGTTTCGGGCCTGAGGAGCTTTCGAAACCCTTGGTGGGCATTTGCAATTCCTTCAATGAAATCATTCCGGGGCATATGCACCTCAAATCCATCACGGAAGCGGCGAAGCTCGGCGTGGCGGCTGCGGGGGGGACTCCCATCGAGTTTCCGGCCATCGGCGTCTGTGACGGCATTGCCATGGGGCATACGGGCATGAAGTTCTCTCTGGCCAGCCGCGAGCTCATCGCGGATTCCATTGAGGCGGTGGCCATGGCCTCCGGATTCGATGCCCTTGTCCTCATCCCGAACTGCGACAAGGTGGTGCCGGGCATGCTCATGGCGGCGGCACGGCTGAACATCCCGAGTGTCCTTGTGAGCGGCGGGCCCATGCTGGCAGGAAGGTTCCATGGCAAGGATGTGAGTGTGAGCCAGTCCTTTGAGGCGGCGGGGAAGTTCGCTGCCGGAACGATGGATGCAGAGGAAATGGCAGACCTGGAGGCTCATGCCTGCCCGGGCTGCGGTTCCTGCGCCGGGCTTTTCACGGCGAATACCATGAATTCCCTGACGGAGGCATTGGGCATGGGCCTTCCGGGGAACGGTACGATTCCGGCGGCGTACAACGGTGCCCGGCTGCTCCTGGCGAAACGTGCCGGGGCTGTGGTCATGGAGCTTTTGAAAAAGGATATCAAGCCGAGGGATATCATGACGAGGGAAGCATTCGAGAATGCGATTACCGTAGACATGGGCATCGGCGGTTCCTCCAATACGGTGCTCCATCTCACGGCGATTGCCCATGAGGCGGGCATTGAGATTCCAGCGCCTCTCTTCGACGAGATCAGCCGCAGGACTCCATATATCACGAAGCTCAGCCCTGCGGGCAAGCATCATATGCAGGATCTGGACGAGGCCGGCGGAATCTCTGCGGTTATGCACGAGCTTTCCAAGAAGGGGATCCTGCATCTCGATGCCATGACGGTGACAGGGCCTCTGGGCGAGCGCATCAAGGATGCGGAGATCGAAAGGCCGGATGTCATCCGCAGTGTGGATGATCCATATCGCAAGACGGGGGGCATCGCAATCCTGCAAGGGAACATTTGTCCGGATTACGCAGTGGTCAAGGCTTCGGCAGTGAGCGAGGATATGCTCATTTACAAGGGGACGGCGCGTTGCTTCAATTCCGAGGAGGAAGGCGTGAATGCCATCATGGACGGCAAAATCCATAACGGCGATGTCGTGGTCATCCGCTATGAGGGACCGAAGGGCGGTCCGGGGATGCAGGAGATGCTCAACCCAACGGCGGTCATCACGGGAATGGGTCTCAAGGTTGCTCTTATCACGGACGGCCGCTTCAGCGGTGCCAGCCAGGGAGCCTGCATCGGCCATATCTCGCCGGAAGCCATGGCGGGCGGTGTCATTGCCCTCATCGAGGATGGGGACATCATCTCTGTGGATATCCCGAACCGCAAGCTGGAACTGGAAGTCAGCGATGAGGAACTGGCGAAGCGCAGGGCGAACTGGACCTGCCCGGAGCCGAAGATCAAGACGGGCTATCTTTCCAGGTACGCAAAACTCACGACATCCGCCAGTACGGGCGCTGTTGTCAAATAAAAGAATTGGCCGTCCGCATTTGCGGACGGCTTTTTGGAACGTGGACATCAAAAACGGCTTTTCCTGTGGTTTGCAGGAAAAGCCGTTTTTGATTGTGTCAATGGGTGACCGCTTCATTGAGCCCGTCAATGAGGGCGTCCACATCAATGCCGTGGGCCAGGGCGCCCTGCTCGATGTTCTCGAAATGAGAAGCCGCGCAGCCGATGCAGCCCATCCCTGCGTTTGCGAATACTGCAACGGTATCGGGATACTTCTGCACAACCTCTAAAATGCTCATATCTTTGGTGATTGCCATGTTGAGTCCTCCTTCTAAAAATATAATCAAATATACTCAAGCATACCTAGCTAAGCACATTTGAGCCAATAACATAAATTCGAGGAATGCTTGCCCTTCACGAAACAAAAGGGCAAGCGTCCTCTTTTGTGGCATCTCTGCCATCTCCGTGCAAGCACGGGAATCCTCAACGGAATGATTATATCACACTTTTTTCTGTTTTTCATCCTCCGGGGGTGGTTTTTTGAAAAAAATAGGGGTACAATAAAAGGAATATTTGGATGTTCTATGGTGGCGGGTTTTGGGAGGAAGCAAAGTATGTTGTTCCGGGGAAAGTCGAAGATGTTCAGGCGCGTGGCGTTTCTTTGCGTGGCATTGCTGGCGGCGGTTCTTTTGGTGGATCCTGGGAATATGACAGCCCGCATGGTTGCGGACAGCGAGAATGGAACAAAAGTCATTGTCCTTAATTATCATAAAGTCGATCGCATGAATATATCACTTTCCGTATTGCCGGAGGATTTCGATGCTCAGATGCGCTATTTGAGCGAGAATAATTACCATACGATTACACCGCAAGAACTGTATGATAGTTTGTCGGGGAATCTTGAGCTGCCGGAGAATCCCGTTCTGATTACTTTTGACGATGGGTATGCGGACAATTACCGCAACGCCTACCCTATCCTGAAGAAGTATGGTTTCAAGGCAACCATCTTTGTGATTTCGAGTTTCCTGGGAGTGGAGAAGAATTACTTTACCTGGGACCAGGCGAGGGAAATGGAAGAGAATGGCATAAGCATCCAGTCCCACACGGTGGATCATAAGTCGATGACAGATCTTACGGATGACCAGCTCAGAGCGGAACTGGTAGAATCGAAGAAGAAAATCGAAGCAGAGCTTGGAAAGCCGGTGGAATTCATTGCCTATCCCACGGGAACCTATAATCTGCACATTGCCCAGCTCGTGAAGGACGCGGGCTACAAGGCAGCTTTTACCATCAAGTTCGGAAATGTGGACAAGGCCAGCAATGTCTTTGCATTGGAACGCGTTCCCATCTTCCATACAGAGGATACGCAGAAGTCCTTTCTGGAACGTATCCGTTACATCCCGCTGTTTGAGAAGTTTGGGTGGACGAAGAGCTGAGCTGTTTGATTGACAAGGATTGCAGGTTTGTAGTATTGTATAGGAAATAATATCAGAGAAAGAAGGGGTTACGTTGGCATTTTACTTTCAGGAACCATCGCATACGTTTGGGGAGTATCTGCTTGTGCCGGGGTATTCGTCCGAGCAGTGCATCCCTGCGAATGTTTCTTTGAGGACGCCCTTGGTGAAGTTCCGGAAGGGAGAGGATCCGAAGATTTCCATGAACATCCCCATGACGTCAGCCATCATGCAGGCGGTGTCGAATGATACCATGGCCATTGCCTTGGCGAAGGAGGGCGGCGTGTCCTTCATCTATGGTTCCCAGTCCATTGAGGACGAGGCTGCCATGGTTCATCGCGTCAAGACCTACAAATCCGGCTTCGTGGGTAGCGATTCCAATATCAAGCCGACGACAACGCTTCGTGAGATTCTGGAACTTTTGGATCGGACGGGGCATTCCACTATGGCTGTTACCGAGGACGGCACGCCTACGGGCAAGCTTCTCGGCATTGTCACGAGCCGGGACTACCGCGTTTCGCGCATGACGGGGGATGAGCAGGCCAAGGACTTCATGACGCCCTTTGAGAAGCTGATTTATGCCGATGCGGAAAGCACGAGCCTGTCCATGGCGAACGATCTCATCTGGGAACACAAGCTCAATATGCTGCCTCTCATCGATAAGAACCAGCGTCTCCGCTATATGGTGTTCCGCAAGGACTATACGGACAACAAGGCGAATGAGCTGGAACTTATCGACTCCCATAAGCGGTATGTCGTGGGTGCCGGCATCAATACCCGCGATTACGCGGAGCGGGTTCCTGCCCTGCTGGATGCCGGTGCGGATGTTCTCTGCATTGATTCCTCCGAAGGTTTTTCGGAATGGCAGCGCATCACTCTCCGGTACATCCATGAGAAATTTGGCGAAGACGTGAAGGTAGGTGCCGGAAATGTGGTGGATGCGGAAGGTTTCCGCTTCTTGGCTGATGCCGGCGCAGACTTCATCAAAGTGGGAATCGGTGGAGGTTCTATCTGCATTACCCGTGAGACGAAAGGTATCGGGCGTGGACAGGCGACAGCACTCATCGATGTCTGTGCCGAGCGCGACAAGTATTATGAGGAGACCGGTGTCTATATCCCGGTCTGCTCCGATGGCGGCATTGTGCACGACTATCATATGACGCTGGCTCTGGCCATGGGAGCAGACTTCCTCATGCTGGGACGTTATTTCTCCCGTTTCGACGAGAGCCCTTCGGACAAGGTGAAGATCAACGGGACTTACTATAAGGAGTATTGGGGCGAAGGTTCCAACCGTGCAAGGAACTGGCAGCGCTATGACCTGGGAGGGGCGAAGAAGCTTTCCTTTGAGGAGGGGGTTGATTCGTATGTGCCTTATGCAGGCTCCCTGAAGAGCAATGTGGGCGTGACTCTTTCGAAGATCCGCTCCACTATGTGCAACTGCGGTTCGCTCTCTCTTTCGGAGTTCCGCGACAAGGCAAAATTGACACTGGTATCCGCCACGAGCATTGTCGAAGGCGGTTCCCATGATGTTATTTTGCGCGACAAGTTCTCGGCACGTTCTAATTGACGGTCTCCGTCCCTGCTTGGAACTGCAGGTAACAAGACAGGAAAAGGGAACCATGGATGTATCCATGGTTCCCTTTTCCTGTCTTGTTACGCCGTGACTTTCTCGAAATCCGAGGCGGGATGCTTGCAGAGAGGGCAGATGAAGTCTGCCGGAAGCTCCTCGCCCTCGTATTCATACCCACAGATCTTGCAGCGCCAGATGGTCTTGCCCTGTGGCGCCTTGGGCTGCGGTTTCGGTTTGATGTGCTGCTGGTAATAGGTGTATGTAGCGGAGGGGATATCGGACAGGGATTCTACGTCCACGACCTTGGCGAGGAAGATGGTATGGGTTCCCACATCGATTTTCTGTGTGACATCTGCAGAAATGTAGGAATTTGTCCCCTGAGTAACAGCAAGAGTGCCGTTGGCAGTTCTCTGCACGGCATCGAAGCCGGCGAATTTGTCTGTGTTCCGTCCGCTTTGGAAGCCGAAGCGCTTGAAAATCTCGAAATCGGCTTTCTCGCTCAGGATGGAGGCCGTGAAATGACCTGTTGCGGCAATCATATCATGGGTATAATTCAGTTTGTTGACCGCGATGGTTACCTGGAGCGGGTCGGATGTCACCTGCGTGACCGTATTGACGATGCATCCATTGTCCTTTCCGTCCTGGTTTGCTGTCAGGACAAAAAGACCATAGGAAATGTTGAACATTGCTTTTGTATCCATTCAAACGCCTCCTCTTCAAATCGTCATAACCTTCACAATATAGTATACTATATCGCAGTATAGTTGTTCAAGTTCCTTTTGCCGGAAATCTTTTTTTTATAATAAAGTCAAAAAGTCAAAATAACATTTGACTTTTTGACTTTATTGTGTATAATAGGAACCAAGAAAGGAAAACAAACGGGCCATTTCAGTGAGTTGGCCGGAAACACAGGAGGAACTTGTCATGGGAGAAGAAAGATATACAGCAAAAACACTGGCAGCTTTGCAGGCTGCGCAGCAGACGGCTGCTCTGAGATATCATCAGGAAATCACATCGGCACATGCCATGCTGGCATTGGCCAAGGAGCCGGAAGGGCTTCTTGCAGACATTTTTGCGGATTGCGGCACAGATCTTTCCATGTTCAAAACGCGGCTGGAGCAGATTCTTTCCAAGATTCCAAGCGTCAAAGGGCAGGATCGTCTTTCCATGGGCATGGACATGGTGAGGGTGCTGGCAAAGGCAGATGAATTGTCCAAAAGCATGAAGGACGATTACATCAGCACGGAGCATCTTCTGCTGGCTCTTGTCATGGATGGCAATGAGGAAGTGAAGGAGGCATCGGCGGAATTCGGCCTTACCAAGGGGGGGATCCAATCGGCCATCCGGAAGCATCGCAAGCAGAACGTGATGAGCAGCAACCCCGAGGAAGGCTATCGCTCCCTGGAAAAATATGGACGCGATCTGACGGCGGCGGCGCGCAGCGGCAAGTTGGATCCCGTCATTGGGAGAGACGAGGAAATCCGCCGTACCATCGAGATTCTTTCCCGGCGCACGAAGAACAATCCGGTGCTTATCGGCGAGCCGGGTGTCGGCAAGACGGCCATTGTGGAGGGGCTTGCGCGGCGCATCGTGGCAGGGGACGTGCCGGAGTCCCTCAAGAGGAAGAGCCTGTATTCCCTGGATTTAGGCGCCCTGGTGGCAGGGGCGAAGTTCCGGGGAGAGTTCGAGGAACGGCTGAAAGGCGTGCTTTCGGAAATCGCCAAGTCCGAGGGACAGATCCTGCTCTTCATTGATGAGGTGCATACCGTCGTAGGGGCGGGTGCTGCCGAGGGAGCCATGGATGCGGGCAATATCTTAAAGCCGATGCTGGCTCGTGGGGAGCTTCGCTGCATCGGTGCGACAACGCTCAATGAGTATCGCAAGTATATCGAGAAGGATACAGCTCTGGAACGCCGTTTCCAGCCTGTCATGGTAGGGCAGCCCAGCGTGGAGGACACCATTTCCATTCTGCGCGGACTCAAGGAGCGCTATGAGGTTCATCATGGCGTCCGCATCCGCGATGCGGCATTGGTGTCGGCAGCAGTTCTTTCGGATCGCTATATTTCTGACAGGTTCCTGCCGGACAAGGCCATTGACCTGGTTGATGAGGCGGCGGCAAAGCTTCGCACGGAGATTGAGTCCATGCCGGCGCCTCTCGATGAGATACGCCGCAAGATCATGCAGCTTGAGATCGAGGAACAGGCGCTCAAGAAGGAGACGGATGAATCTTCCGAAGAGAAACTGGCGAATATCACCGCAGAAAAAGAGACTTTGCAGCAACAGGAAAAGAATCTGCAGGAGAAATGGGAGGCAGAAAAGCAGGCGATTTTGCGCGTGCGTGCGGTGAAGAAGGAAATCGACGCAGTGAACAGCCAGATGGAGGAGGCGGAACGTTCCTACGATCTCAACCGCATGTCGGAGCTCAAATTCGGAAAGCTGCCCGCCCTGCAGAAGCAGCTCAAGGAAGTGGAGGAAAGTATTGCATCGAACAAGGATCAGCAGCTTCTGAAGGAGGAAGTCGGCGAAGAGGATATCGCCAAGGTTGTGAGCCGCTGGACGGGAATCCCTGTCACAAAGATGCTCACGGGGGAGAGGGAAAAGCTCATCCACTTGGAAGATGTGCTTCATGAGCGCGTGGTCGGGCAGGACGAGGCTGTCCGGGCGGTCAGCGAGGCGATCATCCGCGCGAGAGCCGGCATCAAGGATCCCAATCGTCCCATTGGTTCCTTTATCTTCCTTGGACCTACGGGCGTCGGCAAGACGGAACTGGCAAAGACACTGGCGGAAGCGTTGTTTGATGATGAGCGCAGTATGATCCGCATCGATATGAGCGAGTACATGGAGAAGCATTCCGTGGCACGTCTCATCGGTGCGCCTCCGGGATATGTGGGCTATGATGAAGGCGGGCAGCTCACCGAAGCGGTGCGCCGCCGTCCCTACAGCGTCATTTTGCTGGATGAAATTGAGAAGGCTCACCGGGATGTGTTCAATGTGCTCCTGCAGATTCTGGATGACGGGCGGCTCACGGATGGCAAGGGACGCGTGGTGAATTTCAAGAACACGGTCATCATTATGACAAGCAACCTCGGTTCCCATGAAATCCTCAACAAGAATTACGAGGAAGCACAGGCGGCTGTGAAGGACATTCTCAAGGACTATTTCCGTCCGGAGTTCCTGAACCGTGTGGATGATACCATTGTGTTCAAGGCGCTTGACAAGGAACAGGTGAAGAGCATTGCCGCCATCCTGCTTCAGTCGCTCAATGCAAGGCTCCAGAAGCAGATCCGCATTTCTCTTGCCTGGGATGATGCGGTATTAGAGGCGCTTGCAGAGAGGGGATTCGAGCCGAACTTCGGTGCAAGGCCGCTTCGCCGGCTGCTTTCCCATACGGTGGAGACCTCTCTCTCCAAGGAGATTATCCGCGGCGGCATCAAGGAGGGTGATACGGTTCATATCGGCATGGAGGACGGCGATTTTGTCTTCCGTTCCAAATGAATTTTGTTTTTTTGACTTTTACCTATTGATTTTTTTCGGAAAAACGAGTATGATAAGAACCGTGGTTAGCACTCACCGGTAACGAGTGCTAACAAATGAATTTTGCAAACCATTCTATAGGAGGAAGATAAACATGATTAAGCCATTGGGCGAAAGAGTTGTGATTGAGGTTTCTGAAGGCGATGTAAAGACGGCCAGCGGCATCGTGCTGCCGGATACGGCGAAGGAAAAGCCCCAGAAGGGCGTTGTCGTAGCAGTGGGTCCCGGCAAGATGCTGGATAATGGCCAGCGTGCCGAGATGGAAGTCAAGGCCGGTGACAATATCCTCTTCTCCAAGTATTCCGGCACGGAAGTGAAGGTAGACGAGAAGGAGTACCTCGTTGTCCGTGAGAGCGACATCCTCGCAATCCTGTAAGAATGACATGTTAAGATAGATATAGATATTGGAGGCTTATGAAATGGCAAAAGAGATTCTGTTTGATGAAGATGCGCGCCGTGCCCTTGGCCGTGGCGTTGATGCACTGGCAAATGCCGTAAAGGTCACCCTTGGCCCGAAGGGACGTAATGTAGTCCTCGACAAGAAGTTCGGCGCTCCTACGATAACGAATGATGGTGTTACGATTGCTCGTGACATTGAGCTGGAGGATCCTTTTGAGAACATGGGTGCGCAGCTTGTGAAAGAAGTTGCCACCAAGACGAATGATATCGCCGGTGATGGCACGACGACGGCTACGCTCCTTGCTCAGGCCATGATCCATGAGGGCATGAGGAACGTTGTTGCCGGTGCGAACCCGATGATCGTGAAGAAGGGCATTGAGACGGCTGTGGATGCTCTCGTTGGAGAGATTCAGGCCAAGAGCAAGAAGGTCGAAGGCGAGGCTGATATTGCTCAGGTTGCTACCATCTCCTCCTCGGATGAGGAAATCGGCAAGCTGATTGCCGAGGCCATGGAGAAGGTCGGCAAGGACGGTGTCATCACTGTCGAGGAGTCCAAGTCCATGACGACGAATCTTTCCGTAGTGGAAGGCATGCAGTTCGATCGCGGCTATATCTCCCCCTACATGGTGACGGATACGGACAAGATGGAAGCTGTCATGGAGGATCCCTACATCCTCATTACGGATCGGAAGATTTCCGCCGTTGCAGATATCCTGCCGGTTCTTGAGCAGGTGGTGAAGCAGGGCAAGCAGCTGGTTGTCATTGCGGAAGATCTCGATGGCGAGGCGCTTGCCACCATCGTTGTGAACAAGCTCCGCGGCACCTTCAAGGCTCTTGCTGTGAAGGCTCCCGGTTTTGGCGATCGCCGCAAGGCCATGCTGGAGGATATCGCCATCCTGACGGGCGGCAATGTCATCAGCGAGGAGCTGGGACGCAAGCTGGACAGCGTTACGCTGGATGATCTCGGCCGTGCCCGCCAGGTTCGTTCCTCCAAAGAGGAGACCACCATTGTGGACGGTGTCGGTGACAAGAAGGCAATCGAGGCCCGCGTCAACCAGATCCGCAAGCAGATTGACGAGACGACTTCCGATTTCGACAAGGAGAAGCTTCAGGAGCGCCTTGCAAAATTGGCCGGCGGCGTAGCTGTCATTGAGATCGGCGCTGCTACGGAAGTGGAGATGAAGGAGAAGAAGTACCGCATCGAGGATGCCCTGAACGCTACCCGCGCTGCGGTTGAGGAAGGCATCGTGGCCGGCGGCGGCACGACCTTCATCGATATCCTGCCCGTTCTTGACAAGCTCAATGTCGAGGGCGATGTGAAGGTTGGCGTGAACATCGTGAAACGCGCCATCGAGGAGCCTGTCCGCCAGATTGCAAACAATGCGGGTCTTGAGGGATCTGTTGTGGTCGAGGCTGTCAAGAAGGCCGGAAATGGCGTTGGCTTCAATGCTGTGACCAACGAGTATGTTGATATGATCAAGGCAGGCATCGTGGATCCTGCAAAGGTGACGCGCTCTGCCCTGCAGAATGCCGCTTCCATTGCTTCCATGGTTCTCACCACGGAGACGCTGGTTGCCGACAAGCCCGAGAAGGAGCCCCCTGCTCCGATGGGCGGCGCAGGCATGGGCGGCGGAATGCCCGGCATGATGTAATGCAAAATATTGATGTGATATGAAGTAGGGATATCGTCCCAAGGGTTCCAGATGTTGTTGGAACCCTTGGGATTTTTCTTTTTCAGTGATTGCGCATTGACTATTCCTGCCCCATAGGATAAAATACGCATGTGTCTTTGAATATTCCTGTTGCATGAAGAAGGGAGGGACGGAATCTTACGGAAAAGGCAAGTGCCTTAGCGCTGGTTCTCAGCAGCGAAATCCTGCTGAGAGGACGAGGAAGAGGTTGTCGAGCATGTCAGCGGATGCCTCTCGGCTGGCCCGGTCGAAAGAAATCGGTCAAAACAGGGAAGCGATTCCCAGGACAAAGCCGATGGCGGGCAAAGCATGGGGGAGAATGCCCGTGCAAGTGACAGGAATCGAGACGTATGATTGATTGCAGGAAATTGCGAGGAGGTTCCCATCATGTGTGGTATTGTTGGTTATGTAGGGGACAAGCAGGCGGTGGGATTTCTGCTGGAAGGCTTGTCGAAACTGGAATACAGGGGTTATGACTCTGCGGGCATCGCAGTGTATGACGGTGCTTCCATCCGCGTGGAGAAGAGCGTGGGGAGGCTGGCGTCACTGGAGGAGAAAATCGAAGGGAACATGCCGAAGGGTTCCCTTGGCATCGGACATACTCGATGGGCGACACATGGCCGCCCATCCGACCGGAATGCCCATCCGCATACGGATTGCACCGGTGATTTTGTTGTGGTGCATAATGGCATTATCGAGAACTATCTGGCGCTCAAGGAGGAACTCATTGAGCAAGGGCATTCCTTCAAGTCAGAAACGGATACAGAGGTGGTTGCCCATCTCCTGGAGGAAGTCTATCATGGGGATTTCGAGGCGGCTGTGCGAGAGGTATTGCGCCGCGTGGAAGGATCGTATTCCCTTGTGTTTATGTCCAGGCAGCAGCCGGATTGCTTGATCTGCACGAAAAAGGACAATCCCTTGATTATCGGATTGGGAGATGGCGAGAATTTCATCGCTTCGGACATCCCTGCCATCATACAGCGTACGCGCCGTACGTTTATCCTGAATGATGGTGAGGTCGCTGTTGTCCGCAAGGATTCTATCGCGATTACGAACCGTCTGGGCGAGCCTGTGACCAAGAAGGTATTCGAGGTGAACTGGAATGCGGAAGCCGCTGAGAAAGGCGGTTATGAGCATTTCATGCTCAAGGAAATCAATGAGCAGCCCAAGGCTGTGAGAGACACGATGAGCCAGCGTATTTCCAAGGACGGAAACTCGGTTCTTATGGAGGAGCTCAAGTGGACCAAGGAATATCTCAATTCCTTCAATAAAGTCTATATTGTTGCTTGCGGCACGGCCTATCATGCGGGTCTGGTAGGAAAGTTCTATATCGAGAAACTCGCCCGCATCATCGTGGAAGTGGATGTGGCTTCGGAGTTCCGCTATCGCAATCCCATTGTGGATGAGAATACGCTTCTTATCGTTGTTTCCCAGTCCGGCGAGACCAGTGATACCTTAGCGGCTCTCAAGGAATCCAGGCGCCTTGGGGCGAAAACCCTTGCCATTACGAACGTGGTGGGATCGTCCATTGCCCGGGAGGCGGACCAGGTGCTTTACACATGGGCCGGTCCTGAGATTGCCGTCGCTTCCACAAAGGCCTATACGACGCAGCTTATTCTCTTCTTCATGCTGGCTCTTTATATGGCAGAGATCAAGGAGAGCCAGACTCGGGAGCGCATCGGGCAGCTCATTGGCATGCTGAAAAACATACCTGCCCAGATCAGCGAGACCCTTTCTGATGTGGAGCCAATCAAGACGTTTGCGAGGAAATATGGCTTCAATGAGGATGTGTTCTACATTGGTCGGTCTCTGGATTATGATGTTGCATTGGAAGGCTCCCTGAAGCTGAAGGAGATTTCCTATATCCATGCGGAGGCCTATGCGGCAGGGGAGCTCAAGCATGGCACTCTGGCGCTTATTGTGGAAGGTGTGCCTGTCATAGCGCTTGCTACGCAGAAGAGTGTTTACGAGAAGACTCTTTCCAACATCAAGGAAGTCAAGGCGAGGGATGCGGTGGTGATTGGCATCGCTGCCGAGGGCGATGATGAGTTGCAGAAGTATGTGGATCATGTCATCAAGGTACCGGAGACAGACGAGCTTCTCATTCCTTTGCTGACAGTGG
Organism: uncultured Veillonellaceae bacterium; assembly: GCA_902773295.1. Lineage (GTDB taxonomy): Bacteria > Bacillota > Negativicutes > Selenomonadales > Selenomonadaceae > UBA3796. The sequence continues at coordinate 1,665 of CACYDT010000002.1, read as the reverse complement.
TTCCGTTGCAGCTTCTCGCTTATTACGCTGCGATTACCCGTGGCTGCGATGTGGACAAGCCGCGCAATCTGGCGAAGTCCGTGACAGTGGAATGAGGCTGTCGGATGATGTTTGCTATGCAGGAATAATTTTGTGGATGAAGAAGGAGCGGTTTTGGCAGTGAAAATACTTGCGCGTCATCTGACGGTAGATTTTTATAACTGCAAGTCCAGCAAGTTTCAGGATTTGCAACTCATCAGGGATCTTTTGAAAGAGGTTGTCGAAGGGAAAGGCTATCAGTTGCTGAAACTTTCGGATGAGACTGTCGCGGAAAATCATTTCGCTGTCATGCTCATTTTCCGTGATGGGCATATTGCGCTTCATGCTTATACGGATTTGCGGTATGTTGCCATGGATCTTTTCCTGTGCAAAGAAGATGCAGACCCGGAGGTTATCTACAAGGAACTCCAGAACTTCTTCAAGCCGGACAAGACAAAGACAACTCTGCTCAAGCGCGGGGATTTCGGGAAAGAGACGGAAATCAAGCCGAAGACAAAAACGCGGGTAGCGCCGTTGAGGAAGATCCACAACACAGGGGCTAAGGTGATCCGCATCCTTGCCCGCCGCACACAGAGATAAAAAAGCCGGAGTGCCATGATATACTGGAGACCGTGGGCAGGTAAATGTTCCTGCCCACGAGTATCCATCAGGCACTCCGGCTTTTTACGGTTTGGCGTTGCTGTTTGTGGTTTTCTGCGGGCGGGCAGCCCTGCGTGACTTTTGGAATTGCAGAAGGAGAAAGGCCAGGGCTGCGATGGTAAAAGCTGTGAGACTGGTTAGCTGAGCGCTCTTGAAGAGGCCGAAGATGAGGTGGGTGTAATCCCCTCGCAGGTATTCCAGCAGAAATCGGGAAAAAGAGTACAACATGATATAAAGGGCGAAGCACTGCCCCTTTGCATGGTTCGTGCAACGGAACATCAGCAACAGGGCGAAGATGACGATATCCAGCTGTCCTTCCCAGATTTCGGCGGGCCAGAGAGGCTGGTTGCCATACGTTCGGTAGGCCAGGGTGGTGGATGGGTAGAGAATGCCGAAATCCGACCCCGTCGGTGCACCGAAGGCATCGCCGTTCAAGAGGTTGGCACAACGCCCCAGGGCTTGCCCCAGGACGATAGCGGGAGCAAGGATATCCGCCATGGCCCAGGCATCCAGATGGTGATGTCTGGCATAGAGCAGGCCACTGGTGACTCCGAGCAGGATGCCGCCTTGGACAGCCATACCGCCTTGCCATACATTGAGGATTTCCGTGAGATGATGGGAATAATAGTCCCAGTCAAAGAAAAAGACATCCCAGAGCCTTGCACCCAGAAGCCCGGCAATGCCGCAATAAATGCCGATATCCACAATATATTTCTCGTAGCCGCGACCGTCCTGCTTTGCCAGAAAGTATCCGACACCGGTGGAAAGGATGATGCTCAGGGAAAGCACGAGACCATAGGCGCGGATGGGAAAGTCTCCTATATAGAACAGATATTGATGCATAAGAAAGTCCCTTCTAGAATTCGATTCATCCTATACATAATACTAGCAATGGAGAAGATAAGTCAAGCCGTAGAACATGAACATGGAAGATTTTGCCTATGGCAAAATTTGAGCAACGGCGTTATAATATAAGGAACCGTTGAT
>CACYDT010000001.1 GCA_902773295.1 uncultured Veillonellaceae bacterium | reverse complement strand
GGTGGTCTTGCCGGTTCCGGAAAGCCCGAAGAAGATGGCGGTATTTTCACCGTTCATATCGGTGTTGGCGGAGCAGTGCATGGAAGCGATTCCCTTGAGGGGCAGATAGTAGTTCATCATGGAGAACATGCCCTTCTTCATCTCGCCGCCATACCAGGTATTGATGATGACCTGCTCGCGGCTCGTGAGATTGAAGACAACCGCCGTCTCGGAGTTCAGGCCAAGCTCCTTGTAGTTCTCCACCTTCGCCTTGGAAGCGTTGTAGATGACGAAGTTCGGCTCGAAATTCTTGAGTTCCTCCTCCGTGGGCTGGATGAACATGTTCTTGACAAAATGAGCCTGCCAGGCAACCTCCACGATGAAGCGGATCGCCATACGGGTATCCTTGTTAGCGCCGCAGAAAGCATCCATGACATAGAGCTTCTTATTGGAAAGCTCCTCCTGTGCAATCTTCTTCACTGCGGCCCAAGTCTCCTCGGATGCGGGATGGTTGTCGTTTTTGTATGCGTCCGTCGTCCACCAGACCGTGTCCTCGGAAGTCTTGTCCTTCACGATGAACTTGTCTTTTGGGGACCGGCCCGTATAGATGCCCGTCATGACGTTGACGGCGCCGAGCTCCGTGAGTTTGCCCACATCAAAGCCCGTCAGGCCATCCTTCGTCTCCTCCTCGAAGAGAAGCTCATAAGAAGGATTGTGCACAATCTCCGTCGTGCCGGTGATGCCATACTTGCTCAAATCAATGTTTGCCATTCTCCCAACCTCTTTCACATAAAAATAATCAGTCTTGCTCACACTGGTTTTTAGGATTCTACATAAAAATGAAGATTCCTTCCTGTCTCAAAAATTTATTTTCTCGGTTCCGCCGCAAAGGAAAGAACCGCAGCCTCCATTCCCTCCTTCTCGCACACATCCCCATGGAGGATGTCCGCCGTCCGCAAGGAGTCCAGCCCTTTCGGGATTACCATGCCGCTCTTTTCCTTGAGGGCATCCAACAGGGCGAACTCATCCATGCCCTCCGTTGCCACATCCAGGGCAGAGAGCACACTGGCATTGAACTTGTAAGGGCTTGCCGTGGAAACAACCACCATGGCATGGCTGTCTTCCACCTGCCGCCGATAGTTCTCCGCCACAGCCCAGGCCACTGCCGTATGGGTGTCCGGCACATAGCGCTTTTCCCCATACACCTTCCGGATCTGGGCTTTCGTCTGCGCATCATCGGCGCAATCCGCCCAGAAGAGTTCCTGTATCTTTGCGAGGACCCCGGCCCCCACATCATACCGCCCGGTTTTGCCGAGCTGTTCCATCCAGCCCCTGACCTTCGCAGTATCTCCCGTCACATGGTAGAGCAGACGTTCCAGGTTGCTGGAAATGAGGATATCCATGGAAGGCGTGATGGTCTTGAAGAATTCGCGATTGCGATCGTAAACGCCCGTGCGCAGGAAATCCGTCAACACATTGTTGGCATTGGAAGCGCAGATGAGCTTGTGGATGGGAAGCCCCATGAGCTTTGCATAGTATGCCGCCAGGATATCCCCGAAATTGCCTGTGGGCACCGTAACGTCGATTTCCTCCCCCTGCCGGATTTTCCCTGAGGAGAGCAGGTCGGCATAAGCACTGAAATAATAGACGATCTGCGGCACGAGGCGTCCCCAGTTGATGGAATTCGCCGAAGACAGCTTCACATTCTTCTTCAAGAGTTTTTCCTTGCATGCCTCATCGCCGAAAATGCGCTTCACACCGTTCTGAGCATCGTCAAAATTCCCCTTGACCGCGATGACCTTCACATTGCCCCCCTTCTGCGTGATCATCTGCAGGCGCTGGATCCTGCTCACGCCGCCTTCCGGGTAGAATACCGCAATCTTCGTCTGTTCCACATCGCGGAAGCCTTCCAAGGCTGCCTTTCCCGTATCGCCGGAAGTCGCCACAAGAATGAGAACCTCGGCTTTCTCCCCTGTCTTCCTCAAAGCCGTGCTCATGAGCCTGGGCAGGAGCTGCAACGCCATGTCCTTGAAAGCGCTCGTGGGGCCATGCCAAAGCTCCAGGACAGAGACATCCTCAAAAACGGAAAGAGGTGCCCGCTTTTCATCGTCAAATTTTCCGCTGCCGTAGGCTCTTTCCACGCAATCCTTGATTTCCTCTTTCGTATAGTCCGTGAGAAAGAGCCCCAGGACCTTTTCTGCCCGCTCCTCATAGGAAAGCGTGGAAAGCCCTTCGACAAAATCCGTGGAAACCTTGGGAATCTCCTCGGGCACAAAAAGCCCCCCATCACCGGCAAGTCCGTGAATGATAGCCTCTGCGGAATCCAGCCGCTCCCCGTTGCCTCGTGTGCTGATATATTTCAATCAAAACTCCCCTCTCGTTATTTCTCCAAATTTATGATAAAATAAACATAAAATGCAACCTATCGCACCATAGCAACGACGGTTGCCTTCGTTGCTTTCACCAAATCTGCAGGCGCCAGCAGAATCTGCTCGCCGCGCTTCCCCGCGCTGACGGCAATGATTTCCTGTTCCTCCGCATGGCTGTCCAGGTACACGGGATATTCCTTCTTCGCCCCCAATGGGGAGCATCCGCCGCGGATATAGCCCGTGAGGGAAAAGACTTCCTTCAAGTGAACCATTTCCACGCGCTTGTTTCCGGAAGCCGCCGCAAGGGCTTTGAGGTCAAGCTCCGCACCACCGGGAATCACAGCCATGAGGACACCGTTCCGGTCGCCCCGTGCCACCAAGGTCTTGAAGACCCTCTCGATAGGCATGCCCACGGACTCCGCCACATGGACGGCGCTCAAGTCATCCTCGTCCACCTCGTATTCCTTGATTTCATAGGAAATGCCCAAGGTGTCCAGGATGCGGGCGGCATTTGTCTTTTTCTTGTTTTTCATGTGCATCACCACGGTTATTATACCATAGCCGGCCATAGAATCCTACACAAAAGAGGTGTTTGTTTTGCTGAAAATCGCATTGGGACAGATGGAGGTCATTCCCGGCCATCCAGACAAAAACACGGAAAAAATCCTCCAGATGGTAGAGGATGCCAAGTGCCAGCAGGCGGATATCGTCATTTTCCCGGAAATGGCAATCCCCGGCTACTTCCTTGGCGATACATGGGAGCAGCCCGCATTCCTGCAGGACTGCGAGGAATGCGGCAGAAAGGTCATCGAAGCCTCACAGGACATCATCATCATGTTCGGCAATATCGCTGTGGACTGGAACAAGAAAAACAATGACGGGCGCGTCCGCAAATACAACGCTTTTTTCACGGCAAAGGGCGGCAAGCTCATCCATCCCGACAATATGCCCTATCCCTTTGTCATCAAGACCCTTATGCCAAACTACCGTGAATTCGATGATACACGCCATTTCTTCAGCCTCCAGAAGCTCTCACGGGAACTCGGCACGACACCGGACCAGCTCATCTCCCCCGTCACCCTCAAAATCAAGGACCGCCGCTACCGTGTGGGCTGCCTTCTCTGCGAGGATGGCTGGAGCGACGACTACGAGCTCACCCCCTTGGGCATCCTGAAAAAACAGCGCTCCATTGACTTCTTCGTAAACATTTCCGCCTCCCCCTACACACTGGGGAAAAACGAAAAACGCCATCGCGTCTTCGGCAAGCAGGCGAAGGAATGCCATGCACCCCTTTTCTATGTGAACAACGTGGGCCTGCAGAACAACGGCAAGACCATCTACACCTTCGACGGGGTCAGCACCGTGTACGATGCCGGGGGGCAGATTGCCGCCTGCTGCCAGGAATACGCAGAAGAGCTTTCTGTCGTAGACCTGGAACATTTGAGCGAGCTTCCGAGGGCAGACCTCCCGGAGGAACCGGACATTGCCCACATCTACCGCGCCCTTGCTTACGGCATCCTCCACTTCCTGGAGAACATCCGCATGAAAAAGGTGGTCATCGGTGTTTCCGGCGGCATTGATTCCGCGGTTGCCGCCGCCCTCTACAACCGCGTCGTTGGGCCGGAAAACCTCCTCCTCGTCAACATGCCCAGCATCTACAACTCGGAGACCACAAAGGGCCTCTCCCAAAAGCTGGCGGAAAACCTCGGCTGCCACTACACCATCATTCCCATCCAGTACAGCGTGGAACATACCATCGAGCAACTGGAAACAACTCCCATCGAATTCCTCAAGAGCCATACCACGACCCATCTGAAGGTCTCCTCCTTCGTTGCCGAGAACATCCAGGCAAGGGATCGCAGCGCCCGCATTCTCGCAGCTGTTGCGGCGGCCTTTGGCGGAGGCTTTACCTGCAACGCCAATAAAGCGGAAACCACGGTGGGCTATTCCACCCTCTACGGCGATCAATCAGGCTTCCTTGCTGCCATGGCAGACCTCTGGAAGTACCAGGTCTATGACCTCGCGCACTACCTCAATGACGTGATTTACAAGAAAGAAGTCATTCCCCAGGGCATCATCGACATCGTCCCGAGTGCCGAACTGTCCGAAAGCCAAAACGTGGAGGAAGGAAAGGGAGACCCCATCCAGTATCCTTACCATGACTTCCTCTTCCGTGCCTTCGTGGAACGCTGGCAGAAGGCAACCCCCCAGGACATCCTGGAGTGGTACCTGGAGGGAACCCTGGAGGAAAAGATCGGCTGCAAGGCCGGACTCGTGAAGGAATGCTTCCCTGCCGCCGCAGACTTTATCGCGGATCTGGAGCGCTGGTGGAACCTCTTCACGGGCATGGCCATCGCCAAGCGCATCCAAGCGCCCCCCATCCTCGCCATCAGCCGCCGCGCCTTTGGCTTTGACCACAGAGAAGCTCAGAACGGTCCCTATTACACGATGAAATACAGGGAACTCAAGAAAACGCTTTTGAAGAATGATACAACAGACTGAACATGCAAAAGGAGCCAGGAACTTTGGAAAACACAACCATCACCCTCGCCCATGGCGCAGGAGGACGCCAGACGGCAGAACTCATCGAGAAGGTATTTGCCCGCCATTTCAGCAACCCGGAACTGACCTCAGACGATGCGGCCGTCCTTTCTGTCGGCCGGGAAAACATCGCCTTCACCACGGATGGCTTCATCGTCTCCCCTTGGAAATTTCCCGGCGGCAACATCGGAAAACTCAGCATCTGCGGCACGGTCAACGATCTCGCCTGCATGGGAGCAAAGCCGAAGTATCTCTCCTGCGCCGCAGTCATTGAGGAGGGCTTCCCTTTAGAGAATCTGGAGGAAATCGTATCCGCCATGGGGGAAACCGCAAGAGAAGCGGGAATCCGCATCGTTGCCGGAGATACCAAGGTTGCCGGAAAAGGACAGGTGGATCATATCTTCCTCACTACCACGGGCATCGGGGAACTTCTGCCGGGTGTCCGTCCCCGGGGAGCCGGAGCAAAGCCCGGCGATGCCATCATTGTCACCGGGGACATCGGCCGTCATGGATGTTCCATCCTGCTGGCACGGAATGATTTCCATATCACTGCGGATGTCAAAAGCGACTGTGCCCCCCTGTGGCCTGTCGTGGAAGCCGCCCTCCATGCGGAAAAGGAAATCCACACCATACGGGACGCCACTCGCGGCGGCGTGGGCACAGTGCTCTATGAAGTTGCCGGGCAAAGCGGCCTTGGGATACGGCTGAATGCCGACGCAATTCCTGTAGACCCCGCAGTCCAAGGGGTTTGCGGCATGCTCGGCCTGGAGCCTCTGTATCTTGCCTGCGAAGGACGATTGGTGATGTTCGTTCCTCCCCAAAAAGCGCAGGACGTTCTCATCGCATTGCATCAAATGGAGCATTCCCGCAATGCCGCCATCATTGGAGAAGCCACTTGCGAGCATCCGGGAAAGGTCGTTGTCACCACCGGCATTGGCACGCAGACACTTCTCCCTGCTCCCGGCGGGGAACTCCTGCCAAGAATTTGCTGAAAAGGACGATTCCCATGCTGCAGAAAATCAACGGAAAACCATCCCGTGCTGTCATAAAGCTCCGGGATGCTGCCTTCCCTGCCCCATTCCCGCACACCTTGGAGTACTCCCCCCCCGCCCGCGGCACATGGAACATCGTCCATACGGGAATGCTCGTGCCGGAAAGCCACCAGATCTACATCTGTGCCGCCGGATGCCTGCGCGGCGTCGTCCTGACCGCTGCCGAAATGGGCATGATGGACCGGTTCTCCACACTGGAAGTCCGTGAGGAAAACCTCATAACGAAGGACAACGAAACCTTCATCATCGAAGGCATCACTTCCATTCTCCGACGCCTCCCGAAGCTTCCCAAAGCCGTCCTTGTCTTCACTGCCTGTGTGCATCATTTCCTCGGCTGCAACCTTCGCTACGTCTATTCCTGCCTGCGCAAGCGCTTCCCGCAAGTAGACTTCGCCGAATGCATCATGGATCCCATCCGGCAGACACAAAGCATCCCGCCGGAAGCACGGGAGCGCCGGGAGATTTATCGCCTATGGAAGCATCGACCAAGAAGCACTGCATCCATCAATATCATCGGCAGCAACCTCCCCCTCGACAGGAACAGCGAACTTTCCTGCCTTCTGGAGAATGGAGGCTTTCTCCTGCGCGACATGACTGCCTGCAGGAACTATGAAGAATTCCAATCCATGGCTCAGTCATGCCTCAATCTCTACCAGAACCCATTCACCCATCTCGCTGCCAAGGATCTCAAAGAACGCCTGGGGCAGGACTATCTCTATCTGCCTCAATGCTACGATGCCGATGGGATTCTCGCACAGCTCCGCGACATCGGGTCATTCCTTGGGATTCCCCTGCCGGATTTTTACGAGCCTTTAGAAAAAGCCCGGAAAGCACTGCAACTGGCAAAGGATACCATAGGTTCTTCCCCCGTCGCCATTGACCTCTCCTTCACCTTCCGCCCGTTCCACCTTGCTCATATCCTATGCCGGTACGGGTTCCATATCACTCAAATTTTTTCGGACATCATCACCAAAGAAGATGAACCCGATTTCCTCTGGCTTCAAAAGCATCATGGGGACATCGACCTCATTGCCACCAAAAATGCCGATCTGCGTCTTTTCCGCCGCACTTCTCCGGAAAAACTGCTGGCTCTGGGACAGAAAGCCGCTTACTTCAACGACACTCCCTATTTTGTCAACCTTGTGGAAGGCGGTGGGCTATGGGGCTTCAACGGCCTCTGCCGGCTGTCTTCCCTTATGATGGAAGCTTTCCGTACACCCAAGGATCTGCGGCGGCTGATCCAGAAAAAAGGATGGGGAGGGCCTTGCTGTCTATGAAACAAACTGCCAGAATCATATCAACCTATTCCGCAGATATCTTCGGGGTATGCTCTGCCCTTTTTGAGCTGGGCGGCATGGTGGTCATGCACGATCCTTCCGGCTGCAATTCCACGTATACGACCCACGACGAACCTCGTTGGTTCGACACGGAAAGCCAGATCTATATCTCCGGCCTGACGGAGATGGATGCCATCCTCGGCAATGACCGGCGGCTCATAGACGACATTACGGAAACCGCCCTTCTGCAGCAGCCCGCCTTCATCTGCATCGTCGGGTCCCAAATCCCCGCGATGATAGGATGCGATCTTCCTGCCGTTGCCCGTATCGTGGAAAAGAATACCGGAATCCGCACGTTCAGCCTCCCCACAAACAGCATGCATTCCTATGTGCATGGCGTTTACCTTGCCCTTGAGGCATTGGCGGGCATGATGGCGGATTCTGCCGCCAGAGAGCCTGTTTCCCCGCGCCACATCAATGTTCTGGGGCTTACGCCCCTAGACTTTTCCGTCAACGGAAGCGCTGAAAGCATCTGCCGCTGGCTGGCCGGAAATGATTTCACCGTAGTCAGCCGCTGGGCCATGGGAAGCTCTTTGGAAAACCTTCGCCGCGCCTCCCGCGCCGAAGTCAATCTCGTCGTCAGCTATGGAGGGCTCGGCGCTGCCCGTGTCATGGAAAACGCCTGGGGGACTCCCTATGTCATCGGAGTCCCCTTCGGCAGCATGAAAAAGAGACTCCTTCCATGCCTGGAGCCGCCTTTCGACCATGCCTATCCCGCTGCACGTCCGTTCTCTTCCACTGCGGAATCAGTCCCGGAGAAGAACATCTATCTCATCGGCGAAAGCGTCTTTTCCTCATCTCTGGCCACAGCGCTGGAAGATGAGCTCCATTGCCATATCCGCGTCATCTGCCCCGTGGAAACCGAAGACCGGCTTCTGCGTCCCGGGGATTTGCGCGCCACGGATGAAATCGATCTGGAACCTCTGTTTTCCAATGCCTCCGCCATCCTTGCCGACCCTCTCTATGAGCCGATCTGCCCTGCCGGCACGCCTTTCATAGAGCTTCCCCAGGAAGGATTCTCCGGCAGGCTGTACCGCAAATACATCCCGGATCTCATTGCTTCCTCGTGCATACGGGACGGGATACCGGAACTTCAAAAAATTCCCGGATAACCGTCCCATACTGCCTGTACCGTCAGCAAGAAAATTTCCTTGCCCTCGGTATAGGCAATACAGGAGGAATTTTAATAGAGCATGTCGAATATCCATATACGATAGTGTATCTGAAAATTAAGGCAGAAGGAAGGTGTCTGCTATCAAGCAGTTCTATATTGTCTATAAAGAAAATACACCTCTCAAAAAACAACTGAACCACATCGAACTCTATCGTCAGCATTGGGACGCAGGTATTCTGGCGCATGTCTTCATGAACCGGGGAAACATGGCAACCGCACAGAAACTGTCCCGGGATATCCACCGAATCTTTCCTATGGCATCCATCATCGGCTGCTGCACGGACGGCAATATCCTGAACGGCACCGTCAACGATCAAGGAACACTGCTCCTCTTCTCCGTGTTTGAGTCCGCGCATGTCGAAACCATAAACCTTCCTTTCCTTCCGGGAGAAGAAGAAAAAGCAGCCGCAGCTCTTTCCGATGCCTTCCGCCGGTATGACGACCTTCGAGCCATCGAATTTCTCGTTACGGTAATGAATATCGACGCATCGGCCTTCTTCTCCTCCCTGCGGATTTCTCCGCCAACCCTGCCGATTTTCGGCGCAGGCATCATCGGGATGGATCCTGTTTCCTGGACGAAAAGCGAAGAGAGAGCCTTTCTGATGACAGAAAAGGGAATCGTGCAGTCAGGGGCTGTCGCTGTCGCTTACCGCGGAAAAGACCTGCATATATGCCTGAAACATATTCTTGGCTGGAAGCCCGTCGGCATGGTGATGGAAGCCACGAAATCCTCGGGACGCATCCTCGAGACCGTAGACGACGAACCGGCCTATGAAGTTTATCGAAAGTATCTGGACATCCCCAAGGACGAGAACTTTTTCCGCAACAGCCTCGGCTTTCCCTTTCTCGTGCAGGGAGAGAACCACGAATTCCTGCGCATTCCCAGCGCGGCCACAGCAGAGGGACACCTCTTTTTTCCCGGCGGCATCCCTCAGTCCAGCAAACTTCGCCTGACCTATGGGAACCCGGGGGAAATCCTTCAGGAGGTCCGGCAGTGCTGCAACCATTTGCGGCAGTTTTCTTCCCAAGGAACCTTGATTTATGAATGCATTGATCGCCGCGCTTTCTGGAATACCGGCATCCATCAGGAATTGGCGTCGTTTCGCCGACTGGGAGATGTCGCAGGATGCTTTTTGGAAGGAGAATTCCTGGGAACAGCGCAGTCCGTGACCCAGCATGAATGCACGATTTTGATCATCGGTATGCGCGAGGGCGAAGCAACCATGGCATATGCGCCCGAAGCACCGCAAACAGAGCAGAAACTTGATAATGGGACCGCTATGCTCAAGCGCATGGCAACCTTCGTACAGAGAACTACGGACGCATTGCAGACGGCCTACCAGGAAATGGCCCTGCTGAACGAGGAACTCCAGGCAGCCAACCGCCGGCTTTCCCATATATCAAAGACAGACGAACTGACGCAGCTGCTCAACCGCCGTGAAATCGAACGGCGCATACATTCTGCCATGGAAGAGGCCTACGAGAAATCAGAAGACGTTTCTCTCATCCTGATTGACATTGATTTTTTCAAGAAAGTCAATGATACCTTTGGGCATGCCATTGGCGATTCCGTACTGCGCCAGACAGCGGAGATTCTCGCAAATGCCGTCCACGAGGAAAACGGCGAGGCTGCAGGGCGATGGGGCGGCGAGGAATTCATTCTCCTGCTGCCCGGATGCGATCTGGCAACATCCGTGGAACGAGCCGAGCAAGTGCGCAGGACAATCGCCGCCTACAGGTTTTCCCGGGCAGGCCATCAGACCGTAAGCATCGGTGTCGCCTCCTCCCGGGACAAAATTGCCAAGGAAGTCATCTTCATCCGGGCCGATGAGGCACTCTACCAGGCAAAATCCAATGGCAGGAACCAAGTCGCCGCAAAAGAAGCATAAAAAATTGCCGATGCCCGCCCGGGACATCGGCAATTTCTACAGTTCCTTACGATTGACACCTTTGATGTAACCATTGATTGTGGAAACCAGATTCGCTATATCAAAAGGCTTTGCCAAATGAAAGTTCATGCCGCTCTCCATGCTCATGGCTTTGTCCTGCTCCCTGGCATTGGCGGAAAGGGCAATGATGGGGAGATCCTTTACATCCTCCCGTTGCAGGGCACGTATGGAACGCGTGGCCTCATAGCCGTTCATCACCGGCATCTGGATATCCATGAGCACGAGGTCATAATATTTCGGAGGATGATTCCTGATGGCCTCTACGGCATCGCAGCCATCGGGAACGGATTCCACAAGGAAGCCGGCTTCCTTCAGAATCGTCTCCGCAAGTATCCGATTGACATCGATATCCTCCACCAGAAGGATGCGGTGCCTGCCGAGCGCCTTGGGAACCTCCTGCTTCGCAGGCACCGCTGCCTGTTCTTCCCACACATTGCCCGAAAGTTTCAGTGGAAGCTCCACTGTGAACTTGGAGCCCTTCCCTTTCTCGCTCCTGACAGAGATGGATCCTCCCATCATATCCAGGAGGCGCTTTGTGATTGCAAGCCCCAGCCCCGTGCCGATGGAACCGGTCTTCGTAGAACTCTCTTCCCGTTCGAAAGCCTCATACATGCGTGCCATGAAATCCTCGGTCATGCCGATGCCTGTATCTTCCACAGAAATCTCATAGCGGGCAAAACCGGAGCTCGATACCTTTTTCCGATGAACCGACACGCGCACGCTCCCATGTTCCGGCGTAAACTTCACGGCGTTGGAAAGGAGATTTCCAAGAATCCTGCGGAAACGAAGCGCATCCAAGAAGACCTGCGTTTCCGAAAAATCCATCGTCGTCTCGATCTTCACCTGCTTGTCCTCCGCCTGGGCGCGGAACATATCCACGACAGCGCCGACCTGCTCTGAAAGGCTGCACGGATCGGACTTGATTTCAATCTGTCCGTAGTCCAGCTTGCTCATTTCCAGCAAGTCATCGATCAGCGCCAGCAGATACCGGCTGGAAACCTCCACCTTGTCAAGATATTCCTCCAGAAGCTCCGGTTGGTCTATATGGCGTCTCGCCAGGGCAGTAAATCCCATGATAGCGTTCATAGGGGTACGGATATCATGGGAAACATTGAACAGAAAGGCTGCCTTGAGTTCATTGAGATCCTTTTCTTTTTCCTTTTCCAAGTCCTTATCCATGCGCAGCTGCCTCACTCGCTCTTTTCCACTTCCCGCAGAACGACCTTCTCCGCATCATCCACCGTGGAAATCTGCACACTGACCACCTCGCGCGAGGAGGTCGGCACATTCTTGCCCACGAAATCCGCGCGGATGGGAAGCTCCCGATGGCCACGGTCGATGAGAACCGCCAGCTGGATGGATTTGGGACGTCCCATGTCGATGATGGCATCCAGCGCTGCGCGAATCGTGCGCCCTGTATAGAGCACATCATCCACGAGAACGATGACCTTGCCGGTGATATCCGTCGGAAGCTCCGTGGGGCGGACAATCGGCTGGTAAGAGAGCGTGGAAAGATCATCCCGGTAAAGGGTGATGTCCAAAACTCCCACGGGGGGCCGCTTTCCTTCAATCTGCTCAATGTTCTGTGCAATCCGCTCCGCAATGGGCACCCCGCGAGTACGGATGCCCACGAGAACAACATGCTCCACGCCTTTGTTTTTCTCGACAATCTCATGGGAAATACGGGTGAGGGCACGGCGAATTCCTTCCGAATCCATCAGGATCGTTTTTTCGACCAACTTTGTCATAGACATCATCTGCTCCTTCCCACTTCCAAGGTATTCAATATTTTTTCCATATCCTCCGGAAGCGGAGCCTCAAACCGCATGTTCTCCCCCGTTCCCGGATGTACAAATGACAGGCTCGCAGAATGAAGCGCCTGTCCCTCGATTGCGAAAGGCGCCTTCTTCCTTGGCCCGTATTTCGGATCGCCTGCCAGAGGATGGCCGATATAGGCCATATGCACCCGTATTTGATGGGTGCGCCCCGTTTGCAGGGAACATTTTACCAAGGTATAGTCGCCAAAGCGCTGCAATACATAGAATTCCGTAACGGCCGGCTTCCCATTCTCCCGAACAACCGCCATTTTCTTCCGATCCACGGGATGACGGCCGATATCGCCCTTGATGATGCCCTTCTCTTCACGGATATTCCCATGGACAACCGCAAGGTAATTCCGATGTGCGGTCTTCGTGCCTATCTGCTCTGCAAGATTGAGATGAGCCCTGTCATTCTTCGCGGCCACCATGACACCGGAAGTATCCTTGTCCAGCCGATGTACAATGCCGGGCCGGATTTTTCCGTTGATTCCGGAAAGATCCTTGCAGTGATACAGCAATGCATTCACGAGGGTGCCATGACAGACACCGGCGGCAGGATGCACAACCATGCCCCTCGCCTTGTTCACCACAATGATATCCTCGTCCTCATAGAGGATATCGAGGGGAATTTGTTCCGGTTCCACGGAAATTGCCTCCGGCTCCGGCAGAAGCACCCGAACGGACTCCCCGCCCTTGAGCCTGCAATTCGGCTTGCAGAAAGATCCGTTCACCCATACATGCCCCTCAAGGATGAGTTTCTGCACATGCGCCCGCGAAACCCCGATCTCCTGTCGGGCAAGAAAAACATCCAGCCGCTCCCCCTGCCGATCCGCTGCATAGACAGCCTCTCCCATCATCAGGCCTTCGCCTCTTTTGACTTGAACAAAATCGAATACATCATGCAGCATACACCGCATACAATCGCTATATCAGCAATGTTGAACACAGGCCAGATGCGGAAATCAAAAAAATCCACCACAAGCCCATTATAGATACGGTCGATAAGATTCCCGACCGCGCCTCCCAGCAAGGCAACACAGCCATAACGCAACCAGGGATCCTGCCGCCGCATCCTAGGATAAAGACCGGCAAAAAACAGGAGAATGAGTACCCCCGCCACGATAAAAAACCATCTCTGGTTCTCCAGAATGCCAAACGCCGCTCCCGGATTCAGCACATAAGTGAAATGGAATACATGAGGTATGAGCGGTATGGTTTCCCCCGGCGCCATATTCGCCTTTACCGCAAGTTTCACGATCTGATCGAGAACAATAATGCCAAAAAACAAAATGCCTGCCATGAATGCAACCAGTCCTTACTCCTTTTTTGCTTTTATATTTTCTTTGTCTTCTCTTATCCATCTTCCGATATCTGCCGGTGCCTGCTCCATCTCCACAGTATCCATGGAAGCCCTGTCCTTTTCTTCTGCCTTTTCCTCTGCATTTTCTTCCACTTGCTTGACAGGCTCCGTTTTTCCCTCTTTCCTCTTCACGATGTTCTCATTCTGATCCGGATTGGGCAGTCCATCAATTGTGTGATCCAGCACTGCAAGCTCGGATTCCAGCGTGATGCGCAGCTTTTTCAGGAAATTATTCTTCTCCCGTACCAGGCGATCGTACTCCGCTACAATCTCCCGCACCCTGTTCGCCGCCGCATCGATCTGGCGCTTTGCCTCCATCTCTGCCTGCCGAAGCATGTTCTGGCATTCCCTCGATGTGTTTTCCTTGAGCTCCGCGGCATTCGTCCTGGCGGTGCTCAAGACCTCCTCTGCTGTTCTTTGGGCAACCAGCAGAGTATCCTGAAGATTTTTCTCCAGTTTCTGGTATTGCTCGATGTCCTTTTTGTTCCGCTCCACTTCTTCCTTGAGCTTGTCATTTTCCCTGTAGAGCTTTTCATAGTCATTCACTACCTGATCCAGGAACTCGTCGATTTCGTCCTCATTGTATCCGCGAAAACTGCGCTTGAATTCCTTATTGTGTATATCCATTGGTGTAAGCAAGATACATTCCCCTTACTTTCTATCGATTTATACTCGCGAAGGAAAAACTGTTCCTATTTGTTCATGCCGTTCGCGGTATATGCAGAAAACGTAAGAGCTTTTCCTGCGGAAAATTCTAACGTTCTCTAGTATATCATAAATAGCGTTTCAACAATACTCCAATACGCCCTTTTTTGGTATGGCCGCGTACCTCTGCCACTTCCAGTCGTCCCCGCCCCCTCATGGAGAGAACATCCCCCTCCTTGACCATCTGGGAAGCATTCTTCACCGGCTGCCAGTTGAGCTTCAGCTTGTCCGCCGCGATATCCGCCGCCGCCCGGCTGCGGGAAGAACCGAAACCTGCGGCTGCAATGGAATCCACCCGAAGAGATGCCACCGTAGCCTTTATTTCCTTGCACCGTTCCTCCTTCGGAGCAATGGAGGAAAGCTCATCCATAGTGCAGGATACCCCGGCAGAACCAATCTGCGTGAGATGAGAAAGCAAGTATTCCGCGATTTTCTTGTCGGCAAGAATTTTCGCATGTTCTCCGGTAGCAATGATATCGCCTATCATGTCCCGTTCTATTCCCAGACCCATGAGAGCGCCCAGCACATCCCGGTGGGAAAGACGAGTGAACTGCTCATTCCACGCCGCCTTGACCACCGCGATCTCATAAGACGGCCTGCCCCCAAAAGAAGCATCCGAAAGAACTGCCCGTTCGCGCTCCGCGCCCTGGTAGCCGCCGAAAAAATCCACCTTGAGACCGGGAAAATTTGCCGCCACGGTCTCCGCGATTCCCTGTCCATAGGGATCGAGAAACCCGGACAGGCGAAACTTCTGGCAGTGCAAAGCCTGCTCTGCGAGATCTGCCAGACGGACAGCAATCTCCTCGCCCTCTGTCCCCTTATAAAACCGTACAACCTTTTCTTTTTCTGATGACATACCCATATCCCCAACTCACGCTATTTCTTCATCCAAGGCATCTCCCCAGAGCCTTTTTTCTCGTCTTCCGTATAGCTGACATTGACATTGCTCGGCGCACAGAGGAAGACATTGTGGCCCACCTTCTTGATCTCGCCGCTCAATGCATAGGTCGTACCACTGATAAAATCAATGATTCGCTTCGCCGCTTCTGCATCCGTCTTGTCGAAATTGATTACTACAGGACGTTTCTCCCTAAGGCAGTTCGCCACTTCCTGCGCATCGTCAAAGGATTTCGGTTCAATGACGATGACCTTCATCTTATATGCAGCAACCGCACTATCACGCGCAGATGCCGCATTCTGGAAATCCACCACATTCTGTGGCCCCATGCGGTTCTCCTGGCGGTCATGGCGGCTGCCGAAATCCCGTTCACTCATCTCTTCTGTCTCCTCTTTTTTCCTTATTTCCTCAAACGCCCTGGTTTCTCGTACCCGTTTCGCCCTTTTTTCCTCTTCTTCCTGCTCATTGACCTCTTCATCCGAATCCATCAAACCGATTTTGCTGCAAACCTTGTCAATGATCCCCATCTCTCCCACTCCCCTAAGGAATTACGTCTCAATATTGGCGCTGCCCAAAGATTGCCGTGCCAACGCGAACGATATTCGCCCCTTCTTCTACGGCAATCTGATAGTCATGTGTCATCCCCATGGATAGATATTCTATATTCGCTGTTCGCCATTCCATTCCCTTTATTTTCTGGAAAATTCCATACATTTCCCGAAAGAGCGGGCGGCACGCCTCTACATTCTCATAATTCGGCGCGATGAGCATCAACCCGCAAAGATGAAGATGTTCCAGGCTGTCCACCAACTTCAGAAGCCCCATCAATTCCTCCTTGTGGATGCCTGACTTGCTTGCCTCTTCCGCGAGGTTCACCTGCACGAGCACGTCCTGCACCTTTCCTGCAGAGGCTGCGGCCTTGTCTACGGCCATTGCCAGATGGCTGCTGTCAATCGAATGAATGAGATCAAAATACTTCACGGCCTGCTTGGCCTTGTTCGTCTGCAGATGGCCAATGAGATGCCATTGCACATTCCGGTCAAGCACACCAAACTTTTCCTTTGCCTCCTGGATACGGTTCTCGCCGATCCTGGACACGCCTGCATCAATGGCTTCCCTCATAGCAGCAACATCATGGTTCTTCGTAACGGCCACCAAATGCACGGGCGCCTCCTTCGGTACCCGCGTACGGCGAAGCCGGGCAGCTTCGATCCCGGCTTCCACCTCATGAAGCTTTTCCGCAATCATTTTCCGCCCCTCCTGCCATCAATACTTCTGCAATGCAATCATCGCTGCGATTCTCCCCGTAATCCCGCCATCCGCGCGATAGGAGAAATACCACGAATGCTCGCAGGCTGTGCAGGTATCCGCTGACTCGATATTCTCCGGCAGCATGCCTGACTCGATGAGCTGCAGGCGATTGGCTTTCCACAGGTCAAAGCGGAGCTTTCCGTCCCTCCTCACCAGAAGCTTCTCCTCCTGCCCCGGAAAAGCCTCACGGCATGCCTCTGCTACCTCGCTGCCGACTTCATAGCAGCAGGGCCCGATGGACGGGCCAATCCCCGCCAGGCACTCCTCGGGAACCGTGCCAAACTCCCTCCCCATCGCTTCCAGAGTCTTTTGGGCAATCCGCTTCATCGTCCCCTTCCAACCTGCATGGGCAATGCCGACAGCCTTGTGCTCAGGATCCAGGAACAGAACCGGCGTGCAGTCGGCAAAACAGAGCATCAACGGAATGCCCGGCTCATCTGTGATCAGAGCATCCGTTTCCGGAATGGCATCCGCATAGGAGCCTGCGCCCCTTCCCACATGCTCCGATGTCACACGGAAAATCCTGTCACCATGTACCTGCTGCGGAGATACGATATTCTCTGCCTTCACCTCCAGAGAAGCGGAAAAAATACTCCGATTCTTGAGGACTGCCTCCTCATCGTCACCGACATGAAGAGCCATGTTCAAAAAGTCGTAGGGTTTCCGGCTGACCCCCGCCTGACGGGTGGATATTGCATGTACGGCCATCTCCTCCGGAAACAGCGAGAATTTCCCATGCCATAGATTATTGTGCTTATGCTGCAAGAAATAACTCAATACCAACATCTCCTCATTGCCAGCAGGCATCAATCCAGCGGTGCATTGCACACACCGCATCGGCAGCATCCGTCAAAACACTGCGGCGTGAAACAGAGCCGGCCTGCGTTTTCCAGTTCCTTGTAAATATATTCCCTGCGAAACCCCATGTCAAGGCTGTCCCACGGAAACACTTCGTCCTTTTCCCTCTCTCGATAAAGATAGAACTCCGGAAGACAGCCGGCTTCCTTCATCACACGGCGGAATGCTTTGCTCCCCCCTGCTTCATGAGCAGCCGCCAGCACCTCGGAAATCCTCCGATCCCCACGGGCAAGGATCCCCTGAAGATACGCCTCTTTCGTGGATTCAGAAATGATATGGATATGCTTGCGCTTCTTCAGGCCACTGCGTATCAGCTTCAACCGATCCTCCACCTGTTGCCGCGATGCCATGGGCACCCATTGGAAAGGCGTAAACGGCTTCGGCACAAAGGGATTGATGCTGAGCGTCAACATGCCCTTGCACCCTTTCTCTTCCATATAATCCTTCAGGCGGTTTGCGAGGTCCACAATCGCCAGGACATCCTCCTCTTCCTCAAAGGGAAGCCCCACCATGAGATAGAGACGGAAATTCTGGATGCCGGCCGCAAGGCCCAATTCCATGGACGTGAACAGATGCTCCTCCTCAATGCCCTTATTGATGACGGCCCTCATGCGCGCACTCCCTGCCTCCGGAGCCATAGTGAGTGTCTTGAGCCCGCTTTGGGCAAGGGCATCCACGAGCTCCTTCGTCACGGAATCCGCCCGAAAGGATGCCACGGACATGGCAAGCCCCTCTCCCTGGATATCCCTGCAAAGAGCATCGATTTCCGGATAATCGGAAATTGCGGCTCCCATGAGCCCAATGCGCTTCCCATAAGGAACCGCCTCCCGGATCTCATCCAAAAGAACCTTCAGGGATCTGTTCCTCGGGCGGCGGAAGCAGTATCCCGCCATGCAGAAACGGCAATGGCGGCCGCACCCCCTGGCTGTCTCCACAAGATAGAGGTTGAATTCCGTATCTTCCGTGACCACAACCGTATGCGCCGGATACGCATCCAAATCCCGCACCCACTGGCGCACAACACGGGAGGGAGCGCTTTCCGAAGAACTGATCCTGCACAATCTCCCATCAGGCGCATAGTGATGCTCGTAAAGAGACGGAACATAGATTCCCGGAAGCCCTGACAGACGGCGAAGCAATTCGATGCGCGGAACGCCCTCGAAGTGGGCTGCACGGCACGTTTCCATAAAACGGGGCAGGATTGCCTCCCCCTCCCCTATGACAAAGGCATCCGCAAAAAGGGAAAGGGGCTCCGGATTGAATGTGGCACAGGGCCCCCCAATGATGACCAGAGGATCCCTCTCCCCGCGCTCTTCCGCCCGCAGGCGGACTTTTCCTAGCTCCAGGATGTCCAGAATATGAAAATAATCCATCTCAAAAGATGCCGCAAAGCCAATGATATCGAATTGATACAGCGGTGTCTGCGTTTCCATGGACAGAATAGGCGTCTTCGTCTTCCGGTACGTTTCCAGGCGATTCCCGTCCGGCAGGAATACTCTCTCGCAAGCCGTATCCTTCCGCTGATTCAGCAGCTCATAAATGATGTGGATCCCCAAATTGGACATGCCCACGCGATAGGAATTCGGATAAACGAGAGCAAAGCGCTGACGCCCCCCTGCCGGATAACAATAATACCCCCGCTCTTTTCCAAGCCTTTCCCTGATCTCCGACTGCAATCCCCAGTCCAACCCTGAAATCCCCCCAAGCCTGACAGTTCCTATAGCATCACGTGATTTCTTTCAAGTTTTTAAGCTTTTCCAGCTCATCCAGGAAGTTGCTGATATCCCTGAACTTGCGGTAGACCGATGCGAAACGGATATATGCCACCTCGTCGAAATCCTTGAGGCGCTCCATCACAAGCTCTCCAATGGAACGCGCCGTTACTTCCCGCTCCATTGTGTTGCGAAGTTCTCTCTCAATATCATTTTCCAGCGCAACAATTCTTTCCATGGAAATGTCCCGCTTGTCACAGGAACGGATCAGCCCCTTCAAAAGTTTCTCCCTGTCAAATAGCTCCCGGCGACCGTCGTTCTTGATGACCATGAGAGGCACCATCTCAAGGACCTCATAGGTGGTGAACCGCTTCCCACAACCGCTGCACTCCCTGCGGCGGCGAATGGTATTGCCGTCTTCTGCCGCCCTGGAATCGATCACCCTGCTGTCAGGCTTCTTGCAAAAAGGACAACGCATAGCCCCATCCTCCTTTCCCTTTACCGCCTCTGCTTTCTTCGATCCTGTTTCTTCTTTTTCCCCGATGTATCCGTTTCCGGCGGCACCAGGCATTTGTTTCCATGCCCGATCAGATCTTCCCGATGCGCCAGTCGAAGCGCCTTGCGCACAATATCCCGGTTCCTCGGGTTCCAGTATTGCAGAAGCGCTCTCTGCATCTGCTTCTC